>CAZNWT010000043.1:0-34599 GCA_964576795.1 uncultured Victivallales bacterium
TTCAGACGGGAAGTCTAATTGTCGCTAGACGGGAAATGTAATTGTCGCTGTACATGGCGAGTCCAACCTTTAGATTGTAGGACTGCGGAGACAGGACAAGGGCAGGTCGGTGCCCGGTCTGCTCGTGTCCCGCTTGGGGAGTGAACGAGATCCAGACCACATCCCCTCGTTTCGGACAATAAGGTGGCATCACCACATCTCCCGTCCGACCGTGTCGCCTGTCGCGACCTCTGCATGAAGGTTCTGTTTGGTGATACCGCCAAGCAACTCCTCGAGTCGATACTCGGGCTCGGAATGTGGATCAATAACGATCTTTCCGTCATCAACGGAAAGATCGACGGTTGTTCCATACGCAACGTGTGCTTCCTTTACGAATGCCCTCGGGATACGGACCGCCAAGCTGTTTCCCCACTTCTGAATTTTTGTCTGCATTATTAACCTCCTGTATCTACAAAGAGGATACGTTTGGGCTACAGAAAGGACAAGGTCTTTCTCTTGCAACCCATACTCGGTATTCGTATGGTGGGCGCCATGAAGATTTGTGTGGCATGTGGGGGTACCGGGGGGCATATTTTTCCGGGTTTGGCGACGGCGCAGGAGCTCCAGACGCGGGGGCATTTGGTGGCGCTTTGGTTGGCTGGCCGGGATGTTGAGGCGGCTTCGGTGGATGGGTGGGAGGGTGAAATCACCTTAATTCGTGCTGCGGGGTTTCCGTTGGGGTTCTCGTTGCGCTCAATTGGTGTTGTGCTGCGCCTTGGCGCTGCCGTTTGGGCATCGTGGCGGCTGATGCGTCGTGAACGTCCCGATGTTGTTCTTGCCATGGGAAGCTATGCCTCGGTGGGGCCCGTTATTGCCGCTCGGGTTTGTGGTATTCCCATTGTGTTGCACGAGGCGAATGCCGTTCCGGGACGGGCCATTTCATTTCTTTCCTGTTTTGCTTCCCGTATTGGAATCGCCTTTCAGGCTGCTGAACAGCATTTGGATGCTCAGAAGATTGTATTCACGGGTTTTCCGCTTCGCAGCGTGCTTCAACAGGTTGTGCATTTGCAGGACTCCTGTTTCCGCTTGTTGGTGATGGGAGGAAGTCAGGGGGCGCATGTGCTCAATGAGGTGCTGCCTGTGGTGGCGAAGCAGCTGTGTGAGCGGGGACTTCCTGTGCATATAACACATCTGGCCGGCGTGCATGATGCGACGGTTGTTGAAGCGCAGTATCAGGCTAACGGGGTTGCGGCTGACGTTCATGCATTTGCAAGCGATATGGCGAGCATTTATGCCGGTGTTGATTTTGCGATTGCGCGTGCAGGAGCAGCGACCTGTACAGAGCTTGCCGTCTGTGGTGTTCCGGCATTGTTGATCCCGTTGCCGACGTCGGCTCGGAATCATCAGTTCCTGAATGCTATGGCTATGGCTGTGTCGGGTGGAATGGCGATGCATCCCCAGCAGGATATGACCGTTGAGTGGCTGACCGGCTATCTGGGAAATCTGATTAAAACCCCCGGTGTAATGGAAGACATGCGCTCTAGATTGAAGGGGGTTGCAGTGGGAGATGGCGCATTGCGGCTTGCGGATCTTGTTGAAGAGGTCGTCGTCGATTCTAAATAAGGAGGCTTGATGCCCATTTACGAGTTCTACTGTCCAGACTGCCATGTGTTGATGAGCTTCTTCTCGCATTCGGTGAATATCGCTAAGCAACCGATGTGTCCACACTGCAAAAAGCAAAAACTACAGCGGCAAGTCTCCCTTTTTTCCGCCAGCAGCGGGGGGCGGGAAGACGATGGTATGGGGGATCTTCCCATAGATGAGAGCAAGATGGAGAGTGCGATTGAGGCGTTGGCATCAGAAGCGGGTGCGATGAATGAAGAGGATCCACGTGCGGCGGCTCAATTGATGCGCAAGTTTTCGAAGATGGCGGGTATGGATTTCAATGAGGGAATCGAGCAGGCGCTACAACGGATGGAGTCCGGCGAGGATCCAGAAGCGATTGAGGCGGAGATGGGTGGAGCGCTGGATGATGAGGATCCCTTTGTTGTGGCGGTCCAGAAGGGGAAGAAGCCTAATGGCAAGCGCGGCAAGCATCGTGGGGCGGCCCGGCGTGACGACACGCTTTACGATATGTAGCGTTTGGGTTGCATTACAACCCTCAAACTCTTAGTATTCTGAGCTCTTTGTGATGTAATTGCATATCCAACAGGATTTTCTGTATGAAGAACATGGTTGTTCGATGGCTCGTTTGTGGTGTCGTGTTTATTGTCCTCGCTTCTGCCCATGTTTGTGCCGGAGAGATTCACGATGCGATCAAGGCTCGCGACGTCGAGAAGGCTCTACAGCTATTGGCTACAGATCCAGCATTGCACACCAATGAACGTGACAAAGGGGCATCAACGCCGTTGCATTGGGCAGCCCTTTATGATCTGCCGACAGTGGTGGATGTGTTGCTTAAGAACGGTGCTGATATTGATGCGCAAGCTAGCAATGGATCCACTCCGTTGCATTGGACGGCACGGCGCAATATGGTTGAGATTGCTGCCTTGCTGATCAAGCATGGCGCGAATATTGAAGCAAAGACGTCGAAGGGATACACTCCGCTGCACTGGGCCGCAATCGGTAATGGCCACGATGCGACTGAGATTTTGTTGGGTGCTAATGCTGAGATTGATGCCAAGGCATTGGATGGATCTACCCCGCTGCACTGGGCCGTGCGCGAAGAGGCCTATGAGACAATGAAAGTTTTGGTTTTGGCGGGGGCTGATATTTTTGCAAAAGCGGATAATGGAGCTACACCGTTTTATTGGGTTAAGAGTAAAGAGGGGCGTAAGCGGTTTGAGGCGTTGATTGCAAAACGGCGTGAACACGATCAGACGCAATCTCTGGTTGAGGCGTCTGCTTCTCAGGAAAAGCCAAAGCCCATCCCCCGTGTTGCCAAAGTGGGTTCTAATCGTGTTGCTGGGAAACCGAAACCGGCAATCCGCACTGAAACACTGGCAGATGGCGCTGTATATAATGGGCGTTGGAAGAAGAATGTAATGGATGGCCAAGGCGTTTTAACCTATCGCGATGGGGAGAAATACGAGGGCGAGTGGTCGCGCGGAAAGCGTCACGGCAAAGGTGTACAGAAGTTTCCCGATGGGGAAAAATATGTGGGCGAGTGGAAGCACGGCCTGATGCATGGCGAGGGCACCTATACGTTTGCGGATGGCGCCAAACTCTCGGGAACTTGGGATGAGGGTTCTTTTGAGAAGGGGTACGGATCTTTTGTTTTCGAGAACGGAGATGCTTACGAAGGCCAATGGCAGAAGGATCGCATGTGGGGTTTGGGAAAGTACATGAAACACGATGGAGATGTCCTTGAAGGACACTGGGATGCGAATACGTTTTGCGGCCCTTAGCCAGCCGTACATGCGTAGCATCATGCTGTCCGCCAATTCCACATAACGCGAATCCCACTGAATTTGAGACATGACCAAAAAAACGGGAAGCACATACACCATGCACGAGAAATATCCCTTTCATACCGTTGAACCCAAATGGCAGTCGCGTTGGCGTGATGAGCAGCTTTTTGTTGCGGATCCCGAGAAGCTGGACAATACGTTCTATTGTCTCACCATGTTTCCGTATCCCTCGGGCGTACTTCACATGGGACACGTGATCAACTACACCTTGGGCGATGTGATCACGCGCTACCAGATTCTTCAGGGGCATACGCCACTTACTCCAATGGGCTGGGATAGCTTTGGTTTGCCCGCCGAGAATGCCGCCATCCGGACCGGAACGCATCCCCACGGGTTTACCGACAAGAATATCGGCAAGATGACAGAGCAGATGCAACGCGCGGGGTGGGGGTATGATTGGGATCGCGAGTTGGCCACCAGTCATCCGGACTATTATCGCTGGACCCAGTGGTTCTTTCTGCAGTTCTACAAGAACAACCTTGCCGTAAAAAAGGTTGCTCCTGTGAACTGGTGCAGCTCTTGCGAGACCGTGCTTGCCAATGAGCAGGTGCATGATGGTGCCTGTGAACGCTGCGCCACGATGGTGGAACAGAAGGATATGTCGCAGTGGTTCTTCAAAATGAGTAACTATGCTCAGCGGTTGCTTGATGGGCACGACACTCTACGCGGAAACTGGCCGGACTCCGTGCTGGCGATGCAGGAGGAGTGGATTGGTCGTTCCGAAGGCGCGCGCGTTGATTTCACGGTCAAAGAGTCTGGCGATGCGCTTTCCGTCTTTACGACCCGCCCTGATACGCTCTTTGGTGTCACCTTTATGAGTTTGGCCCCTGAACACCCGCTGATTGAAAAACTTGTTACCGGCACCGAGCACGAGGAGCGCGTGATGTCGGCGGTGCGAAAAATGCGTCAGCAGAGCACCAGTGCGCGGGATATTGCTGATCGCGAAAAGGTGGGCGTGTGGACGGGCTTCTATGTCATCAACCCCGTTAATGGGGAAGACGTTCCGCTTTGGGTCGCCAATTTTGCATTAATGACATACGGAACCGGAGCTGTAATGGCCGTTCCTGCTCATGATCAACGTGATTTTGAAGTGGCTCGTAAGTACGACATTCCAATCAAGGTCGTCATTCAGCGCGATGGAGAGCTGCTGGATCCGGAAACGATGACGGAAGCTTATGTTGATCCCGGCACGATGGTTAACTCTGGCCCCTTTGATGGGCGCAATAACCGCGAAGCCATGAGTGACATCATTGCATGGTTGGCCAAAGCAGGGAATGGCGAAGGTACGATCAATTACCGCTTGCGGGACTGGTTGATAAGCCGCCAACGCTATTGGGGAGCCCCAATTCCTATTATCTATTGTGACGATTGTGGTATTGTTCCGGTTCCTGAGAGTGACCTGCCTGTGCGACTTCCTACTGACGTTGTGTTTAGGGAGGGCCATGGCAATCCATTGGCCGCTTGTGAGGATTTTGTCAATTGCACCTGCCCGATCTGTGGTAAACCGGCAAAGCGTGAAACCGACACCATGGATACCTTTGTGGACTCGAGTTGGTATTTTCTGCGTTACTGCGATCCGCACAATGAAGCAAAGCCATTCGATTCAGATATTGTCAATGCTCTGATGCCGGTCGATCAATACATTGGCGGCATTGAGCACGCCACGATGCACCTTATTTATGCACGCTTCTTCACGATGGTGCTGCACGACATGGGCTTGGTTGATTTTGAAGAACCCTTTAAACACCTATTCTGTCAGGGCATGGTTTGCAAAACGGCCTACTACTGTGACGAGCACAAATGGTTGCATGAGGATGAGGTTGTCGATGGCAAGCGCGAGGGAGATGCCATACGCGACGGCAAATGTGCACATTGCGGTGCCCTGGTGCGATCGGAAATGACGAAGATCAGCAAATCAAAGTTCAATGTGGTTGATCCGGATCAGATGTTTGACAACTTTGGGACCGACACGGTCCGACTCAATATGGTTTCCGATGCCCCGCCTGACAAAATGCAGATTTGGAGTGAGACCGGCATCAACGGGGCTTGGCGTATGTTGAATCGTCTTTGGGATTTGGTCTTGACTGCGCTGGACAATATGGCGCCGGTTGGAACCGAGATTCCTGTAGCGCTGGATCCGACAAACCGTGCGCTGCGACGCAAGGCGCACCAGTGCATTATGCGCGTGACCGACGCCATAGAGGGGGGCTTCCAGTTCAATACAGCCATTGCCCGGTGCAACGAGCTGCTGCATCAACTGCGTAACGCTAAAGGCGATGTTCATCCTGCGATCCAGCGCGAAGTGATTGAAATTGTTCTCAAGGTACTCTCCCCGATTGTTCCGCATTTTGCCGAAGAGCTTTGGGAACGTCTGGGGCACTCGAAAAGCATTTTTGCTAGCGGCTGGCCTGAGGCAGATGTGGAGGTAGCCAAAGAGGAGCAGCTTGTGATTCCGGTGCAGGTTAACGGAAAGGTTCGTGGGCGATTGACGATTACGCCGGATGCGGATCAGGCGGCTGTTGAGGCGGCGGCTAAGGCGGATGCCGGTGTACAGAAGTGGCTTGAAGGAAAGACCATTCGTAAGGTCATTATCATTCCCGGTCGCCTTGTAAATATTGCGGTTTCATGAGTCGGGCACCGGCAGAGAGAAGCACGTTTGGGTTTATCTGGCGCGGGCTGCGGCGCGTAGGTCGTTCATGGTTTCATCTCACGCGTCAGGAGCGCCTCGCCCTTCTGGTGGTCTTAGGCATCTTTCTGCTAGGTGTGGTCGTACGCTGGTGGCTAGGATAAGGGGTAGTGTTAAAAGGTTTTTGAAAAGCAATAAGAACGGAGATCGGTTGACGAGAACGGGCGATGAGAACGGAGAACGAGGAGACACTGGCTCCCACACTTAAACCCAACTTTTACTCGGATACTCTTAACCGAACCTGCTCCCCTCCACAGGCGGACGAAGTGAGGCGATTAAGGGTATCCGAGTAAAGGGGGGGGCGAGTAAGAGTGCGCTGAAGTGTGGAAAGCAGAGGGAGAACGGCAAATGCGTCGTAACCCATTGACAGGCAGAATATATAGGCGTCAAGACCCTCGATACGCTTGACGGAACCCGCTATATATACGAAAGGGTATCTATAATGAGTGATGATTGCATTTTCTGTAAGATCGTGGCGGGGGAGATTCCTTCAACTCAGGTTTATGAGGACGCGGACACGTTGGCGTTTATGGATATCAGTCCTCTGATAGAGGGACACACCCTTGTGATTCCGAAAGCACACCATGATCCCATTACCGAAACGCCTGTTGAGGTGCTGTGCCGCTGTATGGCAGTGGTGAAGCGTGTGGCACAAGCTCAGATGGATGTATTGGGTGCAGATGGCGTGAATGTGCATCAGGCAAATGGTGCTGCAGCCGGACAGGTCGTTCCTCATCTTCACTTTCATGTCATTCCGCGTTTCAAAGACGATGGCCATCATTGGAATTGGAATCATAAGGACTATGACTCTATGGATGCTATGATTGAACTTGGCGGAGCATTGAACGCCGCCGTTGCATCTCTTGATCCCGAATCTGAATCCCAAACCCGGAACTCAGCACCCTGAACCCCTAACCCTTTGGAATGCCCATGCGTGAAACCGCCTTTATGGAAGTTGTTAAACGGATCTGCGAGAAAGATCCCCGCTATGATGTTGAGGCCTATATCTTTATTCGGGAGGCCCTGGACTACACGATCAAGATGCTGCAGAAACCGGAAGCAGGATCTTCCCGGCATGTATCCGGTCAGGAGCTTCTTGAAGGGCTTCGCCGCTATGCGCTTGAAGAGTTTGGCCCAATGGCATTGAAAGTTATCAATGACTGGGGAATTGAGAAAAGTGAAGATGTGGGCAACGTTGTATTCAATCTCGTCCAATCCGGTGAGTTTGGGAAAACCGACGAGGATAAGAGCGAGGACTTCAAGGGGGGGTATGACTTTCGCGATGCTTTTGCAAAGCCGTTTCTTCCTAAAACGGCTTCTGAAACGGAACCCGCGAAATCGCGGAAGCACCCCAGGAAACGATCATGATAAAAAAGATGTTACCTATTGTCTGCGGAATTTTGAGTATAGCCATCACATTACAGGCGGGAGATAAAACGGTGTTCGAAAATACGTTGTCCACACTTAAGGCGGCCAATGATCGTCTTGATTCATTTACGCTTCCCAACGGGATGGTTTGCCTCCTCAAGGAGGACCACACAGCTCCAGTTGTATCGGTTCAGATTTGGGTAGGCACGGGATCTATCCACGAAGAGGAGTATCTGGGGGCGGGGTTGTCGCATGCTATTGAACACATGATCTTCAAGGGAACTCCCACGCGCGCTCCTGGCGATATAACACGCGAAATCAATGATGCCGGCGGTCGCATCAATGCGTATACCACACTGGATCGTGTGGTTTTTCATACGGATCTTCCCTCGCGCCACTGGCGCGTTGGATTTGATGCGCTTGCCGATTCTGTCATGCACGCCGATTTTCCGGCAGAGGAGTGGGAGCAGGAACAAAACGTTATCCTTCGTGAGTTTGCGATGGGCGAAGATGATCCTGGTCGCGTTATGAATAAACTTCTCTGGCGTACGGCATACCAGAAGCACCCTTACCGCATTCCGGTGATTGGTTATGAAAATGTCTTCAAGACAATTACTCGTGATGATCTGGTCACCTTTTTTGATCGTCATTATGTATCCGACAACATGTTTTTGGTGATTGTGGGAGACATTGATCGCGCTGAAGTCAGGCCGGTTATTGAGGAAACCTTTGCGCCATTCATTCGACGTCGTCGTGCTCCCGTTTTGCTGCCCGCTGAGCCGCGTCAGATTTCACCGCGCATCGAGCGTGAAACAGGCCCCTTCGGGGTGTCGCGTTTGACGTGGGCGTACCATGCCGTATCGCTGGATCATCCTGATGCAGCGGCGCTGGACGTGTTGTCAAACATTGCGGGTCAGGGGCGCTCGTCTCGCTTTGTAAAGTCGCTGGTTGAGGAGCAACGCCTGGCACATGAAGTGCAGGTTTGGTCCTACACACCAGGCGAACCAGGGCTTTTTGGAATTAGTGCGACGTTTGATCCCAAGAAGGAAGCGAAACTGATTGAGGCGATAAGCCGCGAAGTTGAATCTTTGCGCACGGTTGCATTCACAAACGCAGAAATAGAGAAGGCGGTGCGCGCGGTTTTAACCGGAGAGCTTTCCGCGCTTTCCACAATGCAGGGTCAGGCGTCTAGTTATGGTTCCGGTCAGTTTTATGCTGGGGATCCCCGCTTTGGTGAGACCTATATTCGCCAGTTGCAGGCGATCACACCTGAGGTTTTGCAGCGTGTTGCCAACTGTTATCTGGATGACAATGCTCGCAGTATTGCGCTGTTGACCCCGGAGAGTGCGGAGGTGGCGACTGATGCCGCTGTCGTCGATGTGACTAGCGAGAAACCACAGCGTGTGGTGTTGGATAACGGCATTCGACTAATTACTAAAGAGGATCACAAGCTTCCATTTGTGTACCTCACCGTTGCGCTGCGTGGCGGACTGCTTTCTGAGAACGAAACCAATGTGGGTCTGACGGCCATGATGTCAGAGTTATTGTTGAGCGGCACGCCCTCTCGCTCGTGTGAAGCCATTGCCGAGACGGTTGAAGCACTTGGTGCGAGCCTTTCGCCCTATTCGGGGTATAATGGATTTGGTCTTCGGGCAAAATGTTTGTCGAGCGATGTAGATGTGATCTCTGAACTTATTGTCGACTGCCTTGTGAATTCTACCTTTCCTGAGGGTGAAATTGAGAAGGAGCGCACACTTCAGATTGCGACAATTCAACGCCAGGAAGAGCAGCCGTTGTTTCTGGCTCAGCAGAAATTGCGCGAAGCAATCTTTGCCGGGCATCCCTATCAATGGGATCAGCACGGGACGCGCACGTCTGTCGAAAATCTGACTCGCGAGCAGATTCAGGCGCATCACCGCAAACTCATGACTCGAGGAAATCTCGTGGTTTCGCTTTTTGGTGATATCTCAGTTGCAGATGCTAGGGCATTGGCGAATGCGGCTTTTGCAGATGTGCCAGAAGGGGCTCTTGCCAATGCAACGTTCAAGGTTGAAGCTGCCAAGCTTCCGATCCGCATTGAGCAGGAAGAGCCCCGTCAGCAAGCAATCGTACTGGCAGGCTTTCCCGCCGTGTCGATCTTTGATCCGCGTACCGATGCCCTCAATGTGCTGCAAACGGCTATGAGCGGACTCTCCTCGGATCTTGCCATATCGGTGCGCGATGAGCGTGGCCTTGCCTACTTCGTTGGGGCGTATCAGCACCCTGGCGTGGACCCTGGCATATTTGTGATTTACGCCGGAACTCGACGTGAAGCGGCTGCGGAAGTGGAGGCGCTGTATCTTGAAGAAATTGAGCGTGTGACGACAGAAGGTTTGCGGGAAGCGGAGTTGTCGCGTGCCAAGAGTCGGATCATTGCCGATTATGAAATGCAGCAGCAGGACAACATGAGCGTGGCATTGAGTTGTGGCCTTAACGAACTCTACGGCTTGGGATACGACCATGCTTTTGGTCTAGCAGATCGCATCACCGCGCAGACTATTGAGACCGTCCGCGAAGCCGCGGTCTCGATCCTCAACACCAACCGCATGGCAATCTCCGTTTTGCTGCCAGAAGCAACCGAGACGGAGTAATTTTAAATCGCACCTGCAGAGCGGCGTGTGGGCACGCGCCTGCATTGCTGCAATCCAATCTGGATTGTCGGAGATGCAACACCTGTTGTAGTGCGTCATAGTATGACGTATTCCTGCCCGTCAGGCGGGCCGGGCTGAAGGCCTGGAAACTTGCGGCCCGGGGGCGGGCCACCTCCATTATTTCTAAATGACCTGTTTTGCAATAATAGAGCTGGGGCGCCCTCGCCCCGGAAGCCTAGGCGCAGTCTGGGGCTAGTGCGGAGATGGGAATCCCGATTAGGGACATATGGAAATATGAGCCTACTTACCAAAGAACTACCTCGTGTACCTTGCTGAGTTATGCTGTGCGCAACATAACTCGGCAAAGTGTACGGTGTAGTTAGTTTCAAAGCAGTTTACGGCAAAGTTGTCGATATAGACACCATATCCATCTGCATCCTTACACCGTGAACTGCCTCGAGAACTCTATCGCCCCTAACCATTTCGTCATCTTTGCCGTTAACTCCATCGGTATTCACGTTTTCCCTCTGCCATAAGTGACAACCTATTTCAGGACGGGACCCCGACCTCCGACCTCTGACCTCTGACTTCCGGGTTTACAGTGCCGCCAGAAATGTGCCTAATTTGCTGTCGACTTCGTGAATGTGTGTGATCAGCCAGTTTCCGAGGAATGTGTCGACGGCAATCGCGAGAGCTTCGGTTGGGCCATCTTCCCGGAAGTCCTGAACAAGGCCGTCGAGTGTTTCGCGAAGGGCTTCATGTTTTGCTTTGTGTGCGTCTGCATCTGGATAGTGGGTTTCCGCCATACGGGCTTCTTCTGTGGCAAAGTGTTCATCCGTGTAGTCGACGAGGAAGCCGAGTGTATTTGAGACCTTTTCAGCTCCGTGGTGAGCTTCAATGGCCTTGGCCACGCGATTGAAACGCTCTATCCACATTTTGTGTTGACTGTCTATTAGCTCCACGCCAACCGAAAGTGATTCATTCCATTCTATTTTCTGCAAGCTGTGCTCCCTGTTTTCAACGCCATCAGTCTGCCGCCCAGCCCCCGGTTGCATCCGTTAAGTGCTCTCGGAATTTGAGTCCAACAAGGCATACGTCATCATCAAAGTCCTTGCGACAACAAAATTCCTGCGCGCGATCCAGCAGCAAGTTGACGAGTTCTGTTGGCCTTGCAGTTAAGTTTGCTTCAAGGGTGGCGGCCATTCGCTCAATTTCGAAGTTCTCGCAGTTCTCGGTACACTCGGCTTCAAAGATGCCGTCAGTGTAGAGCATGATGCTGTCGCCCGGGGCAATGGTGCGGGTTGTTGCTTCGTATACAGTGGAGCCGAAGATTCCCAAGGCCGGGCCTTGCTTACCGGCTTCTGGTTCCAGAAAATCAACAGTCTGCGATTTGACCGTCATCACAAAGGGTGAAGGATGTCCTGCGCTTGAGAAGACGATATTGCCGTTTGTGAGATCCAGCACCATGTAAAAGGCGGAGGCAAATGTGACGTGGCCATGGTGTTTGATGATGCGCGTTAGGTCGCGGTTCATATGGGACAGAAATGCGGAGGGATCATGCCGTTCTGGACCGAGTTCCTCGATTAGCCCTCGAATCGTGGCCACAACAAGTGCGGAACGAACACCGTGGCCCATCACATCTGAGAGGAAGACGCCGACGCGGTTTTCCGATACCGCAAAGATTTCAAAGAAGTCCCCGCCGACAGCACCACTGGGAAGATAGATGTGTCCCAGCTCTAGTATAGACTCCTCGGGACTCACCCCCGGAGGAAATACGGGATAGTCACGTTGAATAAAGGCCTGTTGAAATTCACGCGCAAGACTCAGGTCTTCTTCCATTTGTGTGTTATGCTCCATGAGCTCTTGCTGGGCACGCTTTTGGTCGCTGATATCTAGCAGTGACCATACCATCCCCACAACCTCGCCATCGGCGTTTGTGTTGGGAGCCACGGAGGCCTGCACAAAGAGGGTGGTGTCATTCAGGCAGATCATTTCGAGTTCACCACTCCATATCTGTCCGCTTGAAACGGCTTGGACAATGCTATCACCAATGCTGGCATCGTTCAGAAAAGAGGTAATGTTGGCTTCTTCAATTTGATCATAATCCTCTGCACCGAGCAGTGCCGCCATGGCGGGGTTATAATATTGAAGGGTTGCATCGGTATCGGTGATGGCAATGCCATTGCCGGAGTTTTGGATGGCGGCGTGGCCTGTACGCAGGCGGTCTTCTGCCTCTTTTCGAAGCGTGACATCGCGAATAAAGAAAGTGAGGTAGTCCTTGTCTGAGATGCGAATCAGGTTGACGGAGACCTCGGCTGGAAACACGCTTTCGTCCGCGCGTGCGCAGTAGGCTTGGATCAGAATGAAGCGGTCATTCTGAAGACTCTCGCAGATTGTGGTCATAAGCAGTTCATCGGAACCGGCGAGCAGGGCGGTGATGTGTAGAGTGGAAAACTGCGTGTCTTTGTATTGAAAAAACTGAACGGCGCGTTCGTTGCCACTGATGATCTTTCCGTCCAGGTTGGTGATGAAGGCGGCATCGTAGACACTTTGCAGGAGCTGTCGGAAATCAGCGCTGCCGAGGTGTTCGGTGGTGGTGGATGTGCTTCGCTTGCCTTTGTGAATGCGAGGTTTTGGTTTTCGCGCACTGCTGCTGAAGGGGGCAAGCTCATTGCCGCTTGGCGTCAAGTCAATGCGCATGGTTGATGAAAAATTTGGATTACGTGGCATGGTCAGTTTTAGACCTCCGTGGGGGTTATGGCGTAGAGATAGCGTTTTACTTTACTGGTTGAGGTTTTCTCGAAGGTTTCATTTTGTGTTTTGTAGCCAAGTGACAGGTACTCAAGAATATAGGGGATTGTTATGATAGAATGCTTTCTAGAAAGAGTTCCCTAATTGTGCTTGGCATCGGCCGCGCTCCTGTTGTTTCCAGATCGTGCTTGCAACCCTCTTTGCATTAGTGACAAAATTCTGATCACAAACCTTGTGTCAATGATAGGTCTGAAACCAGAGGAGGTCAATACGTATGAAACAGCGTATCACGAATACTGTGGCAGGACTTTTGGCATTGGGCTCTTTCGTTTTGGGTGGAACCGCATTTGGGGCTGGGGTTGCACTCATGGAGCATAGCGGTCAGGCGACAACCTCGCTGGGGAGAACAAGGGGTCGGCTGATGTCTTGAGTTTCCAGATGAAGTGGAGTATCTGAGACCGTTTCCCACATGGGTAACGTCTGGAATGAATTGGCGCTATTGGAATTGGGGGTTACCCTCATTAGGGTGAAAATGTATTATGCGGTTTATGCTTTATAATATTCGTTATGGAACAGGGGGTGGATTTCAGCTCCCTTGGATGGGCTATCTACGCAGAACAAATAGTCGCCTCGGCGAGATTAGCAAACACATCCAATCGCTCGATCCCGATATTGCGGGACTCGTTGAAGTGGATGCGGGTTCTTTTCGATCTCATCGCAAGAATCAGGCTGAAACCATTGCGGGTGATCTTGGGCACTACCATACGTACATGTCTAAGTATCACGAAGACTCATTTGCGAATCGCATCCCTCTGATGAATCAACAGGGGAATGCTTTTCTCACACGCAATAGCATTACCCATGAGGAGTTTCACTATTTCGAGAAAGGGGTTAAGCGGCTTGTTATTGAGTTGGGAATGGAGAATCTAACCGTCTTTCTGGTGCACTTGTCCATCAAGTTTAGGATTCGTCACCACCAGCTTCAAGAGCTCTATTCGATGGTGAAAAAAACCAAGAAACCGCATATCGTGGCAGGGGATTTCAACGCTTTGTGGGGCGATCACGAAATTGACTTGTTTCAGGCTGCAACCGGACTCAGAAATGCTAACACAGCAGGGGCTCCCTCGTTTCCAAGCTGGGCCCCCAAGCGGCAACTTGACTTCATTTTCTACAGCTCCGGCATCGAATTACGCCGCTTCTGGATGCCTGATGTTACGTATTCCGACCACCTTCCGCTGGTGTGTGATTTTGTTGTATAAGATCTGGGGTTTACAGCATCGCACGTGCGGATTACAGTTCACACCAGAGATCAAGCGCCGTGAGGGCGCGCCACCTCCACTATACGGATACGGTCGAGTGGGGGATCTTATCGAGAGGACTTATGATGTTTTCTTATCTTTTAATGGCATTTATTTTGCTTCCTATTGTTGAGTTGTGGCTGCTTTTCAAGGTTGCTGCCGTTTTGGATTTTGGCACAACGCTTCTGATTGTCGTCATGACTGGATTCATTGGCGCTTGGTTGGCTCGTGCTCAGGGCGTTATGGTCATGCTTCAGATTCAACGCGATTTGGCTGAAGGTCGCATGCCTGCCCCGCGGATGATTGATGGAATGATGATTTTAATCGCAGGTGCGTTGCTGATTACGCCGGGCCTCATCACCGACACCGTCGGGTTTCTTCTTTTGGCTCCACCCATACGTGTCCTTATTCGCGGATGGCTACGCCAGATGCTGGAGCGGAAGCTTAAGGACGGATCCATGAATGTCTCGTTTCGACGATAGACACCGCAGAAAAGGAGGTAACATGAATCGCATTGTTTTTTGGCTTATCATGTTGATGATGACGTTTTCCCATGCGGGGTGGGCGCAGAAAAAGGCGCTTACGGCTGCTTATCTGAAAGCATCCATTGGTGCAATTAACGATCGCAGCTCGGTCACCATTCTTGGGGAGTATCTCGTAGATCCTGGTATGGTGGAAGCAAAAGGGCGCGGGCTCCGCAATAAGGGGTTCAGCCGCTTTTCGATTCGTGATCCTCAAACCGGGATCAGCTTTAACTCAATGTACTGCAAACAGGAATCGGATGTTTTCTGGACGCTCCTAAACACACCGTCGAATACGCGTTTTCAATTCCATGGTGATAAAGGGAGAGGGGAAAACCGTGAAGGGGCCGTTTTTGTTGATCGTCTTAAGGGCGTATTGCTTCCACCAAGGCAAATTGCGGAACGCGTTGCCAAGGTAGAGCCGGTTGTCCAACCACCGTTGCGTATCACCCTCACAAACGAAGAAACCGGGCTACGCTCTGTTCTTACCAACGTGAAACATGGTGTTCCCGTGAAAGTTGAGAATCTCACGATCCTTGTTGAAGATGAGCCGTTGCCAGGGGAGTGATTATGAATGAATCCCGTTTGACAGATATGGAAATGGCGATGGCCTTTCAGGAAAAGACGATTCAAGATTTGTCTGATGTCGTCTGTCGTCAACAGGGGGAACTCGACCATCTGGATGTGCAAATCAAGACGCTCACGGCGCGTTTGGATGATGACGCCTCCCCGGAGATCGACAAGCTTGAGCCAATGGAAGAGACTCCGCCCCATTACTGAGTTGTAGCCCCAGACTGCGTCTGGTCTCCGGGCCTCTGGCCGGTTTATTAATTATGCCTATTAAATGTTCAAAAGCGGAAAAAGCAAGTGCGATTCGGTCTATCCAGCGTTTCTTTGAGGAAGAAATGGAAACCGACATCGGTGAATTGCAAGCAGACCTCGTTTTGGAGTTCTTTTCAAAAGAGTTGGCTCCTCTTGCCTACAACAAGGGAATTAATGATGCAAAGCACTTCCTGATGATCAAAGCGGAAGATCTTGAGGCCACATGCTTTGAGAAACCTTTTATGTTCTGGAAGAAAAAACGATAGGCTCAATCCTATCCAAACACTTCATCTATTACTTCACGAGTTATCGTGACCCAGTTCTTGACCCTTTCGGGGTCCTTCTCAACGGTTTCCACATCCTTGAGCGTTATGTCCACATGGCAATCTTTGCATGCGTCAAGATCCCTGGTGAGAATCGCGCGGATTCTGTTACGGTCGAAACCATAGCTGACCATATCCGCTGGACTGGGGCGGTAGCTCAGAACGTAGTCACGTCCAATTTGTTCAGCGCAACGTGCGGCATTGGCGAAAGGCGAGACGGCGATCCTGCGAAGGTTTGGAATCTGCCGCAGGATATCTATCTTGTTGGTGAGATCTTCACAACAACCGTAAGCGACGAGACCGAACTGCTTGAGAATCGGGAGTTGATGCTGCAGCATGAATTCATCGTGCATGGCTGGCGAGACCGCCGTCAATTCTTGAGCCGCCATGTACCCCCACAGTTGATTCCGCCTAACGCCGTTGATGTTTGGGGCTGGATCCTCGAGTTCTTCCGCATACGGCATGGCCTGATTCTGGTGAGCACACAGGCCCCAGTCTCCTGCAGATTCGGCTTCAGCGTGAGTCTTTAGTATGCCATCGCTCATGAATTTGACCAGGTGTTTCAGGCCCTCGGGGTCATCCAGCATGTCCATCATAAAATGCTCGATTCCGCGCAGGTAACCTAGATCAGTGGAAATGTCACCCGTCCACATCCGATAGGCTGGGCCGCGGTCGATATTGATCGTGATGATGTCACCAATAACTTCCGACAGCCGTTCGGCATTCTCAGATGTGCTCTCTTCGTCAACTTCATGCCATGGGGCCCGCAAATTCTGGATATCTGACAGGTCCTTGATCGGATAGTCCACCTTGAACGATCCTCCCGGCTCATCGGCAAAATGGCGCGCGCCAGAGACGCCCCATCCTTCACACTTTCTGGTTGCCTGCACAGTGACCCACGGTTCAAAAATGGAATCATCGCCCAATCCGTGCCAGAACAAGCGGTTCCGGAAGAAGTCCTCATACTGTCGTGCGAACTGTTCTTCGCAGAGACATTCCGAGTGTGGCATTTCATGCCAGGCAAATGCTCGGACATAGATGAGTGGCCGTGTCTGTTTCAAGCTGTTGTGTTGTCGCCAAAGTGCGCGACGCTCGTCCTGTACAGGTCGCGCACAGATATCGGCGTACTGAGCTGCCAACTCTCGTAAAATGCTTTGGTCACGGTCTCTCATAGTTTTCCTTCTTTGGCGAACAACTACCCTACCCAGTGGGAGAGACCTCCTCAAGCATCTCTTCGGCGTGGTCTTCGCCAACAGTGTCATGGAATGTTGTATGTGTGAACCTGGGGGCGTAACGCTACCGTAGTCCTCTCCCGCGGCCTAGTTCGAAACATCATCAGCGCCGAGGCCTGACAACTCGCGCATGACGGTTAGCGCCGCAGGGAGTTGTGTTTTTAGGTTTGAGAGCGTTGCTTCAATAGATATTCTTCCCGTGTAATGTGCTTCGGCCAAGGCGCTGAAGAACCGGGAAAAGTCACAAGGCTCAGCGCCCGGGGCAAAACGGTTCGTCCCTGTGGCAATATGTACGTGAGCAAGGAGATCGCCGTGGGTCACAATGTCTTCGTATGAATCGCTGTCGCGCATCAGGTGGTATGCATCTACCAAGAGGCGAATCCCCGGGTGCGCAACTTTGTTGACCAGCCTTGCGCATTCGTCAACCGTGGTGAGGACGTTACACTCTGCCTTATTCAAAGGCTCGACGACTACGGTGACGCCATGGTCGTAAGCCACAGGCGCGACCATACGGCAGAACGTGACAAGTTGTTCGTTGGCCACCTGAGGGTCGAATCCCTCAGGGATGCGCCGAGCCCCTCCCGACCCGAACACGATGACCTCAACCCTAGCCCGTTCCGCCCGTTTCATGGCTATGGTGACGTATGCCTGTAGAGCCGAGTTATCGACGTCGGGTCCGGTAATCTTGAGATCGCCGGGCACAAAGCAGTTGGCAACCGGATAGAGTATATTCACGGCCTTTACTGCATGCAACGCCGCTTCGAATGCATTGTCGGGTTCCCTGGGCTTAAGTAAGGCAGGGACGCTCCATTCTGCGAAGTCGTATGATTCCCGAGAAGCGACCGCAGCCACGGTCGTGTCGCCGCACACACCAAATTGCATTGTTCTTCCTCCATTCGAACGTATCATAATTATAACGGGCACTAGCACGTATGGTGTTGACTGCCGGACACTATATTCTTAGATCATCGCCCCATATTAAATGTTCGGGTACAATATATAATCTATTGTTTTTCTGTCATCTTGGCTTTGCAGTCAAGTTTACAATCTTCTGCTAAAGCTGACTATGGACAATAAAGGTAATAATGTTAATGTGTTTTGGGATAGAGTTTACAAGGTTCTTACCAAAATGATAGGTGATGAGAATCGAGACTGCTGGGAGTCCCCGCTACTCCTGGTAGATGGGCAGGAATTGGTAGCGCACGCAGAGGGAGATGACACTGAAGGCGGTGGCGTAGACGCCGCCTTCATGGCCGCTGTGCTTGCGGAATTCTCCGGTGGGCAGTTGCAGATCCATGAGGATGGATTCGACCTTGGGCAGCAGGTTCTCACGGTAATCTTCTCCCGCCATATTTGCGGCCGTGGCGACGTAGTAAGTTTGGTAGTAGAAGTGGCTGCCTGACTTTGGGTCAAGATTCAAGAGGGGCTCTGCTGCGCTGCGGATCATTGCTTTGTCTTTGTCGTTTTTGGTCAGCCCCAGTGCATTCATGCAGACCACACCAGCAGAACGCATGGCCAGTGACACTGATCCGCCGGGTGAATATGAGAAGCCTTTGTGTGAGGGCGTGTAGGAGCGCCGAATGTAGTCGACGGCTTCCGTGATTGTCTTCTCAGGAATCTCAAGCTGGCAATTCTGGGCGGCACGCAGCGCCAAAATCTGCCATGCGGTCACGGAGAGGTCGGCATCGCCCGGTTTCGGATTGTAGCGCCACCCGCCCCGCTTGATCCCCGTGGTGGCCTGGGCATTGATGATGATTTTGATGGCGCGCTCCAGCGCCTCTTTGATCAGTGCATTGTCCCGCTCTTCCTCCATCATGCCGTAGGCCTCGCAGAGGGCGAGGGTACAGATGCCGTGGCCATACATACGTGCGCTCCCTTCTTGCCCCAGGTAACCCTCGTTGGACTGGGTGGCACGCACGAGGTGCAGGATGCCGCGGCGCAGGTTCTCACCATAGTGGGACCGCCCCGGAAGGTGTCCGGAAGCCATCAGTGCCATGCAGGATAGCGCGGTGTATGTGTTGGGCATGCTTCCCTTGAACGTTCCGGTAACTGTATCCTGCTGGCTCACGAGATAGGTCAGCCCCTTGTCGACCGCCTCGTTCACGCTGTCCTTCTCCGCAATGCGATCGAGATGTTCACTGTCGGTGTCGCCGAAGCTCACAGCGGGACGCATCACAAGTAGCAGTGCCACTGATATCATGGAAATATATTTTTTCATTGCACCCTTTTTCAACTGATCACTCTTCCTCACTCGCCTCATTTGCAATGGCTTCCAGGTACCGCTGGCTCGCCTTTCGGTAGTAGTCATTGTACTGCATCTTGCGGCGTTTTGCGTCCTCGGCTCCCAGCGTCACATCGACACCTTCCCAGGAATCACCAAGGTCACCACCACCCTCGGGGAGTTCGACTTCATCCTTTTGCTGATCCATCCTGCCGCCTCCACCGCCACCCCCTGCATTCTTGGCATCTTGCGCTGCCTCGGATTCATCCGGCGAGGGGGCCTGATCCGGGGCCGGCGCGGCGAACCCGGCTAACATCTCTCCGAGGGCCTGCTGCGCCATGCCGTGCGACGCCTGCCCCAGCGCATCGGCGGCCTGCACTAGATTCTCCGTCGTCTCGGCCTGCGCTTGTCCCTGCGCGAGATCCGCTTCAGCCGCTTCAAGGTTTGTGATGGCATCCGCCACATCTTTCGTCGCGGCTACTGGGATCTCCCCTGTAGGAGGCTGCGGATTGCTGGCCGTCGGCATCTGCTGTTGCGCTTGGCGTGCAAGGACCTCTCGCGCCTCTTTGAAGGCCTTGGCAGCAGTCAGCGCCGCATAAGATTCCTTTGCTGCCTGCCGCGCCGTTAATGCCGCCTGCGACAGGTTGCCCTTGCCCTGCTGGGCCTGGTTCGCGGCCTGCTCTATCACGGACTTGCGCTGTGCGGCGGAGGCTGCATTAGCGGCGGCCTCCTTTGCTGCAGCGGAAGCGCCTGCCGTAGCGGCGTGCGCGGCAGCCTGTGCATCTTTACGCGCCTGTGTCGCCTGCTCCAACGCGTCAGCAGCGGCCTGGCCCGCTTCGCCTGCGGCTTTGGCCTTTGCCGCCGCCCCTTGCAGGTCACCTGCCTGCGCCATTTCGGCTGCCGTCTTGAGCTGATCTGCGACTGCAGTGGCTGCAGTGGCTGCGGTCGCCGTTGCATCTTGGCCCGCTTCACCTGCTGCTTTGGCCTGTGCCGCCGCCCCTTGCGGGTCACCTGCCTGCGCTATTTCGGCCGCCGCCTTGAGCTGATCTGCGGCTGCAGTGGCTGCAGTTGCCGCTGCATCTTGGGCTGCGGTTGCTGCGGTGTCTGCTGCATCTTGGGCTGCGGTTGCGCTTTGGGCTTGGCTTTCCTGCGCCGTCTTCAGCAGCTCGGTCAGTGTCGCGCGTTGCTGTGCCGCTGCATCACCGGCGGGCCCTGTGTGTGGAATATCGTCTAGCTGTTGCCCGAGTTCTGATGCCTGGGTTACCTGTTCCGCGGCTTCATCAAGCTTGCTTGCCGTTAGCGCCTTTTCCGCGCGCTGAAGTGCCTGCGCCGCCTCTTGTTCCAGCGCCTGTCGGCGCTTGCCAGATTTGGCTTCCTGCCCGAGTGCTTCTCGGGCCTGATCAAGTGTCTGGTTTGCGATGTCTGCTGCCTCATTCTCCGTGCTGGCTTGCTCCAGGGCGGCCTCAAGCGTTTCGACGGCTTGCTTGCCTAGATCCTCGGCTTTTGCAATCGCATCGCGAGTTTCCTGGCCGGCATCGCCCGCCTGTTTTGCGGTATTGTTTGCGGCGGCGAGGTTGTTGGCTTTGACCTGCTGCGCGGCAGTTTTGAGCGCATTTTCCGCCTGGGGCTTTTCGGCTGCAGCGGAATCTGAGATGGCTTCCTGCATCGCCGTCTGCATCTGCTCTTCGGCATCCCGGAGGGCGCTCGCGGCTTCTTGCCCCTCAGCACTCCGGGCGGCGTCATTCGCGGCGTGACCAAACTTGTTTGCGCGCGCATCCACTAAGGCGTCTTCCAGCGGCTTGATGTCGTCCTTGCGATAGGCTGCTGCCTCCTCGAGCGCCAGAGCGCTCTCTGCTTCCTCCCGGTGTGGGGTTGCCGCTGCCTGCGCATGTTGCTCGGCCGCTTCCAAATCACCATGTCGCGCCGCGGCGACAGCGGCTTCCATCGAGTCGCGTTGCTGCGGATCAGCATGAGTCAGGGCGGCCTCAAGATCCTTGATTGCCTCCTGTGCCGCGGCGGGCAGTGCCTCTTCTTGTGCGTTCACGGCCTCTGCGAGATGTTTCGCCGCTTCCGCTTCGCCCTGTGCCTTGGCTAGCTTCTCTGCCTCGCCATAATCTTCCCGGCGGGCGGCCTCAAGAATCTCGTCGGATGCAACTTTCAGAGAGGCGACCGCCTCACGGGCTTCCTCTGACATATCCCCGTACACAGCATCGTCCAACGCCTCGAGCGCATCTGCGACCGCGAGTGCTTCGGCAGGGCTATCATCTATGGCTAGCGATGCGGCGGCTACCAGCTCGGCCGCCGCCGCGTAGTCCTGCTGCTCGATGGCGTCGGCGGCCTCGGCAAGCTCTTTGGCCGCCAGGGGATCGGCGACCGCCGTTAGTGCTTCGATATCATCGAGCGCTTTCTGTGCTTCCTCTGGCAGTCCTTCCACGATTTCGCGCTCGGTCTTCGCACCTTTTGCTGTTTCAGCCGCCTCGAAGTGCTCGGCGGCGGCCTCTGCAAGGGCCTTGTGTTCGGGCTCGGTCAATGCCTTCGCCTGCTCGTGCATCTGCTTCGCCGCCTCGGCGTAGTTGCCACGTTCCGCCTGCTGCAAGGCCTTCTCGTTATGCAGGGCCTCGGCCATAGCGGCGCCATCGAAGGCCGTTTGGTTCATGGGCAGGGGAGGAGGGCGTTCTTCTGCCGGGGCGGTTACGGCAAACTTCGGGAGCAGTGGGACATCCTTCATCGTCGCGGCATCGATCGCGGCTGCCTTTTCGAACGCATCGGCTGCCTTGTCGCGCATGAGCTCACGCGCGGTTTCAAAGTCGCCGCGTGCCAGTGGCTGTGCGAGCGCGGCAAGCGGTTTGGCCCAGTCTGCTTCTGGTGCTCTCTGCTCCGGCGTACGGTGCAACTCGGCCTTCGCAGCTTCAATCAGGCCCTCACGAGCGTGCAGGGGTAGTGTATCGTCTGCTGCTGCACGTAACAGCGGTGCCGACGCCATCATCTCCTGTAGCCGCCCAGCAATTGTT
The DNA here is from genome assembly GCA_964576795.1 of uncultured Victivallales bacterium. Taxonomy (GTDB): domain Bacteria; phylum Verrucomicrobiota; class Kiritimatiellia; order UBA8416; family UBA8416; genus JABGOW01. The sequence continues at coordinate 22,313 of CAZNWT010000043.1, forward strand.
GGCTCCGAGGGGGCATCTGCGGCCGACTCGCTAGGTGCTTCATCTTCCGTGGTCTCAGCAATGATGTTCGCATCTTCGGGCATCGCGTGCTCGCCACGCGCCAGCAGATTAAGATCGGCCTTGATGGCGTCCAGGTTCTTTTGGGCGGCTTCGTATTCGCCAATCAGGGCGTTGTCAGCCATCTCGTCAAGGGTGTCCAGAACGGCATCCGCCCGTGCATTATCGCTTGCGGCTACTGCCTTTTGCATGGCGTCGGCACGTTGGGCGACTTGTGCCGCGTTGTTGTCGGCGTTCTTCTCAAACGTCGCCGCCTTGCGCTCCTGTGCATCGTCGCTTTGCAGCTCCGTCGCTATTGTTTCAAGCTGCTTTTTGTGTTTGGGTTCGATGCCCGGCATTGTTGCCATGGCTCGCAGGTCCTGCGCCTTCTGGCCGGGGGTCCGGGGGTCGAAACGATCCTGCACGTCGGCAAGTCGCTTTCGGTCAGATTCGCTCAATGCATCAGGGGCAATGGCATCGAGTTGTTGTTCGGCAGCCATCTCGTGTGTCTCGACGTCGGCACGAAGGGCATTGGCACGTGACGCCGCGGCCTGTGCGGTCGCAAGCGCTTCCTCGACGTCGTCGATCTGGTCGCTGAGGGAATCCAGCGTCTTCGGTGCCAGTGGCTGCTCGACCGGGTCTGAAATATCCACGGGAGGGGGCGCAGGTATGCCGGGGGTGTCGTTGAGGTCGTCGAGTTGATTGATCACCACATCCACTGAATTCGCCAGCTCGTGCGCCTGCCCTGTATTTGCCCGCTTCTCAAGCTGGGCGGCCTCCCCGGCAAGTTCGGTCACTGCTTCTCTTGATTCGCGTACGCCTTCGAGGCGGTCCAATGTGACCACCAGTTCCGGCGAGAGCAATCGCTCTGCCACGGCGTCCAGCTCTTCATTGAGCGCGGCCAACTCGACCGACGGAAGCTCGCGGCGTTCCGCCGCTTCGGACCTGCTGAGCAGTTTCTGAGTATCAAGCACCTCGCGGCTCGATTGCGCGAGTGCTTTGCGTGCTTCCCGGATGTCTTGCTGAAACGCCTCTTCGTGCTCCTCTATCGCCTTTTTGCGCTTGCGACCTTTCAGTCCCTTGTCGAGCTCATGCTCTAGGGCGGACGCGAGAGTCTCGCATGCAGGTTGCACAAGCGCATCATTCGCGGCATCTAGAGCGGCTGCTGCGGCCAGCTTATTGCGCGCTGCGTCGATATCGCCCGCCTCGGACGCTACCTCGCGCTTCGCCTCGTCCTCCAGTTCACGTGCCAGCTCGTCCATGTCTTCTGCCAGGGCGGTCAGCTTGCGGTGCGCATCGCCTATGGCTGGGCGGTCCGTGGCATCCAGCTCAAGAACCGCTTGGTACGCCTCGACGATGGACTCATTCAGGGGAGGCAATTTCTCCGAGTCGTTCTGGTGGTACGTCTCAAGCTTCTTCGCGGCCAAGTCGCGACCCGCATCGGTCTTTGCCGTTTGCTGCGCAATGGCGTCGACCGCTTGCCGCATTTCGTGCCGGGCGTTCTCTGTTTCGCTGGCCAGCACCTCGGGCTTCTTATCCTGAATGGCCGCTGAAGCGCGCGACAACGCGTCTGCGGCTTTTTTCAAATGCGCATCGGTGGTCTTGGTTTCGCGCACCTCGTGCAAGGCCCCGTCATCGAGCGGTCGTTCCCTCAGCACGGCAAGTCGCTCGGCGGCTTTCGTCAGGGCCTGCGCGTCGGCATCCTCAAGGATCTCGCCGCGTTCCTGTTTGTCGTCGATGGCTGTCAATGCGGCTTCCACGTTGGCGCGGGCTGCGCGGACCTCTTCCTTTACGTCCTCCAGCTCGTGTTGACGCTCCAGTTGTGCCAGCGCCCCTGCCACATCGGCCAGTGCAGCAGCGTTTTCCTCTTCTGCAATATGACTGAGCGCTTCGGCGGCATCGCGCAACTCGTCCTTCACCTGGGCCGCATCCACCGATGTGGCCTCGGCTTCCGTCGGGGCGTCGGCCTGCCGTGCAAGGTCCTCTGCGATGGCCTCGACCTGGTCCCAGTCGCTCGGAGCCTCATTCCGCTTGAGATCCTGTGCGAGCTGTTCGAGGCCCTCCTCGGTTGATTTGAGTCTCTTGCGCATCTCTTTGGCGAGGGTATCCAGCTCTCGGAAATCATTTGCGCGTACGCCCAACTCGGTTTCCAGGGCGCGCAGACTGACATCTACGCCCGTCGCATGCCCGGTCATCAGCACGGCCGCCGGAACAGGCGTGCGTGGTTTTCCGGGGGGCTGCCAGTGCAGGGCCAAGGTCGGGGCTTGCGTCTGGTTGACATAGAGTAGGTGAATCGTGTGTATGCCGGGTTGCAGATTGGTTCTGCCGTTACGTTCCTGAGGACCATGGTCCCCGTCGTTATTGACGATAAGCCGTGAATCAATGTAGAGGCGTGATGCGCCGGCAGAGGCAACGAAGAAGACGTGGTTGCCTGCGGTCTTGGCTTTGATGTAGCCGGACCACGTGGCCGAGAAGGGCGCAGGGCCTACCCCGAAGGCGGCCTCGTTGGGAAGGTTGATTGTGCTGTCTACGCGTTCGTGTTGCGGCTTCAACTGAAGCTGGCGAGCGCCGCGGACATACGTGGTTTCAGCGGCGTAGTACCGGCCGGTCAGCCCGGCACGCGGTTTTCCAGGTTTGATCTTGAAGTCCATCGTTAGCAGTGAGTCCACCTCTTCTGCAATGTGTGCCGCGCGTCCTGCGAGACGCTCGCGGACCCGCTGGGCGTGCGCCTCCTCCGGGGCATTCAAGCTCAGCATCATGGTCGCTTCGGAGACTTCGATATAGGGAACCTGCTCGCGGGCTTTCAGCAATAGGGCTTTGGTCATCTGCCATGTCAGGTCTTGCATTTCGCCAATCGCGCTGAGCGCTTTTCGCTTGCGAGGGGTTATCAGATCGCGCGATACGAATTGCCGGTTGAAGGTGAAGGTGCGCTGCAGGAGATCGCTGCAGGTGCGGCTCCGCGGGTAGAACCCATAGGTTACCAATGTCCCGGCCAGTGCCTCTGCCGCGAGCAGCGTGGCATCCAGCCGATCCCGGTGCTGGGTCAGCATGGTGCGGTTGTGGTCAAGGTCGGCGGCAGCCCTCCCCGTTGAATGATCCTGCCCCCTCAGCACTTTATCCTGCGCCATGTGAATCTGTTCGATTCGGTTGGTGAGTGATGTCAGTGTTGACGACAGCTTCTGTGCGGTAATCATGAAGGGACCGGCTTTGCGCAGGCGTTCGCCACGGGTAAACCAGATGGTGCGGTGCTGCGTCTCGGCCTGCTGCGCACGGGCGTCGTGCACCCGGACAAAGAATTCGACCTCATCGCCCTGCATGAGCCCGAAGGTTGCGGTGTTCCACTCGTACCGATTGATCTCGGGATCGAGTACCAGCACCCGTTGCTGCCCGTTCACGCGGCATTGCAGTTCTTGGGTCTCGATCCCAAAGTCATCGGAGGCATGCCAGACGAGCGGGAGTGTCTCGCCATTTCCTAGAAAGAGGTTGCTTGCGGGTTGCTCGAGTGTCACGCGCGGTGGCTGGTCAGGGACGACCGTTACCGCATAGTTCAGCGAGCCCAGATTGCTCATGTTGTTACCACCGCGCAGGTGCAGCGTGTACGTGGTGTTCGTTTCGATCTGGATTTGCGTACATCCCTCGGTTCCGGTCACATCGAGGGGTACCACTTGGGAGTCGCCATTCCAGTCCATGCGCATCTCGACCAGCGGCATGGAGGCCCTGATCGTCAGCGTCACCTGTGTGCCGGCGTGACCCCGCAGGTCACCACTGGTCGTGGTGGTGTGCGCATCAACCAGTTCTGTGTAGGCTGGAAATTCATACTGCAGTTCAAAGGCCTGTATCGAGGGGCGCTTCAAGACGGTGATGGTATGGGTGCTGGAGCGTGCCTTGCCACTGGAGACCCAGTAGTCGAATGACTCCTGTGCCTGGGGCAGGACGTACCGAAAGAGGCCGTCCTGCTGGCTATAGTCCATCAGGTGCCGCCGGATGCGGTGTCCTTCTAGTGATAGTTCGACTTTGCGGACGGTCGGGTCTGAGCAGCGCACGATAAATTCGACGGCATCCCCTTCAGGCCATTCGCCGGCAAGGGGCTTGATGAGCGATAGCTCCATGCGCCCGACTGTGGCATCGCCCGCCAGCGGCACGGTGACGCGTTTCACCAAGCGACCCAATTTCAGGGAGGGCACGCAGAGGGCTATCAGGAAGATCAGGCCGACCACGGCCGGCAGCAAGATGTCCTTGCGTCGGAACGGGAACGTCGTGAGGGGGTTCACACGATGCAGGTCAACCTCTGCATCCGCCAGAACGCGCTGCACCAACGCCATGGAGATGCTGTCGTCCTTGGCATCGCGGAGCTCAACGGCTGAGATGAGTTTCTCGTTGAACTCGGGTACCACGCGCTCAAGCAGCCAGGCGATCTGTTCCGGCGTTAGCGGGCGAAAATAGGGACGCAGCCAGAATCCCCAGGCGAAGGAGCAAGTCGCGAGGTAGCAGCCCAAGGTCAGCAGGCGACGCTGCAGAATGGATAGGGCCAGCGTGTAGTCCAAGATACACCCCAGCAGGAGCACCGCGATCGTCACGAGCAGGGAATAGCCCCCGGAGCGGAGAAACGCGACCTGTTTCCAGCGGTGCTCCAGCTCGTGCAACCGCGCGAGGAGATGCCCCTCCTGTGGGCTGTCCGGAATTCGTTGTTCTCGGTTTCGATGAATCATGTTGCCTGTTCCTATTGCCGCTATACCAGTTTGTGTTTCTTCCGTAACCACCACTCGAGTCCCAGCAGTGTGGCCACGAGAATCATAAAGAAGGCCGTATCCCAGAGTTCGCGGTCGTTACGGCGTTCCTCGGTGAACGCAATTTCAGGGATGCTGTCGACGAGATCCAGCACTCGCTCGAAGGGCAGATAGGTATCCGACATCGCAGCGAGCACCGTTTCGTTGAGGGCGAGATCCACGTACTCGCTGGTCGGGAGATCGCGCACGTCGAAGGTGACGCTGGCCTCGAGCGTGCGGTCCGCGAATTGTGGCACCTGCGGCTGTACCGTGTACTTGCCCTTGGGTAGATCAACAAGTTGTGCGCGGTATTCGCCGCCGGAGTTCTCAAGCGGCATCAGGGGTAAGACCCGGATGCGTTCTCGCGCCTCATTGAGCACATCGACCGATGCATTTGCAGCCTGGAGCGGTGCGCCTGTGTCATCAAGGATGCGTGCGCGGACCAGCACGGTCTCATCGGGAGCGTAGGCTAGGCGGTCCACCATCAGTTTCACGTTCGCATCGGTTCCGGCGGTTCGGCCCATGGTGGCCCATAGCAGGATCTGCCCCCAGAAGCGGTGATGGTAGGTCCAACGTGCGCGGTAGCGCCAGCGCCAGAACTCGTCCGAGCCCATGTATAGCGTTTTACCAAGTCCGACATAGGACGTGGCGATCACCGGTTCGCCGCCCTTGCGCAGGGAGTCTGCCGTTGATTCAGCCACGGCAAGCGTTATGGCCGCGCGTGACATGGAGGTGTCCTCGCGGACCCAGTGTAGATTGGGTAGCCCTGCCCACAGGTCGGCAGAGCCCTCGGTCGAGGCGCCGATCTGAACGGCATCTTCGTGGCGACCTGACACGGAGAGCGACAGCGGAAAACGGCCACTCTGCGCCGGGCCGAGAGCCTGGCCTTCAGGAGGAGGGGAGGGGATCACCGCGGTGTGCGGCGCACCAAAGCGCTTCAGCGGGATGACGCGGGAGAGCGGGGTGGACGAGTAGGCCGAAGGCATGTGATGCGGCCCCGCGATGGTGATCAAGGTTCCGCCTCGCACCAGCACGAAATCCTGAAGATCCTGAAGCTGCCTTGTTGTGAAATGGGCGGGGTCCACATCCCCGATAATCAGAACCTCATACCCAAACAGGTCTTCGCGACTCGCTGGGTAGTCATTGCCGACAGTGCTTTCCGCATTCGTTGCCACCGGAAGCTCCCCGTCCGAGGTTGATCTGATGAAGATGGTGGTCAGGTCTACGCGCTTATCGCGCTTCAACGCCATGCTGGCATAGCGACTCTCCCAGCGTGGAAACTCATCAACGAGCAGTGTTCTGATACGATCCTCCAGCACCCGAACCGCGAAGGTCTTGCAGTTGTTGTGCGCGAGGGCTTCATCATCAAAGGGCGCTGCAGAGACCTCATACTCATGCATGCCGCTCTCCGACTCGGCAAAGGGCAGCTCAATCACGGCCCGCGCATCCTCGCCGGGCTCCAGCGTGGCTTCTGCCACGACGTTGGTTCCCTTTTTCACGGTCATGACAATCGGCTTGTCCGTATAGCCATGCCGGGCGACCACCACGTTCAGGCTCAAACGATCATCCACAAACACGGTTCGTGGTGCCGATACGCGCTCAATGGCAACATCATGTGGCGGCTCAGCCGCGCCAATGCCAACTGTGAACACCGGAATCTTGCGTTCCCGTGCAAGTTGCAACGCTGCCTGTGGCGGTTTTCCCGCGTTGTTGTTGCCATCACTCAAGACGACAACCGCCGCGACCGGACGATGCGTGTATTGCTTGAGCACTGCGTGCAGAACGGACCCCATGCGGGTCGCCGCCAGTGTGCCGACTAGGTTGCTATAGGCGTGTGGGGCCACTGGCTCCATCGGCTCATCAAAAGAGAAGACGCTCACATCCCCCCGTTTTGAGAGACGGCCGACCAGTTCGTGGGGCTTACGACTCAGGATGTGCCGCGCAATGTCTGAGCGGGTCATATCGGCGAGGTGCCGCATCCCCGCATCCACCTCGGGGATCCCTGCCGCCGCTAGGCAGACATCTGCTGTGATCTGGATATGGGCCAGCACCGACGGCGTGTTGCGGAAGATCTCGACTTGTTGGGTGAAGGTGTCGAGAGACTCGACCAACGTCTCGGGTGTCTTCACTTCTGCCTTGTTGATCTCGGTGATGGTTTTCCGCAGCCGTTCCAGTGTTTCCGTCAGCCCCTTGGCCGTTGTGCCGAACCGGTCCACCTGTAACTGGAATGTCTGCAACTCAGAGGTGTCGGCAGTCGGTTGACCCTTCAGGGCGGGGATCGCCTTCTCTGTTGCGGCCAGATAGCCCGTGCGCTTAACCACGCGCTCGACCGTGTCAGCCGTTTTCGCGGCCGCCTTTTGCAGTGCTTTCAGCATGTTGGAAAACTGTGTTACATCCTTTTTGAACTCACGGGTCCAGGGCTGCTTTTCTAACACGTGATGACGCAGGCGGCGGCTGAGGGTTTCTGCCTTCTCCAGTCGCTCTTCCTGCTTCGACCAGCGTTTCTCGGCCTTGGCGAAGCCCACGGTGCGCAGGTTTCGCGGAAACAGGTCCATCTCCCAGCATATGTCCACCTGCCGATGCGGTGGATAGTCGTCGGCAAGCGACATCGACCCCGAGGTATCGACCAGCACCGGGATCTGCCCCCGCAGGTGTTCGGTATGGGTGAACGACGCCACGGGCTGAAGCAGGGCAAGCATCACGAGTGCAATGGAGAGCAGTCGCAGCCCTGGCAGAACGATCGACCATGGGCGCGGCAGCGACTGCTTGCGATAGAGAAACACAACCAGTGCAGTCATGGCTGCAAACAATAGCAGTAGGACCCAGAGGGGAATTATTCCTGTCAGCATCAGTCTCATTCGCTAAACCTCCATGCCAACAGCAGCTCAATACAGAGCATGCCGAGCGCGACAAAAAGGAGTCGTCGCCACCATTCCTTGACTCCCACCTCATCAGCAATACGCAGCCTCAACTCCTCCGCGCTGTCTGTGAACGCCGTGATGACGTTTGCTCCCGCCAGATCGTGTGCGTCGTTGGTGAGGGGCGCAAGATTGCCCTCGCCGCGCTGCAGTCCCACGGCATAGTAGGTCGGGTCACAATCGCCAACGGTGACCGTATAGATTCCGGGCAACCGCGTATCCAACCACTCGGAAATCCATTTCCCACCCGAATACGCCAGTGGCGATGCTGCCACCCGACCATCTGGTTGCACCACCTGGCACGTGGGCGTGCCTGCCGTTTCACCCTCTGCCTCGGGGGTAGAACGCTCCCAGTTCGGCGGCGCCACAAACACCAGCGGCTCCGACTGCATCAGGTTGATGGGCGGCTGTACACTGGCCGATAGATAGACTACGAGATCCTGCAGGAAGGGGAGAAAGTCCTGGGTGGTTGGGAAGTTGCTCCATTTTGCATCAAGCGAACTGGTCAGCAAGGCCACGCGACCTTCGCCGTATGCACGATAAAGCAGGAAGGGCTTGTCGCCCAGAAAACCGGCACCAAGGGCATCTTTAGCCGGGGTGCAGTCCCAAAACGTCCCTACCCGTACCTCTGTCAGCAAGCGGGTCCGGCTCAGATCGAACACGTCGAGAATGTGTGAGGCAGCCCCCGCTGGAAATCGCGGGTTCAACGGCTTTTGCGCTAGCGACACGGTGCGTTTGAGTGTTGCCGGGAGCATGCCCCTGCCATTGAGGTTCATGCGGTTATATGCTTCGGGGTTGACCCGGTCGCCCAACGCTACTAGCAACCCGCCACCCCGTTCGACAAACTGCTCGAGGGCAAACTGCTGGTGCCGCGAAAGCGAGGGCACATTTGCCAGCACGATGCAGCGGTAGTGTTCAAATGCGTCGGCCCGGATGTTGCTGAACGCATTCAGCTCGCGCCGTGTGACGTCAAACAGCCCTTCCTTGACGTGCGCCCCAGCCGCCGTCAGCGCCAGCGCGGCGAGGCCGCCGTCCGACTCCCATAGATCACGGCCTTGGTTGCCTTCGATCAAGAGTACCGGAATCTGATGTCGCACCTGCAACGCGAGTGCAAAGCTGTTATCTATCGCGATGTCATCATCGTTGATGCATGCCTCGACGTAGTGCGAGCTGTGTGGCGCACGCATCGTCGCGGATGCGTTCGTGTTGGCGGCACGGTGCGCCGCCGCAAAGCTGTGATCGAATTCAACAGTCGAGCCGCCTACCGGGCATGGCGCATCGCGCCGTGCCACAACTTTGCCGTCCACGCGAAGCTCAATCGTGGTGGACACCGTCTCGTCCGTATGATTATAGATATCTACCAGAACGGTGACCGGACGGTGGACATCCACGATGGGAGAACGGTGCCGGACGCTGTCGATTGACACGTTCTTAAGTTCAGCATCAGCTGGCTGATCTAGCGTGTAGACATACGGCATCACTTTCTGCCGCCGCAGTGTGCTCTCCAGTGCCTGCCAGCGCTGTTGTTGGTCCGTGCGCCACCCATGCGCTTGTCCATCGCTCAACACATAGACACGATGCCGAGGCAATGCGGAGCGTCCCAGGTGCCAGAAGGCGCGCTCCAGCGCCTTGGGTATATCGGCGATCTGGTCGAGACCGGGGGTCGTCGCCTGGAGTTGATCGCGTAGAAACTGCTTGTCGAACGAAAAGTTGGGGAACAGGTCGCGCGGCATGTTGCCGGCCAGTATGACCAGCATGTTATCGGTCTCGCGCATGTCATCCACGATACCGAGGGCCGTTTCGCGCGCTTTTTCAAAAGCATTGTCTGCGCCTTCTCCCTGCTGCATCGAAAAGGAGTCATCGAGGACGATGATGTGGGTGGCCGGGTCTTCCCAGGTGCCGGCGCCGAGGTGAGAGATGGGCCGGGCCAGCGCCAGCGCCAGCAGAACCAGGATGAGCACTCGCAGGAGCATGAGCAGAATTTGCTCCAGCCGAATACGACGCGAGCGGATCTGCATCGCCTTCTGCAGGAACATCATGGCGCCCCACGGCTCGCGACTAAATTTTGCCTTATTCAGCAAATGGATCGCGATTGGGATGCCCGCCAGCAGCACGCCGGCTAACATCCACACATTTAGAAAACTCAAAAACATCTGGGGGGGCCTTATCGTTTGAGGCGACTCGCCAAGTACTTGGCGAGAGCGCGTTCGATGGGTTCATCAGAAAATAGTTGTATAAAGTCGATACGTAGACGATGACAGGCTTCACGAATGCGGGTCTGATGCGCCTTGAACTGCCTGAGGTATTCCTGTTTGAGGCGGATGGGGTCCGTCAGTTCGACATCCTCTCCCTCCAGGGATTCAAATTGTGTCATGTCCCTGAACGGAAATGTGGACTCTTTGCGGTCCAGCACCTGAAAGACGAGTACTTCGTGCCGCTTGTGGGAAAAGTGGTTCAGGGCGCGTACGATATCATCGGGTTCATCGAAGAAGTCCGAGATGATGACAATTAGGCCGCGGCGCTTGATGCGGTTGGCCAGCGCATGCAGCACATTTCCAAGGCCCGTGTCGTCCTGGCTTTCGGCCTGGCTCAGCGTATCGAAGATCTGTTTCAGATGCGTCTTGGTTGAGCGCGGGGCCAGGAAGGTCTGAATCGACGACGAACAGGTGATGAGCCCGACGGAATCTTCCTGACCGGTCAGCATGTACGCCAGGATGGCGGCGATGAGGCGGCCGCACTCGAGCTTTGAACGTCCGCTTCCCGCGTAGTTCATCGACCCCGAAATATCGAGCACGAGATACGCACGAAGTGCCGTGTCCTCCTCGTACTGCTTGATGTAGTAACGGTCTGATTTAGCTAACACCTTCCAGTCAAGGTGCTTGAGGTCGTCGCCGGGAGCGTAGTCGCGATGCTCTTGGAATTCGATGGCGAACCCCTTGAAGGGGGACTTGTGCTGTCCGGACACAAATCCCTCGACGACTGCCCGCGCGATCAACTCCAAACGGCGGAAGGCCGCGAAGTCTCTGGAATTGAGCTTTCTGCTCTTTCGTAGTCCCAACAATGGCATGACAGGGGTCCCTTGGTGCTACGCTTCGCGTGGTTTCGGCACATCCTTCAACAGGCGACGGATGACCTCGTCCGTTGTGATGCCTTCGGTGTCGGCACTGAAATTGGTGATTAAGCGGTGGCGCAGCACTGGCAGGGAAAGAGCTTCGATATCCTCGCAAGTCGCATAGAAGCGCCCATTCATCAGCGCTCGTGCCTTCGCGCCCAGAATCAGGTTCTGACCGGCGCGTGGCCCGGCCCCGATTTCGAGCCACTCCTTTACGAACGTGGGCGAAGCCGGGTCGTCCGGCCGTGTGCGCCGCACGAGATCTAGCGCATACTGGAAGACGTGGTCGCCCACGGGAACACGAAGCACCGTATCCTGTAGCTGGATGATCTCCTCGCCCGTGAGCAGTGGGGTGACCTCATGCAATTGTTTTGTCGTGGTGCGCTTATAGATCGAGAGTTCTTCACTGGCCGACGGGTAGTCGACGAGAATGTTCAGCATGAAACGGTCAAGCTGGGCCTCGGGCAGGGGGTAGGTGCCTTCCTGTTCGATTGGGTTCTGCGTCGCCAACACAAAGAACGGTGCCGCCAACTCATACGTGTGACGTCCCGCGGTGACCTGCCGCTCCTGCATGGCTTCTAGCAGCGCCGCCTGAGTTTTGGGCGGCGTCCGGTTGATTTCATCGGCCAGGATCATATTGGCGAATATAGGTCCGCGGCTGTAGACGAACTCCCGTTGACCGCTTTCCGGATCTTCCTGCATCACCTCTGTACCCGTGATATCCGAGGGCATCAGGTCCGGGGTGAACTGGATACGCTTGAACGAGAGGTGTAGCACCCGTGACAGGGTTGATACCATCAGCGTCTTAGCCAGGCCAGGGACTCCTACCATGAAGCAGTGTGCGTTGGAAAAAAGGGTGATCAGAAGCTGTGTGATGACGTCGTCTTGCCCGACGATCACCGTCCCGACCTCCTTACGCAGTGTGTTCGTGATTTCTTCCAGCCGCTCAGCAGACTGTATGTCATCCGTCATTGTGTTCTCCCGTTTTCATTTTCCTCATATTTAGAGTGTGTCGGTATCTCTTCTCCCTGGCCAACGACAATGCTCTCGTCTTGCGAGAGGAGTTCCATCCGCCCGAGTTGTCTCTATCATGACGTGTCCTGCATCAACCAACAAGTGGGTAAAGGATCGTGTGCCCGATACGGCAACTCGGCTGACCCCGGTTTCGACGGTTGCATGCGGGGTAGCCACGATGAGTCCGCGTCCGCGTTTTGTTCTTCCCACGTCCACGAGGGCACTGCCGGGGGGGGGTGTCTGGCTGCTGGATCCATGACCAATTCCATTGTCAGTCACAATACGAAGGGAATGACGGCCAGCGATGCGGTGGTCTCACTGTCTCTCGTCGCGTATTCGTGCGCGCCGGAACTGATTACCGGCTTGAACGGCGATAGCGTTGATGACCTGTACAGCGACAATTACATTTCCCGTCTAGCGACAATTAGACTTCCCGTCTGA
>CAZNWT010000044.1:0-34241 GCA_964576795.1 uncultured Victivallales bacterium
TTTCCTCGCGACAGGATCAGACCCCCGGCATTGCCGCCTATTTGGAACCGCTGCACCATGAGCCAATAACCGTCGACTCCAGGGTGGCGCGCAGCAGCGAGAGTGTGCCGGTGATCGTATTGGTTGTGCCCGCCGCGAATTGCACGATCTTGTCCTGGGTGTTGGTGATGGACAGGTTGTAGAAAGTCTGTGAGGTCCAGATATGCGACTCGTTGGTGCCGGCAAAGATCACGGTGGAGTTCGTGTCGGCTACGAGCGTGCCACTATTTGTCCAGTCCCCTTGGACCGTCAAGGACGCGGCTCCACCAACGTGAAGCTTGGCCGCATTGCGAATAGTGACGTCGTCGACGACTGCATCCGAGACCCCATTCGTGATGAGTGTTGTGGCTCCAAGTTCTCCGGACAACAGGTACACGCGCGTATCAACATCATTGTTGTCCAGCAGGAGTGTGCCGCGGTTCGTTGCGGAGAGTTGTATGTAAATCGTGCCCGCGGCTCCATAGCCCCGCGTTGTGCCGCCGTAGGCGGTAATCGTCATGTTACTTATGTCGGCCGTGTTCGTGGCCGACACAAGTATTCGGCCACCGCCGCCACCGTTCCATCCTGTAACGCTGTTTCCGCCATTTGCCGAAATGGTTCCCTTTCCTTCAAGAGAGCCGGTGCGCAGGGAGACCGTTCCTCCTGACGCTGCGCCGTTTCCACCATTGTTGCCATTTGCCGAAATGGTTCCCTCGATCGTGGTTTGTTCCACTATATTGATGATAGCGCAGCCGCCGCCGATGGCGCCACCACCACCGCGGCTCCCCAGGCTGACGGGAGACGTAACCGAACCATATGTGCTGGAACGACCGGCAACCGTCTCGGCGCTGCCCTGGCCGCCGTAAGAAGCGCCGCTTGAGGAGTCGACCGGCGCTCCCAGTCCGCCGGCATAGCCTTTGCCGTTCACATTGATGACCGCTCCAGTCGATACGGTGAAGTCGCGGCCTACATCCAGTATCAACTTGTATGACTCGACGGCCCCGTTAGGCTGATGAGTCAGTAGCGCGTAATTGAGCAGAAGAAGATCCTCGAGAACGATGAGATTCGTATTGACGGTCAATGTCGAGGCAGTGGTCTCGCCGATGATGAGCCTTTTCATGGTGCAACTCGATGACACGATCGGTGCTGCTGCCCCGTTTCCATCAATCAGCAGTAGACTGTTCGTGTCGAGAGCGCCGGACGGTGTCCAGTTGTCGGCATTCGTGAAGACATTATCCTGGGAACCGTTCCAAGAGGACCATGACGAAAAACTCCAGTTCGTATTGCCCGTACTGTCAGTCGAGTTCCGCGCATAGATGGTACGGCCAGCAGTGGCATCGGAATCGCGCACATCCACATAGCGAACGTGCTGCCAGCCGGTGAGGTTCAAAACCCAGGCGTCTCCATTCTGCGAGCTGCTGAGCACAACCGGTGTCCCGGAATCACCCCGCAGGGTCAAGGCGTGGATGTTGTAAGTGCCGTTTTGGTCGAATACGAGACTGGCGTCTGGTATTTCGCATGAGAACAGGTCGGCGCTGAAGCCGCCCTCGAACTTAACGGGGTTCGATTCGTTCACTACCGTTAAATTGTGAAACGCCCACTCGCCGGTCTGGACAATCTGGGTAGACGATCCGTTAAAGACAACTGTTGATTCTGCTGCCACAAAGACGCCCGAAGTGAAATTGGCATGGCTGCCAAGGGTTACTTGTTCGGAGCCGGCGGCAATCAACGTTCCCGCCACAGTAATATCGCCGCTGACGATCAGGTCATACCCAGCGAGGCTCAACGTGGCGTCGGTTTCGTTGGTCAGGCTGGCAACTTCGCGGGAAGTGTCCAGTACCGGGTTGAGCGCCCTGTTGGGAATGACAACAGTATCCCAGAATGCGGGAATGGTAAAGATATCCCAGTTGTTCGTGTTTCCCCAGTTAGTATCTTCCGCACCGGTCCAGGTCACGGTCACGGGCCCGGCGAAATTCCATCCATCATTGTGGGCCTCATTGGTAGAACTTGCCGCGTTGATCACATCGCCGCCGAGGGCGTTGGAGTCTCGGACGATCACGTAAGAGACTAACTGATCCTTACCCGTCTGAACGGTGATATACCACTGATGTCCTTCCGAAGTGGAATTGAGATCCAGCAGGTTTCCTGACGCGCCTTGCAGGGTCAGTCCATCAGACACCTGATTGCTGGACCCTTCATTGAAGTAGATAGACTTTCCGCCGTTGGTACAGACCAGTGATGCGAATGTTGTGTCCCCGTAAAGGGTTGCTGAATTGGTGCCTGCCAAGATGACCTGGCTGCCAGAATTGCCGAAGAACGTAGCGTTGTTTGACCAACTTCCATGTGTAGTGATCGACTGGCCGTCGTCGAGCTGAAATTTAGCGGCATTTCGGATGAGGATCGTGCCGACGTCTGTGTTGGAGACGGAGGATGAGACAAGTGTGGTCAGGTAGTCGTAGGACGTGCTTTGACTGTTATTGTCTATGACAAGCGTTCCGTAAGATTCATCGGCAGTTCGAATGTAGATAGTGCCTGCGGCGCCCTTTCTACGCGTTGTGCCTCCCCATGCCCGGAAATCGACATCTCCAAAGTCATTACCGCTGGTCAACGCCACGGCTACGCGTCCGCCGCCGCTGCCGTTCCATGCGCTGGCACTACCGGCTCCGCAAGCTTCGATGATGCCGGATCCCGTGAGGGTGGCGGCGATGATGTTCACAGTGCCACCAGATCCGGGGCCGTCGTTGCTGCCGGTGGCGGTAGCAGAAATGGTTCCGTTGTTGGTGACGGGCCCGTCGACACGAAGAAGAATGGCGCCTGCGCCCTGTCCCGAGGAACCGCTGCCGAGCTGGAGACTGGATTGGTGATGGAACCATAGGTGTTGCCGGCGTCTCCCTCGGTGTCGGCACCGCCCACGCCGCCGTAACAGCCGCCACTGTATGTGCTGGACGGTTTCCCTAGGCCGGTCGTCAGGCCGCGTCCCCCGACGTCGATTCGTCCGTTTGCCTCGACGGTCAGGCTGTTGGTGATTGTGAGATCGAGCTTGTACTGCTCGATTGTTGTATTCGGTTCGTGCGTGACGGTGCCGCCGCCACGTACGGTGAGGCTGTTTAGAGATAGGCCCGCGCCGATCTTCATCAGAGACACTGTGGCGTTGGTCGCGACTACGAGATCGCCGCCGTCAATCTCCGTCGACGTGCTGACCTTGTACGTGCAATTCGCTACCGTGAGTTTATTAGAGAGGTTGATCACGCCGTCATCCACGATTGTCAGGTTTCCGCCATTCAAGTTTGTTATGGTCTGACCGAACGTCAGATTGCCTGAAACGGTTATCATGGCGCTGCGATTGTCACCCACGATGTTAGTTGGGCTGACGATGTTAAGTGTCGACGTGGCGGGGATCTTGACATGCCCGAAGTTGGTCACGATGAGATCCGTGAATCCCTGCCACGTCTGGCCGGTTGGGACGGCTGTGCCAGCCGCAGTAGTTCCGTCGGAGGTGTTGGCGTCGACCCGAAGCTCAGAGGAAGATGGTGTGACACGCAGCACGGTACCGGGGGCGCCATCACGGCTGTGATTTCCGCCTACGTTCGGGAACGCAGTGATTGAGACGGATCCGAAACTTGCACTGTTGGTCAGATCGACGGTCACACGTCCGCCACCACCGCCCGTCCAGCCATTGCTCATGGGACCACCCTTCGCGTGGATGCTTCCGTTGCCGGCAAGAAATCCGGTTCTCAAATAGATGCTTCCACCGGCCCCGCCGCCGACGCCAATGCCTCCGTCGGCGCGGATGACCCCATTAATGGTCGTTGTTCCCGTTACGACAAGGTAAACAGCGCCACCACCGGTGCTTCCCGAACCCCCGCTGCCGCAATCGACGGGGATTAATATTGACCCGTATGTCGCCCCACCGCCCGTGCAGCCGCCTTCTCCGCCGTACCCGCCGCCGGAAGCCACCGCCGTGGCCTTGCCTGGCCCCAAGTAGGAGTCGTAGCCGATAGCGTCAGCGTTGATGGTCCCATTGCTTTCGATCGTCAGACTTCCCTCAACGGTCACGTGGAGACGGTAGACGTTCCCTGTACTGTTATCCTTGTGCGTCCAAGTCCCGTTGCTGATCACGCAGTCGCCGGTAATCGTGAAGTTCGTAAAGCCGCTGTCGGTGTACACGGTGTCGAACGTCACCGTGTTGGTGTATGAGTTCTCCTGGGTCCAGGATGCTACGGTGGCGGAGAGTTCATTACTCCACGTGAGATTGCCACCGCTTTGCACGATGATGACGTCATCGTTGGCGGAGGGCGGGGTGCTCCAGTTTCCCGTCCACGTGCAAGTGGTAGCGGTCGCCATCCGCACCAGCAGGAACCCAATGATCAGCAGTACTGTTTGTCTCAACCTGTTCATTTGCGTTCTTCTCTCTGCTTACAGTTTACCTCGGCATTGGTGTTCTACAAGTCATCCTAGATACTGTACCAGAAAATCATACGCTTTGCGACCGTTGATCTGATGGCGACCCTCGAAGTAGTCTGTCTGCACGTGGTCGCGCACGCCAAACACATCGTATACAGCTCTAGCGCGAGCGACGCTTCTCCTAACGGCTTTGATCGGGAAGATGCCGTCATAACGACCAGCCTCGATAAGCAGGGGACGAGGGGCAATAAGCCCTACCAAGTCGTACATCTCGCCGAAGACATGCAACCCAGGAACGAAGTTGCATGGGCAGTGATGCATGGCCAAAATACTATCCCTAAATGTGCAATAGTAGCCGCTGATCACACAGGCCTTGATACGCGGATCCAAGCAGGTTGAGAAGAAGGTATGCATTCCACCGCCAGAGATCCCCATCGCACCCAGCCGCTTGGCATCCATATCCCTACGCGTGCCGAGATAATCTACCAACCGCCTTGCCTCCCATGCCCGCAAGCCCATGGCCGACCCTCCCAGCCAGGAGGCGAGCATGGCGGTATGCGTGCATGTCGTGGGCGCTTGCTGTCCCAGGAACGAAGTCAAAGATCCAAAGTCCGTCTGTCGTTCTCCGAAACACGAGATCTCAGGGGCGACCACGACCATACCCCTGCGGCACAATTCGACAGCAAAATCCTTGTGGTATCCATCTGGGGTCGCACGCTCTGCCCCATCCTCCCACAGTCCGACAATGTCCTTTACCCCATAGCCATGACCATTAAATGCCAGCGTCACAGGTAAGAGACCAGGTGCCTCCTTGGGAATCAAAATGTAAACCGGCATCAGGCTATGTTCCGCGACACGAAGCAGCAGTTTCTCACGGATGTAGTCGCCCTTGTCAACACGCTCGATAATCTTGGGTTGCAGTGGCACCTTCTTGCTGTTCTGGAAGCCAATGGTCTGCGCGAGGGCCTTGCGCGTCTTCTTTTGCCATGCGCATGCAGCGGCAGGCTGCTCCACTTTAAAGGCAAAGGGCGCCTTCGCGGGGTTGTACTGCTTCCACAGTCCCTGTGCTGGCTGTAGGTCTTTCATTTGGCGGTAATCAAGCATCCGTGTGCTCATGTCCTCGTCTCCTCAATGTCTGTATGTTCCACATTCCCTCGCCGTTTCGTACATGGCTACTACGTTCTCTGTTGGCGAGTTGTCCTGAAGACTATGCGTGGGAGCAAAGCAGTACCCGCTGGCAGGCATCATAACCTCCAATGTGTGTCGGCAATAGGCAACAGTTTCTTCAACGGTTCCCGTCGCAACCGGCCCAGCGGTGCTGATGCAACCGTGAAAGGCCAGACGGCCGCCAAAGGTCTCTTTCAAATACTCTGGTGACATGTTTGTTGCTTCTGGCTGCAAAGTGTCCACCACATTGATCCCCATATCAATAAAGTCTTCATAAGCCCAACTGCTGGACCCGCAGGTGTGAATCATGACTGGCAGGTCAAAACTCTTTGCAAGGTCGATGAACTGCTGATGCAGGGGGCGGATAGTCGTGCGGTAGAGATCGAGGCCAATGATAGGGGCAATCTGCGTGCCCAGGTCTTCTCCCATCCACAAAAAATCAACCCCGCCTTTAGCCGCCTCGAGAGTGCGGCGAATAATTTCCAAATTGATTTCCGTGCGACGCTTTGCCAGCAGCATGCCGGCTGGGTCTTCGGTAATCAGATCCACCAGCGTCTGCTCCATTCCACGAAGCATACCGTTTGAGTTGATAATGTCACCGGTCCCCGCATTGCCGATGAAACAGGCGTACGTCATGTACGTCTCGCACTGAGACGTGATCTGGCTGTAGTCATAATCGTCAGGCGAAGGCATGGGCCAATCGGCAATCATCTCTTCGTCGGCGTCGCGAAGGGGAAAATCGCAATAGTCCCAGTATCCCCCAGTCTCGTGCTCAACCCACCTTCGGTGCATCCCCCAGTTGTCTAGCTTGACCCCGCGCTCCGGAATATCATCGTGCAATTTCGGGCCCTTGTATTCTGCGCCAACACCCCGAAAGTCCACCCCAAGAGACTGGAGTAACGCTTCGCCCTGCCCCGGCTTGAAACCGAAGTGCTCCTTCAGCCGTTTGTCGATACCTCCATTTGCGAAGTAGTTGATAGGAACACGATCAGGTTCCTGACAGGCAAATGTTGCAAGCACTCGTTCTTTTGATGTCATATATTTTTTCCTCATGCGAACGCTTGCGTTCAGGCGTGCGGTCAGGCGTCGCTTGGAACACCGGTTCAATGCTTTCTGTCATTGCTCTTCGATGATACGGATCATTGCTTCATAATTGCGAAGGGCCAACGACGACAGTTCCCTGCCATAGGGACACGCAGACGGCATTAGAACGAACCCTCGACCATCTCCGGCTGTTCCCTGGTCAATTGCACGCTCAACCCTTTCCGTGAACTGTTTGGTTGGAAGGGCTTCGATATCGCTTACTTCCAGATTGCCGAAGAGCACGATGTCCTTTCCGTATCGTTTCCGGACGTATTCCAATTCGACATCACCCTGCGGTGGCGGTTCAATTGGGTCGAGCCCATCGGCCCCCATTCCGACAATATCATCGAGAATTAATTTTAGATTACCGTGGGAATGGATACGAGCATACCCACCGTAGCGGTGAATCGCCTCAATCATCGGGGTCACATAGCGGCAGACATACTCACGGAATAGGTGCGGTGGCAGGTAGGGCGGAGATGCGTATTCCGGGCCGTAGATACGCCACAGGCGGCCCGGCAACGCTTTCGCCACAGCCTCGGTCCTCGGTAGAAGCGTTGACTCGAAGTGCTCCAAAAGCTGGTGAAACAGTGCTTGTTCAGTCATCGCGATAACCGTGTACTCCGCCATGTCAAACAACGAAGCAGCCAGGCAGAGCGGATCGGGGGTATCAATCATCACGATTCCCGTATTTCCCAGAACCGACTCTGCTTGAATGACCGGATGGATATCAAGATCTCCGTTCGAATCCGGACGAGGGATTTCGAGGAACGCCCGCAGGTCACCGACATCTTTAAGGAGGTGCTCTTCGGTCCAGTTCGTGTTGACATTAGGATCGCGGCGCGTACGTGTGGTCAGAGTCCGGTTGCCGATCTGTACATGCTTTGTGGTGAAGCGACTTCCGTCCTTCACAATAGATTCGGTCTCGGACATTGTCTCGATGGGGTCAGGAGTGACCGATGCGTAGGAAACGCCGCGCATCACAATTCGATCGGTCTTCTCGCGCGTCAGCTCAATCAGGGGGAGCCAGGACGGGTGGGTATAGATATTAAAGAGATCGTCATTCTTTGGATCTTCGTCAAGCCCGTTGAGCTCGTAGAACGAGACGGGTGGTCGATCAACGGGTTCGCCACGCAGAGTGGCCATTAGTCTTTCACGTCGCGTCATTCTTTCTCCTCATCAAACGCTTGCCTGATCGGCGCTGGATACCTCGCTCGCGCCATAGGTGTTAACTTAACCCTATCCTTCTGAATTGCAATTACTTATCGTGGTCCAACCCTATTTTTTCGCCGCAATCCCGCGGTGCCGGGAATGCAAGCGGGTGAAAATGGGGGCGCCTGCGGAGAGTGAGAATCACGCTGATGCATTTAGGCAGTGTTTCAGCTTGGCGAACATCTCATGTGTGCGTGTGAGCTGTTGCTCTGCATTCACCTTCAACGTGTTAATGAGTGCTTCGCGAGAATCCCCTGACAGTACGCGGGCAATCTGAGCTTCAAGCTCTGGCCCGGATTCGAAACGATTGATGAGATACTCCTCGCATCCATACTCCGCAAAAATCGCCTGATATTTGTGGGTCCAACCGGTTCCGATGGCAGGCGTACCTTGCGAAAGTGCACTGATCAATGCATGAAAGCGCGATCCAATCAAGGCCCGGCTTGAAGCAATGATACCCTTTGCCTCTTTGGGAGAGGGGTCAACCACCATCACCCCACCCTCTATGGAAGCACTCAACTGTTGAGCTAGGAGTAGATCCTCTGATTGATGCACGAGAAGAACAGGCTCCAAATCATGAGCGCGAACCTGACGGATACAGCTACGCAAGGTATCCAGGTATACGGAATGCGTCTTTTCGGGCGTCTTGTCCATCATGCGCGTGCTTGGAACAATACAGACACGGTTCGCCCACAATTCGGGAGCTTCCGGCATGATGGGTGCCGCGGCGTTGGAGTAGTCAGGTGCCAGTTCGAGTCGTGATGAAGGGCATCCCACATCCAAAGCATGCTGGTACGATACCTTATCACGTGCAAACACAAGGTCGGCAAGCTGAAAGATGCCTGCGGCAGTCGATGCCACCGTGCGCTTAGAAAAGGGTCCAAGCGCCATCGGCATCATAATAATGCGACCGCCTTTTGCTCGAAACTGTTGATACATCAGAAGTCGCATACTCAAAACCTTGCCAATTTCCGACCAGGGATCCCCATACTGATATCCCGAACAATCTAAAATAATCTCTGCTTTGCCATGCTTTGCGCACTGATAAGATCGCTTGGCTTGCTGCAAGAGCATGAGGCTGATATTGCGGAAGCTCCACATTTTTGAGGCAGGGGTGTTGAGCCAAACCGGCAGTGGCAGGTAGTAGTCCTCACCCAGCTCCTGCTGGAGAGCGGCAATCATCAGCCGATCGCCTTTATTGACCCAAACGGGACCCATAATTTGAACGGTCTTTTTCATATGGAACTCAATCTGTTTTGGGGTTCGAAAAAGGATTCTTGTGAAGGATGCCATTGAAGAGGAAGAACCACAATAGCGGCAGAACAATTAGCGCGACGATCCATCCGACACCCACAAGCCTAGCAAGCATGAGTGGGATGATAGCGCGACAGGCCATTTCTTGCAGACGGGTCAAACGCCCAATCCGCTTGGGTTGCAGCGGCGAACCGTTGAGGAGTTTCCAGGTAAACACCAGCATTAACACCACGACACCGCCGAGAAGCGAGATCTGCCAGAGCCAGTAGGGATAGAGACCCAACAGAAATGGCAGGAACGCCAAGAGCGCACTGAGCACTTTCAGAGACATGAAAAGCGTCTTTGCTCCGACGCCGAGATGATATTGATTATCTCTAAAAACGAATAGTCTACGGGCCATCGTGGGAGCTCCCACGCTGCCATCATCCTCAAAGTCTTTGAGACCGCCTTCTACTGCGTTGAAAAAAAAGTGGTCGATCACAACGATTCCGGCAACAACCCACAGGGTGACGTTGGGCGGCTGCAAGGCACCATTGGCAACCACCACCGACAGTCCACCGTAGACACACAGCAATCCTGCAGACAGGGCAAAGAACAGGTCTGAACCAAAAAGGCGCTTACTGAATTGGTTGTACAGGATGGCAAACAGAATGGCGCCAGCTAAAGCCAAAGCAACAAACAGACTCGGTGCTACAATCCACGCAATGCCCATGCTACCGATGAAGCACACAGACAGCGCCACCATTGCATCAGGACGCGACACCGTGCCCTTAACAAGGGGGCGGTCACCCAGTTTCACCATCTTTCTGTCGACCTTCACATCTGCAAGGTCATTGTGAATGCAGCTCCCCATCAAGAAGAGAAGATTAGCAAGAAAGAGCGCCCCCAGTGTGCAGGGTTCAACAGAACCCTTGCTTACAGCCCATGCCCCAAAAATCGCGACGACCGAAAAGCCCCCACCCTCAAACCGCGCAAGTCTGCCCAACTCCAGAAGCTTAGAAACTCGTGTCATGCCAACCGCCAAACGTTATGCGAATTGTCATTCCGAGCGGAGTCGAGGAATCTCAGGCACCAGCACATCGCAAGAGATCCCTCGACAAGCTCGGGATGACAGGACTGCGCGTCTAGATGACGGGACTCTGGGGCTATATGTCTTTTTACGTGTGACATGACACCAGGTGCTTCTCTGTGCTCACACTTTTCTCGTAACCGTGGAGAAATCAGACATCTGTTCGAGGAGCTGCTTATAGGCATCCGTAATATGCAGTTTCTTAATCTCGCGCTTCGTGAGCTCATTGTAATGCTGAGCCAACTCATGTGAATGCTGGAAACCACCATATTTGACGACCATATCAAACACCTCTTGCTTTTGAGCATCGCTTGCGGTGCGAGATTCAATAATGGCGATCAACTTAGTACGGTCGGCATCGTCGGCATTCTGAAGAAGATGGTTAATCAACAGCGTGCGCCGACCCGTCGTGATATCTTCTCCTGAAACCTTGCCCCAAACAGCAGAGTCCGGAGACATATCGAGATTATCCCCGCGAAGGTGGTAGCCGACCAACATGGTGACCCCAATTTCCTCAAGGACGGGAATGTCTTCTTCAGGAGCACCGGCAATCAATGCGGCATACCGTAGCGGCCCCCGGAATGTCAAAAAGGCACAACGTGATACGGTCTCCTGAAGATATTGATCTACCGTGACACGATTGATGTCGCTCTCCGTCCAGTAGAGCTCCTCGATCTGCCCAATTCCCATTTGAATGGTTTCCCAAGACAGGGCGTTGAGGAGACGCAGCAGCAGCTCCTTCTCAAGGTTCATCTTGTTATTGAAGAACAGGTACTCTGCAATGGCAAAGCCGGTGCAAGCCGCGATGTTTGCCCCTGCATAGCCATGTACCTTGTGCGCGCAAGGTCCATCACGGCGCAGCTCTGACCCGTCGATGTAGTCATCCATCATGATGGAGCTATCTTCCATGCATTCGATCGCACCCATGAGCCTTTCATGGTCCTTAGGATCCTCGCCGTATGCCTCAAGAATAAGCGCGACCAACAAAGGACGCAGTCGCTTACCACCACGATCCAAATACTCTTGGGTAGGCAACAGGATCGCCTTTGACATGGTGTCATAGTCCTGATCGAACAAAGCGGGAATCCCAGCCACCTCTTCAAAGAACGTTTGGTCAAACGATTCTGGCCAGTAGGTGTGGATGCCGTTTAGAATGCCATCAATGTTCTCATCATGAAAACACCGCAGTGAGCTCTCCATTGCTTCGAAAACCTTGTTGGGATTCCTCATGAACTCACCTCCTGCTCCAAGCCGTCAGCCAAACGCTGTGTAAGCTCCGGTGCACAACCCATCTTCTGCATCTGCTTTGCAAACGTCTCAAAGTACTGCCGTTCCATTTTCTCCAAACTCTCCAAGTCCGCATCTGTCATCGCGTCCTTTACCTGCTGCGTCATGGCCGTGTGTACGCCAATAAGCGTAGGGGGCGTATCCTCCGAAAGTGCAAGGCCCTTCTGCAAGAAGAGCGTGGCGGGCAACGTTGGAGGGAGGAGTGCATTCTCGTGATGCGCGCCCACATCCAAGTCAATCTTCCCAGTCAGCCAACGCCGCTCACTACGCAACTTGACCGAAAGCGAAAGCCATGACAACGCTTCTTTAAGCTGCTGCACGGTTTCTTCGGATTTCCCTGCCATAATGGCGGCCATGACAATCGGTGCAAGAAAATGTAGACAAAGTCCATTGATTGCATTCTGCCGGTAATTATCTTCAGAAACCCCACTAAACCGGGCTGCACACCACTGATTGAGGACCCCTCCCCCGATGCCCCATGTGATGTATGTATTCTTGATCCAGCGATGCAACCGCGTCATCGTTTCCGTATCGGCTTTCAGCGTATTGCGGATAAGCAAATAACGCCCGTATACGGTCAGATACTGCCCGGCAAACTTGAGCTGCGTGAGGCGCGCACAACGACGCGGATCCTTCTCTGGCTCTACAAAGGTATCATTGAAGTTGTAATAATCTTCTATCAGCGACGCATAATGCGAATACTCCAGAAGTACAATGAGGTTTTCGTATTCGGGGCGACTACTTCCAAACGCGGCCAAGGCCTGTAGATACAGATGCGAGGTTCCGCACTCACGGGCCATGAATGGCGCAACCATCGCCATGAAACCCTCATCAAGGGATTCGAAATCCCAAGCCCACTGCGGCTTTCCGAAGACTTCGCGCTGCAGATACTCTGGATCCATCAGGCGAACGCGCTCCTGCTTCAGGCGCTCTCGGATCTTATCCGAGTCCGCCGCAACACATACGCGGTCATTAAAATGCTCCAAAAGGATATCTAGCATTATCAGCTCTCTTTCTGTTCTGCGACAACCTGCAACGCGATCGCCATGGGTGTTGCTCCAATCAGCTTCAAAGAAACTGATTTGTGCTCCATGACTTCCAGTAGGGCTCTGCGTTCATCCCAATCCGCTGCTTCATCAAAATACAAAATGTCACCCTCCCGCAACCTTGGAAAAATGACGCTGAGAACGTACTGCATGGGTTTATACAAGTCCAGATCAAGAATGAAGACACGCTGAATCTTGTGTTCAGCATCAGATTCCGATGCAGAAATCCGATCGCCAGAGCAGGTGTCCTCTACGCGCCCCACAACCCACTCAATGCGCGAGTCTACAATGTTGGGAGGATTGCCGTCGGCACTGAACGCACCTTCCGGAAAATGGCGCCAGGCCTCTGGCAGCCCCGTAAAGGTATCAAACCCATACCACTTCGTGATGCACGGACAGTACGCTAACCACCATCTTGTGGCGTGCCCATAGGCAACACCATACTCGAACCCCACAACCTTCGAATCTGGAGCAAAGCATGCAATCATCCGCTTCCACAATCGATCCCGCGTCGGAACCGATGCGCCCTCTCGACCGAAAACGCGCGTGATCCATAGCGAGAACTCCATCGACTGACCAAAATCCGCTGCATTGCGATGGAATGCTCCCGGCAGCAAACGGCAGACCACGATTGCAGCATGCGCCATGTGGAGTTTCATACGCTTCATAGCTTTAGCGTAGAGAGAGGCGGCAGGGTCCATATTCGACATCTCCAGTCAATAATTCATCTTAGGCTAGTGCCATGTCACACGCGCAACGTTGTAGGATGTGCTTCCCGGTATTCCGGGAGCGCGTATCGCATAGACGTCCAGACACGGGCTCGCCGGAATACCGGAGAAGCCCGTCCTACAAACAACAACTGATGTGTGACACAACACCAGTGTCATCCCGAGCGAAGTCGAGGGATCTCCATCTCGCGCGGGGACGAGATTCCTCGACTTCGCTCGGAATAACAGGTGTTTTTCTCATCTTACTAATTCAATTCTGATACATGACACTAGCAGCCAATCCCCTATCGTCTTGGCACCCGTTTCTCGGACTCCCTCAGATTGACCATTATCGCCAACCCAGCGGCAGCCGTAAAGGAATCAGTAACAAGTGGGCTATCTTCAAATACGGCACCATGCAAACTATCGACTCGGCCATAGAGGCGAACCGCAAGCCTACTTGCGAGACGATATAACATATCCACAGAAACAGCCGCTCCGGCATACCCCGCGCCAGAGTCAAATGCAGGACGGTCGCTCAACACGTACTCCTCGTCCACATCGTAGTAATAGGACGCAAACTCAGAATCATAAAATGAGACCCCAAAGACGGTCGTAAACTCAACCCGCGGTGAACCAAACATCTTCTTGTTTTCATAGAAAAGGTTGGCCTTCACATGCGTGCCACGATACTCCGTGTCGATACCGTCATCATCGTTTGCCGAAACGGCAGCACGGATCGGAATATCAAGATAGAGGTTGTAGCCATCGTGCTCCATTCTACGCATGTAGATCTTTATTGCGGGGCCAATGGCCAGAATCAACGGATCCAACTCTGGCATACCGACGCGAGCATCATCGTTATCGTTAAAGTCAATCAGCATAGACGTATCAATATCAACGGTGTCAGACTCAAAAAAGAGACCGGTGATGCTCTCGCGATCGAAACTCACAATATCCCCACGATAAACACCATAAGGAAGGGGAAGCAGATAATCGCGCGATTCAGAGGAGCCTCGATAAGCGGGAATTTTTGCCGCCCCCAAAAAGACCCCGAGTTCCCACAAGGGATCCGTCGTGGTCCAATCATCGGCGGCCGAAACTGTGACCGGCGCAAAACAAACGCTCGCAATAAGGCATACAAGGAGCAAAAGATGAATCATTCGAATTCTCATAATACCTAACCTCTCAAAAGTTCCTGATCAGGTGCGCGGGGCGAGGGCATCCCTCCTCCATCTCAGCAAACTAACCCCACTCTGAAAGAATGGAGGTGGGGCCCCTCGCCCCACATGTGTTTTGAAAGCCCCTCGACCGTGCTTTCGTTCTCGTTAATGTCCATTTCTCGGTCGCAGTTGTCAATGATAGTAGCATCTCTCTCTTTCAGGGCATCGACTTTTCGGATGGGATCTGGAGCTGCTGCTCTCAAGTGGGTGTTTAAAAACTCTCAGCGGGGTTTTCGCTAAGATGCTTCGACAAGCTCAGCATGACAATTCGGTCAAAAGCCCGACAACCCCAAACATGTCATTCCGAGCGAAGTCGAGGAATCTCGTTCTTTTCTGGCCACTCAAAGGGTAACACCGATGTGGCGCCCCACCCCCCGCTCTCTACAGTCTACTCTCCCCACGCCCCCAACGCTCCAACCGATCCAGGACTACGCGGCATAGCTCTTCATTGCCACATTTCTGCGTGGCGCTTGCAAGGGTCTCACGAATATTGCTTTCTCTATCAAGGAATTCTGAAAAATCTGGAACCTCCCCACTCTCGGGGCGGTAGTCCATACCAAAACCCAACGCCGCCACATAGCTCGCGTTGATCTCCTGCTCAACCTGTCCACGCACAGGAAAACATAGCACTGGTTTTCCATAATAAAGGGCCTCACTGATCGTGGTATGCCCCCCATTCACAATGGCAAACCGACACGACGCCAGATCATCCAGAAACGCACTCTCACTAAACGGTTTTTCGGGCTGGCCACTCTGCGCGGGACCCACACCATACACGCGTTTCTCTCCGGGGAGCGCGCTCAATACGTCATCAAGTCCTTTGAACGTACGCGAGGTTTGGTAAACCACAACATGACCCCCATCCGAAGGCAACCGCTGAAGCAGTTCGGGGCGCAGGACCGGAGCGATGAGCTGCACATCCTCGTGCCGCCGCCCCGACCGAAGCGGCAGCTGGAAGAAAGAGACAATAATTCGCAGCCGGGGTTTCAGGTAAGTCATCCGATTTGACTGCCGCAACAGAAGCCCAGTGCCCCTACTGGATGACGTCATATCCGCATCATATTCTGTGGCAATCTGCTGGTGATCAAGGGCGATGACGGGGATGCCTTGTCCGAAAGCAGTCCAGGCCGTTACGGGCTCGTAGTCACTGATAACAGCAACCGGTTTGAGTTTACGCGCCACCTTGCGTACGCGACAGGCGGACCAAGCGCCTCGCAGCCCCATGCCAGCATAACTGAGAATACTTCGAGCCACATTCAATCGGTTGGCTCGATAATGCATACGCAAGCCAGCAACACGATGCACACGACAATCGGGAAATCGCGTTTCGCAGAGATCTGCAACACGACCGGAAGTGAACACCTCCACAGAATAGCCCGCTTCAATGAGTCGGGGTATCAGAAAGGCCGCTCGGCAAAAATGGCCCAAGCCCTCGCCACAAATACCGCAAAACACACTACGCCGTTCCGGCGGGACCATCACGCCCCCCCTTCTGATGCGAGTCTCACCGTCCATCTTTGGATTAGGTAAGGAAGCAAGAACAGGTCTGAAAGCAGTGCTGTGATCATGGTGAACGCCATCAGAAAACCAAAGTCCCGACTCGGAGCAAAATCCGACAACATAAATAGACAGCAGCCGGCAGCCATAGCGGCAGTCGTAAATGTCATTGCACGGCCAGAATGTTTTAGCGTATTCGCGATTGCCTGTTTGATATCATTATTGTCACGCAGCTCGCGACGGTAGCGAACAAGAAAATGAATGGTATCATCCACCGCAATTCCGATAGCAATGGACGTAATCATCACTGTCGCAAAATTGAGTGTAATGCCCATCGCGCCCATCACGCCCAGCGTCAGAACAACAGGGAGAATATTGGGAATCATCGCGAGCATCGCGGCCTTCACCGAGCGAAGCAACCACAGCATCAGCAGGACGATTACCAGCAACGTAAACCCGAAGGAATCCGTGAGACTGCGTATGACCAATCTGATCTGCTGCGCAATACGATCGGACTCACCCGTGACGCGGCACGTCAATCGTGCATCCAAACTCTGATCGGCGAACGCCTTTATCTCCCCCGCAAGAGCGACCTGTTCGCCGGCCCCTGCATTTCGAAGACGAGCCCCAATTTTAGCTGTAGAGTAGTCCTCAGTGACTAAAGATCCAACCCTGTCAGACCGCCCGGAACCCGAGAATAAGAAGAGATACTCCGCAACCAACCCACGGGCAAGCGGATCTGAGAGCAAATCCGAATCCGATGCTTCCACAATGCCATGCGTCCACTGCAAAAGATCCATGATCGAGAGAACCACGCCAACGTCCTCCCGTGCCTCAATATGCATCTCCACTTCGCGCAACTCGCGCAATGCCCATGGTTCTTCAAAGCACCCCTTCGGCCCCTCAAGCACGACCTCAACAGATCCAAATCCGGTCAGCTTCTCCTGTACAATTGCAAGCCCCTGCATGGAGGGGGATGACTCAGGCAGAAACGCCGTAAGACTTGTTTCAACACGGAGTCGACTTGCAGCCACAAGCGACAGAAGAACGAGGATCACGGCCACCAGCGGAACCCACCGTCGTCCATCATGCGCAACTTTTGCGATTCGAGAGAGGATCCTCCCACATGCGGAACCTTCGTACGAGCGTTGCACGCGGGTCCCTGGAAGCGGCAGCCAGGAAAGGATAATGGGCATCAGAACCACAATCAGAAAATATCCGAGCATGATGCCAATCGCAGCCCAAAGCCCAAACTGGCGAATACTAGAAAGCTTTGCAACCACCAATGAACCGAATGCTGCCGCGGTTGTCACTGACGTCAAAAAGCAGGCGGACAGCATATGCTCCATCGTTGCCAGAACGACGGTCCGCTTGCAGGTTGCATCTTTGGCCTGCTCATAGTAGTGGGCCAATACATGAACGGCATCTGAAAAGCATACAACCCCGATCAGTGTCGGCAACATGGCCCCCACCGCCGAAATGGTCTGTCGCGTAACCGCCATTAAGCCCAGAGTCCAGAACACGGCGAGGAATGTGACACTTAACGGTAAGAGCACCCCTCTCAGCGTTTTGAATGCCACGAACAACAGTGCGGCCATGAGAACCCATGTTAGAATGAAGAAACGCTTAAAATCGCCATTCGCACACGCCTTGGAATCCACGAACATGGGCGAAAGGCCGGTAAGGAACACATCCACATCGGCAGGTTTTCCAATGGCCACCTGGTCTTTGATACTCGCGATGATGTCACCCGCTTCAGACGAGCCCCGCATCAGCGGCGGAAGAAAGACATTTAGCACCGTTACCGTCGTATCGGGGGAAATAAGGTTGCCCACCCAGAGCGGGTTAGAAAGCGCCGTTTGCTTCTTGGCCTTAAGAGCTTCCCGATCTGTGGGGATTTCCAAAAACAGAAGCTGCGTTGCGAGCTCCCCATCCACCGCCGTAACGTTCTGGGCCGTCGCCAGCGAGTCAACACGAAGCACTCGTGGAAATTCCGCAATGGCTTTGGTTTGAGTCTGAAGGTAGGCGAGAACATCGTGAGCAAAAACGTCAGGCGCCCTGACAACCACCATCAGCAGTTCGCCTTCTCCAAACATGCGGGCGAATTTCTTAAGTTCTTCGCCTTCAGCCCCCTCCTTCTGCTCACTGTCATAATTCTGCGAGAGCACACTCGGGTTGCGCAACTGGTATCCCATAGCCAGCGTAACGATGCACACGAAAGCAACGACAAGAATCGCATGATCCAACAGCCATGTGATGATTTTACGTTGAAATCGTGGACGTGGCATGGGGCAATCAGACTGGATTCAATGCGAATCGCAGCCCCTTTCTTTATCGGTTGTTCTCTAGGTGTTCTTTCAATGCATTATGGAGAGCCAATGACGGCTTTTGCGAAGCCTCCAGACCAAGCCAAAGGGCATCCGCCCAATGGCTCCACTGTTCTTTCATAGCCGCATTCGGTGCGAGAAACGCCACACCATATCGGTTCAACACCTCGCGTGCTTTCGTATTGCGGCCCTGTATCGCATCATCCAACTCCTGACACAGAACCGACAGGTGTTTAAGCACCCCCTTTTGATCGGCTTCAGAAAGACGTTCAAGCACATCATCTCGCAAAACCCAAATGCCATAGGTGTATACAAAAGGAGCATCGAATACGTTGCGAACTCGGGTATGCCAACGCTTCATGACGGCAACCGTAGGAGGAACAATAATCGTATCCAAAAGGCCGCTCTTCAATCTGGCCCGCACGTCCTTAACAGAGGTTGAGACCGTCTGCAGATTGAGCATATTGAAGTTCTGGATGAATGCGTCACCTGAGGGAATCCAGATTTTCCGTTCACGCCAGTCCGCGGGAGTCGAGAGCGCCTGTGTGGACATGGCGTAGGCAGCCCCAAACCCCACAATTGCCACCGCTTCATAAGGGCCCTCACTGAGCTTCTGCAAAAGGGTCGCATCCAGCTTCTCACGGATATGGAATACCTCATTCGTGGACATGAATGTACAGGGAAGCGCGTACGTGAAGGCATCTTGCCCAAGTGAAAGCGTTCCAAAGTCCTGCATGATGACAAGGCCGCCCTCAAGCTCACCACGCTGGAGCTGCGCCGCAATGCTGGGACCATCCTTCTCGGAAGGAACAAGCACAACGCTGACCTCCCCCGTCGGTGCTTGCGACATGCGCTCGGCACCCTTAGCAGCAATCGTCCATTCTTTGCTCTCAAAGGGTAATGGCAATCCCATTCGAAGCTCGATCGCCCCGACATCCAAAGCGAGACATATCATGCAGAGCAACACCTGTATCCAGCAGCCATGTATCCGCATCGTCATCTCCTCAGTAAAGTGCCGGTTCTGTCAAAGTTTCGAGGCTCTTCCCGTACTCGTACACATACTCGTACACGCATATCTCTTTAGATCTTCTCTCATTTCCCTGCCATTTCGGCGGACGAGACCGTGCGACGATTTCCGTTTTAATCACTTTCCATTAAATTTTTGACAGGACCAAAGTGCCACACAAAACCCAGCGTTTTTTTGTTTTCTTCAGCCAGTCCGAAAGGGGCCAGGCACAGAAAAAAGATTGAATATCCAATATCGAACAAGGAATATCCAACCGAACATCGGAAACCAAATGCGTACATTGCCCCGTAATGTCGAGAATGGGGCGATGTTCTGATGGCTCTCTCACCTTGGTCATTGGATATTCCTTGTTGGCTGTTGGATATTCTCCCCGGTTTTGTGCGTTTTTTTGCTCCTACCCCTTTTCGGATGCCCTCTATTGAGTCGAGTCCATCTTGCTCAACGCCTGTTGAGCCTTATCAAGGGCCATCTGGTTAACAAGGGTTCGCGCAGGAACATCCGGCAAACCTCGATCCACAATGCCCTTCAACAACACTTCACCACGCTCGACAGAGACGTGATCCCGGAGCCAAAATGCATAAAACACCTCGGGCATGAGGCTCTGGCCCTTTGCCGCCTCAATCGCGCGCGTAAAATGAGCCGCGATAACAGCATTATCGTCCGGCAAAGAGGCGGAAAGCAATGCCAGATAAAAATAGGCAGCCCCCGCCTGGTAAGGTGCATCAAGAGAGGCCACACGTTCCATGATAAGCTCAACCCGTGGAAGATCGCCAATGGCATCCATATCATCGGCGCGTACGCGAATCCAATCCATCCAGACCGAGCCCACGGAAAATAGACTAGGCACATGCGATGCTTTCGCTCGGGTAACAAGCGCTTCCAGAGCACCAAAAGGTATCATTCGCGCCTCTCGCATCCCCGGCAGGCCAAAATCCGCAGCGCGCAAGGCGTAATCAAGAGCACGTTCGGTCAATCGCTGTGCACGAACGTTGTCTTTAACAGCATAAGAGCCGTAGAAGCTATAGAGACCGGAGGCAGCCTCAAGAAGATCGGGATCATTCGGAGAACCACTCAGCGCTCCCTCAATCATCAGAATACAGGCGGGAATTCCCTCCTGCGCAAGGGTTCGATCCGGAACGCGGCCAAGTCCGTCGCCAAGACCTCCCGCAAACTTCCCCATTGGAGACATGCAACCGGTGAACATGGCAAGCCCCAGCAGCAGGCAAACCATCGAAATCCCTTTTCGTATGGACTTCTGCTCGGACACAACACGCGTGCAAACAACATCTTCATTAGCCATAACGGCGCTTAGTACGCCCGGAACAAGGCCGCTAGCAATCGTGCAGGAGCCCCCCGAGCATGCCGCGATTTCAAAAGCATGATCAACCTTGGCCCCCATTCCCCCACTGACATCATCCTTGTCACTGGCGGCTTTGTACATTTGGAATCGGTTGCTTTTTGACAAGAGAGGCATCACAGCTCCCTGACACGTTGGATCCAATTCAGATTGGCCATACACACCATCCGCCGCCGTCAGCATCAAAGCAGCATCAGGTTGTAAAGCCCGGGCCAGAATCAACATCATCGTATCACTGGACATAACGCGAAAAGAACCATCGGGCTGGGGCACAAAATCGCCACAGAACAGAGGCACAAGCCCCTGATCCGTCGCTTGGCGAATACTGTGGGCTAACGGCGGATGTCGAAGTCCATCCATCCCGGTATTGAAGCACTGCCACGCGTCCATCGGAAGTGCAGGTATGCCCGCTTCAAACAGAACATCAAGAACACGCCTGTTCAACTCTCGCAATGAAGCCCGTATCCGCATCCCCAGCAGAGAATCATCCGCTGCAAGTCTACCCGTTTGGAGGTAGCCATGCTCCACAGCAGGCCGCTTCCCCACAAGACCGGTCCCATGAACAATGACACAATGCTGAGAGCCAATGCCCAATTCGTGGACAATACGGCGCACATTGTCCCGATCAAAAAGCCCTTCACACCCGTTGCGGGTGATCGAGGCTCCCCCAAATTTGATAAGCCGTAGTGGCATGGTTACATGCTTAAGCTCATGCAGGGATTTCGGCAAGGCGCTTCTTCAGAGCTTGAATGCCTTCAATTGTAATGGGATTCGTGCGATCCAAATCAACGCAGACAGCACCGCGAATACCAATGATATCCGGCTTGAGTTCGCAAATCGCGTCCATGTGAGCAACACCAATAGATCCTGCCAGGGCAACCTGCAGGCCAGCAGCATGGCCAGCATCAACGAAAGTCTTGATTTCATCAAAGGTCAAGGCATCAAAAAGGGTCTGTCCGTCCTTTATAGCTGTATCAAGCATAACCACATCGGCTCCAGAGTCCTTTGCTGCAGCAACGAGATCAGCGCAACCCACACCGCCAAAACGCTTGTAATCGGCATAGCCCGAGGCAACAGCAATGGTGTCGTCAGAAGCCATACGAATAGATTTGACGACAGACGTCATCATGGCCAATGCCTCATCGTAGTTAGTGGCACCATAGATACCGGCCTTAATATAGTCCACACCCAGCTTTGCGGCACCAAAGGCAGCCAAACCAATCGTTCCCGGCTTATTAGGAAGATCGCCCAGCGCAACGCTGAAAACGACGCCGTCGCCCGCAAGCTCAGTCACAATTTTGTTCGTAACCCAAGGTGGTTGCGCCCCTAGAGAACCCTCATCCACGTTCTTGATATCTACAATATCACAGCCAGCCTCAGCAACAACACGTGCTTCTTCAAAATTCGTAGGACTAATGAGACATTTCATAATGTTTTCCTTTTTTGTTATCTATTACCTTCTGACAAGTGGGAAACCCATTTTGGCTTCACTCTGAGTGGAGCACAGTAATACGGAGACTTTCTGACCGTCAAGTTATAAAGGAACAAGAGTAAGTCTGAAATGTGAAAGCAGAAAGTAACATTTTCTGTCCCTGAAGTTTTGTCTAATCATGCTTGAATAGGTAATAGACAGCCGACACCTCCCCATTCTCGGCATTGACTTGGCTTAGGGGCATCGCTATAGTTCGAGCCTGTGCATTTGACAGGCCTTTGTTAAATCGCAGTAACCGAGTGATTTTCGCACTAAAACAACACAACATGGAGCAGGAAATGATCGTTTCTACGAAGAAGCTGTTTGAACACGCCTACGGAAAATACGCCATCGGTGCCTATAATATCAATAATGCAGAGCAAATCATGGGGCTGTTCCGCGGCAATCTGGATAGCAAGGCTCCCTTCATTATTCAGCTTTCCAAGGGTGCACGCTCCTACACCGACAAGCGCCTGCTTGAAGCCATGATTCGCGCCGCTGACGAGATCTTCCCGGATGCCATCTTTGCCGTGCACTTGGACCATGGTGACGAAGAAGCCTGCATGGACTGCATCGCAAGCGGTTTTTATAGCTCCGTCATGATCGACGCCTCGCATGCAGAATTTGATGAGAACATCGCCATCTGCAAGCGTGTCGCTGATGCGGCCCACGCCAAAGACATCGTGGTGGAAGCCGAACTGGGACAACTTGGTGGTGTTGAAGAGCACGTTCAGGTGGCTGAGGCTGATGCCAAGCTCACCGACCCTGCCCAAGCTAAAGAGTTCGTAGAGCGCACAGGTGTCGACTCTCTGGCCTGCGCAATCGGAACGAGCCACGGGGCTTTCAAGTTCTCGGGCACACAGGGCCTGCACTTTGATGTGCTTGAGCGCATCCAGAAAGAGCTCCCAAACTTCCCGCTGGTCATGCACGGTTCCAGCTCAGTGCCTCAGGACGAAGTCAAACGCATCAATGAAGCCGGAGGCAAACTAGCCGGTGCCAAGGGTGTCGATGCAACTCAATTTCTCCCCGCCTCCAAACTCGGAGTGACCAAGATCAACATCGATACCGATGGCCGTCTGGTTTGGTGTCGCGTGCATCGCGAAATGTTCCGCGATCAGCCGGAAGTCTTCGACCTGCGTCCTGCCGGTAAAGTCTTCATGGGCGAATACGCCAAGTACATCGCAGACAAAAACGAATTGCTCGGCAGCGCCGGTCAGCTCGATAGCGTTCGCGAATTCATTAACGCATAATTTAAAATGATAGAATATTTAATATCGCAGCCGATAGAGAGCAGCCATATGGTCCGCTCTCTATCGCTGTAAGGAAAGGGCGCGAATAGCGCAATGCAGGAGAAAACCAATGGCAGAAAAAAACATGATCATGGTCGACGGTAACACCGCGGCCGGTACAATCGCACACGCGTGCAGCGAAGTCTGCGCAATCTATCCCATCACGCCATCCTCCCCTATGGGAGAAACCGCTGACGAACTCAGCTCCGCTGGCGTTAAGAACCTCTGGGGCACAATCCCAGTTGTCTCCGAACTACAGTCCGAAGGCGGAGCATCCGGCGCCTTACACGGCGCCCTCACCTCTGGGGCCCTCACGACCACGTTCACAGCCTCACAAGGGCTGCTGCTCATGATCCCGAATATGTACAAAATCGCGGGGGAACTGATTCCGACCGTCTTCCACGTATCCGCCCGTTCACTCGCCTGTCAGGCTCTGTCAATCTTCGGCGACCACTCGGACGTTATGGCGGTACGCCAAACCGGATTCGCCATGCTGGCCTCCAATAGCATTCAGGAGATCGCCGACCTCGCGTTGATCTCCCATGCCGCCACGCTAGAATCCCGTGTTCCATTTGTGCATTTCTTTGACGGATTCCGTAACTCGCACGAAATCCAGAAGATCGAACAGATCAGTCGTGAAACCATTCGCGAAATGATCGACGACGACCTGGTGATCGCCCACCGCAAACGGGCTCTCTCCCCGGAACATCCCATGATCCGTGGCACAGCCCAAAACCCTGACGTCTTCTTTCAGGGCCGCGAAACGGTCAACAAGTACTACGATGCGACCCCCACCATCGTACAAAACGCGATGGATAAGTTTGCCAAGCTGACCGGGCGTCAATACCACCTCTACGACTATGTCGGTGCCCCGGATGCTGAGCGCGTTATCATCATCATGTGCTCCGGAGCCGAAACGGTTCACGAAGTCATCACTCACATGACCGACGAAGGCGAAAAAGTTGGCGTTCTGAAAGTGCGCCTCTACCGTCCCTTCGACGCTAAAGCCTTTGTGGACGCGCTCCCCGCTTCCGTCAAGTCAATCGCCGTTTTGGACCGCACGAAGGAGCCTGGCTCCCTCGGCGAGCCGCTTTACGGCGACATCCGCACCGCCATTGGCGAGATGATGGACGCAGGCACATACTCCGGCAAGGGGTATCCGAAAATCGTCGGCGGCCGCTATGCTCTCGGCTCCAAGGAGTTCACACCCGCAATGGTTAAAGGCATTCTGGACAACCTCCAGGCCGATAAGCCGAAAAATCGCTTCACGATCGGCATCAACGACGATGTCACCAATCTCAGCCTTGATTACGATCCCGAGTGGAACGTGGAATCCGGTGACCGTATTGAGTGCATGTTCTACGGTCTCGGATCAGATGGCACGGTCGGAGCCAACAAGAACTCAATCAAGATCATTGGGTCGGATACCGAAAACTACGCCCAAGGCTATTTCGTGTATGACTCGAAGAAGGCGGGTGCCATGACGGTATCCCATCTGCGTTTCGGTCCCAATCTGATCCGCAGTCCCTACCTCTGCACGAAGGCCAACTTCGTGGCATGCCATAACTTCTCCTTCCTTGAGAAGTACGATATGCTTTCGAACGCGCAAGAGGGCGCCGTCTTCCTGCTCGCCAGCCCTTACTCGGCTAAAGAAGTCTGGGACCACATGCCGGATGAAGTTGAACAGCAAATCATCGACAAGAAGGTCAAATTCTACGTGATCAACGCGATCGCCCTCGCCCACGAGTTGGGTCTTGGTGCACGCATTAACACGATCATGCAGACCTGCTTCTTCTACATCTCCGGCGTGCTGCCGCAGGACAAAGCGATCGACTCACTCAAGTACGCCATCAAGAAGACGTACGGCAAAAAGGGCGACGAGATTGTTCGTATGAACAACGTCGCTGTCGATGGCGCGGTTGCCAAACTACAGCAGGTAGAGGTGCCAGCCACACCGGCGGGGAATATCACAATGCCGCCGACCGTTCCTGACAATGCCCCAGAGTTCGTTAAAAACGTGACAGCCACGTTGATGCAACAGAAGGGCGATTCGGTTCCTGTCAGCGCGATGCCCGATGACGGCACATGGCCTACAGGCACCACGAAGTACGAGAAGCGCAACATCGCTGTCGAGATCCCCAACTGGAACAAGGATCTCTGCATTCAGTGCGGCCAGTGTTCGCTTGTCTGTCCCCATGCCGCAATCCGCATCAAGGCGTTTGATGAAGCAGACGTTGCAAATGCACCGGAAGGCTTCAAGTGCGTCGACGCCAAGGGTAAAGACTTGGCGGGCAAGAAGTTTACCGTACAGATTGCGCCTGAAGATTGCACCGGCTGTGGTGCCTGCGTCCAGAAATGCCCCGGTATAGAACGCGACAAAGAGACGAAGCAGCCCACCGGCAACAAAGCCATCATGTTGGTTGACCAGATGCCCATTCGCGACCGCGAGGTCGCCAATTGGGAGTTTTTCCTGGGAATCCCCGAAACGGATTCATCGCTCTTCAAACGCGAGACAATCAAAGGAAGCCAATTCTGCCAGCCATTGTTTGAATTCTCTGGAGCCTGTGCCGGTTGCGGCGAAACCGCTTATATCAAGCTGCTCTCACAGCTTTTTGGTGATCATGCCATGATCGCTAATGCCACAGGATGCTCCTCCATCTACGGCGCCAACTTGCCAACGACACCGTACTGCAAGCGCAAAGATGGACGCGGCCCGGCATGGTCCAACTCACTGTTTGAAGACAACGCCGAATTTGGTTTTGGCATGCGCCTTGCAGTAGACCGCTTCAACGCCTATGCGCTAGAGCTCGTAGACAAGTTCATCAATGGCGAGTGCAGCGATGCCGCCATCCCCACTGAGCTGCTTACCGCTATCAAGGAAGCAGATCAGTCGACGCACGAGGGCATTGAAGAGCAGCGTGCACGCATTACAAAGCTGAAAGCCAAGCTGAAAGGCTGCGAGAGCTCATCCTGTCGCCAGTTCGAATCCGTTGCGGACTATCTAATTAAAAGGTCTGTCTGGGTTGTTGGCGGAGACGGGTGGGCCTATGACATCGGTTACGGTGGACTCGACCACGTTCTGGCCTCCGGTCGCAACGTCAACGTGCTCGTCGTCGATACCGAGGTCTACTCCAACACCGGCGGTCAGGCCTCCAAGGCCACTCCAATGGGTGCTGTCGCTAAGTTTGCGGCATCGGGAAAGCCCATGCACAAGAAGGATCTGGGCATGATCTCAATGACCTACGGCAACATTTACGTTGCTCAGGTTGCCATGGGATCCAACCCCAACCAGGTCGTCAAAGCCTTCAGCGAAGCTGAAGCCTATGATGGTCCATCGCTAATCATTGCGTACTCGCACTGTATTGCGCAGGGCATCAACATGGAGACCGGCTTGCAGAACCAGAAAGCGGCAGTAGAATCGGGTCACTTCCCGCTCTACCGCTACAATCCGGAACTCACGGCTCAGGGTAAGAACCCGCTCAAGGTCGACAGCAAGCCCCCGACAATGAAGTTCAGCGAGAGCGCTATGAAAGAGAATCGCTTCCGCATTCTCGCCAAGAGCCAGCCCGAGAACTCCAAGAAGCTACTGGACCACGCTGACAGGCTCTTCGCAGCCAAGTTCGATCTGCTCACTAAGATGGCAGAGATGGCTCCTTACGTTGAAGCGACTGAAGAGTAGTCACACCCAAACACAGCGACAACAGAAAGCCCCGTGGCTCACGCCACGGGGCTTTTTTTCACAAACGCGGCAATAGCCCAAAACCCTGCGGGGCGAGGGCGCCCCACCTCCAGCTCTGCAAACGAACCCCATTCTGCAATAATGGAGGTGGGGCACCCTCGCCCCGCAGATGTTCTACGCACCCAGAGGATTTCAGTGACATTGTCTCTATCATTCTATAGGATGACAGAATATGAAAAGATGCAAAATCACAACATGTGCACCAAAGATTCTGCTACTCTGCTGCGCCCTACTCCTTGCAGACGGGTGCGCCTATTTCTCCCGTATCCGGTTTACCGTTGAACCCTCATCCCTCGACTATGTCCAATTTCGCCAAACCGAAATCGTTGTGGGGGACGAACCCCCTTATGTCAAATCACTGGAACTCGGCGGCAGCGGCTATCTGGAATACAGTAGAGGAAAAAGTGAACGCGTGACCAATGATTTCTGGCAAGAATCCTCATCCCCCCACTTGAATGACATCCAAACAGACTTCAGGGTTCTCACACAGGATGAGACCGTGGCCATTTTTCAGAGGATGGTCGACGCCGGTGTTTTCGATGGTCACCAAAGGGATAAAGCGAGGCCAGACGCAACCAAACTCCTCGTGCTGGCTCGCATGCACTTCGAGAAGAAAGTTATTGTCACAACCAATCCCGTCTACCTT
Source organism: uncultured Victivallales bacterium (assembly GCA_964576795.1). Lineage (GTDB taxonomy): Bacteria > Verrucomicrobiota > Kiritimatiellia > UBA8416 > UBA8416 > JABGOW01. The sequence goes on from CAZNWT010000044.1 coordinate 27,824, forward strand.
GAGATCTACAACGAACTCCTTGCCAAATTTCGGGAATAGTCAGAGGGGGGGGGGAAGCTGAAATTTGTCATCCAGAGCTTGCCGAGAGATCTCAGGCCTCAGGTAATGCTAGAGATTCCTCGACAAGCTCGGAATGACAGCAGCCGCCTTTTTAGGGTTCAATTTCAGCTTTTCTCAAAACCGTCACCGTCTCGAAATGGGAGGTGCGCGGAAACATGTCAAAAAGCTGACACTCGGTCACCTTGTAGCCCCCCGCAACCAAAACCTTAAGATCTCGCGCCAGTGTATCGGGAGCACACGACACATAAACCACAGTGACTGGTTGAGCCGCAATCACCGTTTCCAAAAACGCAGCCTCCAGCCCTTGGCGAGGCGGATCAATAATCACCATAGACTGTTCAGCTTCAACCTGCTCCAAAGCAGCCTCCGCAAGCGCCTCAACATCAGCGGACACAAACTCGCATCTGACACCCAGCGCCTTGCAGTTCTGGATCGCAGCACGAATCGAGACAGACTGGCGCTCAATACCAAACACATGAGGAACCCCGTGCTGTGCAGCGGCAATCGCAAAGAGCCCAACGCCGCAATAGAAGTCGATCAGATAGGTAGGATCCTGACGTTTGATAAGCTCGCTGACATGCGAGACCAATAGCGAGCTCACCCCAGGATTAATCTGATAAAACGCACGGCGAGGCACGCGCATATCGCCAATAGGAGAGTTTTCTATGAGCCTCTCAACGCCAGACTCGCGATCAATCCAATGTAACGCGCCATCCGTCTCAGTCCAGCGAAACGTAACAGCAGCATTAGGTCGCAACTGCTTCAAGGTTTTCACACTGGATCGAAACGTCGCCAATACATCATTGATGGGCTTCACAGCAAGCGGGCAAGCCTCAACGTCAACAACCGTGCGGTTGTCATCGCCGAAATAGCCGAGTTTACGCTCACGCTGGGCATGCAGAACCACCTTATTGCGATAACCAAGCGAAAGGGGAGACGCAACAGGAGCCTTGAAAGTCACGTCTTCGAGACCGCCGATTCTTCCCAGCAACCCTTCCAACTGTTTCTGCTTAAGGCGAACTTCCTCCTCATAAGAAACGTGCTGGTAGCAACAACCAGGGCAGCGATCACACAGAACACATGCCGGTTCAATACGAGACTCCGATGGCGTGAGGATATCCAACAGCTCGGCTTCCGCAAACTTCTTACGACACTTTGTCAATCGCACCAAGACGCGTTCGCCAGTAAGCGTGCCAGGCACAAACACGGCACACCCCTCATAGCGCCCCACGCCACGTCCGCCGAACGCCACATCATGAATATCAACTTCAACTTCTGTACCAACCGTCAATGCCATCGCTAACTCCTTAAGATTAAGGTGGCTAGAGATAGCATGATACCACTCACATTGAAATAGAAAGTTCCATCTCAATGCATGTGTGAGCCGTTGTAGTCCCAGATTGCATCAGGCCGTAATCATCTATATTCATAGTCTGGTCCATAGATATACTCCTTTAGAATGGAAGATTGTCGTCAGATTCTGCAACAGTAGCGGCACCTTCATCTTGCGACACTGGTGGCGGACTATCAGCCTGCAAGCCTTGTGGCGAAGCAGACTTGCCCATGAATCGAATACGATCGGCCCGTACGCGAAGCTTGCTTCGCTTCTGCCCTTCGGCAGTTTTCCACTGATCGAATTGCAGTCGTCCCTCAACCAGAATCGGCGACCCTTTGCGCAGATACTGCTCACACGTCTCCGCCTGCTTACCCCACGCCACGACATCAACAAAGCATGTCGATTCGGCGAGCTCACCACCTCGATTGCGGTAGCGCTCATTGGTTGCAAGCCCCAGCTCAGCCACTGAGGTCCCGGATGGAATCTGACGCAATTGCGGATCACGTGTAAGATTCCCTATCAGTACGACACGATTGAAACCTGTCATCTCATTCCTCCTTCGCGTTGTGTGTGCGTGTCTGTCGTTCTGCACTGTAGAAGGAACGACTCCGGAGAAATTCCGAAAAAAGATGAAAAAAGTTTTTGGATCCAAGAAAAGCCCTGAAAATCAGAGGGCATCACGGAAGCGTGAACTTGCATGAACATCGTCATCATGGCCCCTTGTGGGGTCCTGAAAATTGTATTGTCACCTTGTAGGACGTGCTTCCCGGTATTCCGGGAGCGCGTGGCGCAGCGCCGACCATACACGCGCTCCCGAGTACGGGAAGCACGTCCTACACCCTGTGTGCTACGAAAGAACCGGTGACAGAAGACTACACACATCCGTAACCCTAGAAAGAGCAGTTAAACTACGACCTTCCACTCAGCACGCGTTCGCAACTTGGACTCATTCGCCACCGGTGGACCGTGGCGTCCCGACACGGTTGTACAACCCCAAAAAAACGAACCTCAGACAGCTCGTTGATCGACCTATATCTCGTAGGTGTCGTGGTCTTCGGCGGCTTTTGGGAGCTTTTGCTGCTCTGACTCTATCGTGTACAGAATGACATTGTCGGCGGCGCGGCTGGTGTGTTCTCGTATAAGGCAATTATGGATGCGATTCCTCTCAATGCGGCGATAGAGTCGACGGGGATCTTCCGGATGAATCAGGGGAGGACCCGCCTCCCGGCGCAAGTCGTCGGGGACACTTCCGGTCTGTTCGCAGGCAAGCAGTGCCCGTTTCAATCGCTTGAGTTCATCCGCAGTCAACCTGTCCACAATCCAACTCTCGCAAAGTACCCGCAGGGCAACGCTCCGAGTATTCCAGAGACAGAAGACGCGCACCACGGGCGTATCGCGCCCGCTGAGCAACTCATCTGGAGTGGCCGGTTCTGAAAGTGGGCTGAACGGCACGCAGAAAACCGCGCCTTCATCACCCCCCTCTCCGACGATCGCGAGAAAAAGGAGCCCGTCATCGTCTCCCTGCGGCATCATCAGGCGTATCTGGCCGGGCTCAACATCTGCGTCTGGCGATGCCACGCACCCCTCCGGCAACTCGCCTTCTGATGCATTTACTTCAGCCGAGGCAATTTTCTCCTGCGGCTCCTGTAGGAGCTCCCACTCCAGAAGCCAATGCGTCAACCGCTCAGCCTGCCAACCTTCCTGCCGACCTATATTTAGTCTATCAGACAGTCCCATCTATTTCTGCTTTCAGTTTTTCAGCTTTCGACTTTCAGCTTTTCCCGTTTCCCCTCACCTCCATAGAAGGAGTCGGGTAACCCTTTTTCCGAATTTTTCCAAAAATAAATGATCTGCTCCAGGTGCTGTAGCATGAGAGCCGTGAATGCCATAATGGTATTGTGGCCTTCATCGCCATATTCACGAACGACGCCATCACGTAATCGCCTCATCAGATCCCGAACGGCCTGATTGAGTGTAGACTTTCCACAGTCGGCCGCTGCCAGGACATCGGAGCTTTCCAGCGAGACTCCTGCGTATTTTGCGAGCAAGCCAACACGTTCCCGGCGAGAAAGCGTTTGAAACAGTGCTTCCGCATGTTTTGCTGCAAGCAGATCAAACTCTGTCGCTTCTGGACTATCCTCATTTTGCACAAAACCGGGGAGCAGGTCGCCTAGCGTGACAGTGCCGTCGCCAATGGGCCGATCGAGAGAAACGGTCGTGCGGGGGGTATATTCTTTGCGAAGATAGGCACGAACGACATCGCGTATGATGAGAGTGGCACCGGATTGAATCGTATCCAATGGAGATCGGTCACTATGCTGGACTCGAGCGAAGATCCAATCCTTATAGCGTTTTCCCTGACGGGTTTGCGTCAAAGCCGCATACGTCTCAAATTGATGCCATGCATCCTCCGGGGGCGGGAGTTGGCGCTGGGCATCGGCGGGGGCAAGATTGGTGACCGACAGATGGCGCTTAAGGTGGATGCCAAAGCGGGAGACAGCAAAACGTCCCAGACGCTGCTGAGTCTCTTCAGGACAAAGCGCGCGGGCGCAGAATTTCTTCCACTCCGTCCAATCTTTGAGGTGCGGCTTCATTTCCCGAACTTTAGCAGCGCGGTACGGCTGGGTCAAAGGTAGACAGCGCGTTGCGCGGTGCAGATATAACCACGGATAACACGGATGAACACGGATGGGGAATCTCGCAGCCTATAACTCTTACCTTCTAACGCTTAACGACCTAATGCGGAACTCAACTGATTTTGGCAACCATTCGCTTGATTTATGAAGGAACTACGGTATAGTTCCGACTCCATCACAGTCGGGGTGTAGCGCAGCCTGGTAGCGCGCTACGTTCGGGACGTAGAGGTCCGGGGTTCGAATCCCCGCACCCCGACCATTTAGGATTTTTCTCAGAATTGCCATTTTCCGCGCCAGCGGAAGCCGCGCGCGCGATGATTGACCACGGTTCAGGGAACTCGACTTGAAGGACCGGAACCGGTCTGTCTGCCCACCTTGACGACGACTTTTTTACGGACGTTTCTGGATTTGACGAATCGCTCTGACGGCGCGATTCGGGCGACGATGAACTGGATTTTATCATTGGGGGACAGGGAGAAGCTGAATCGGGTTGGGTTGAGTTGCGTGCGGCAAAGCCGCCGCGACGAGATGAAGTTGCCGGACTCTCCTGAGCTTGTGGATGGGCACGTTCTTTGGATGCTCGCGTACGCCGCTGTGCGGCGTTCTTCATGCGTGTTGGCTCGATCAAAGATAGGTTCGAGCCGATGCGACGGTGAAAATCCCTCAACTCCTGTTCGGTTCCTGAGATTGCCGTAGTTTCTGTGAGAATCGCGTCTTTCAGGAAAGTTTCCATAGGTTCGAGCCACGCGCTCCCCTCCTTCTCAATACTGCGGATTCGCTCCTTCACGCCTGTCTTTTGGAGAAGAAGTTCCTTCTTCTTGCGGGTGTAGTCGCCCTGCTCGATAGAGCCGTCAATATACACATCGAGGAGCCGGGATATGCGAGTCTCGGCTTTGTCGAGTCTCGCTTTCTCGTCAGCAAGCTGGTCGGCGCGGCTGTCGGATGCCGTCTGCCGCCACTTATCTACCTGGGCCAGCATCCTCGTTCCGGGGGCTGACGGAATTGCGACACGAGACGTATTCAACCGGAGTTCATCGGTGAGGGCTTCCTCACGGATGAACCGTTTCTGCGAACACGGCCCGCACTTCCGAGTACATCGGTAGTAGTGGTGTCCCTTCTGGCGTTCACCCGTGATGGCTGCGCCACACTCGCCGCAGTGAATAAAACCAAGATATGGTAATGGCTCGCGGCGTGGTTTGTGCGGGTGTCCACGTCGGGCCATAACGTTTTGCACTTCGTCAAACAGCGCCTTGCTCACGATAGGCGGATGTGCACCTTCATGGGTTTCCCCACCGAACTTGAAAAGGCCGATGTAGAATGGATTCACAAGGAGCCGGGGAAGCATGCTTCGCGAGAGCGGTTTTTCGCGGTGGCTCGTGAGTCCCAAGTCGGCGGTGAGTTCTTGCAGTGAATCGAAAGTATGGCGGCCAGTCGAATACGCCTCGAACATCCGGCGAATGAGCTTTGCCTTGTATGGGTCAGCAATGATTGTACGCAATCTGGGTTCGTTCAGGTACCCAACCGGCGGCCTGCCCGGATACTCTCCGCGTCGCAGCTTCTGCCGCATACCTCGGCGTACGTTGACGCTCAAGGCATCCGAGTAATACTTGCTTTGAGAAAACGCGATACTAAGGACGAACTTGCCTTGCGGAGAGTCCTCAAACCAGAACGAGGGAAATCGAAGCGCCGACAGCTTTTCACGATCGAGCAAGTACACTATCTGCCCGCCGTCTACACTATTCCGTGCGAGCCTATCCGGGTGCCATGCCAGCAGTCCTGTAGCCTCTCCCTCCTCGACACGCATCAGCATGTCGTTGAAAATCGGTCGTCCGGGTTCCTTGGCCGTCCGGGATTCCACGAATTCCCGTACAACCGTGAGACCCTCGTTTGCAGCGTACTCCCTGAGTTCAGCAAGCTGCGCCTCAATCGAAAGCATCTGCCGCTCCTCGTCGTCGGTTGACTTGCGTGCATAGAGAAAGAATCTCATTCGTAGTTCCTTTCAACAGGGCGAGTTTTGCCGCTAGAGAGCTTTCATGAGTCCAATGAGCGCAACCACAACCGGAATGCTAAGTACCTGCCAACGGAATAAACCGGATGCGCGGCGGTTCCAGGTTACCTTTTGACCAAGGATGGCCGCGACATTCCTGATCTGATCATGATATTCTGATCGAATCTCACATTCGGTGAACTCGATAGTGCGGATGCGATCATAGTACGCGATGGCCTTGTCGTGCATGCTGACGCTTCCTCCCCAATCCTTCGGTGGTATATAGGGAAAAAGCACAGTCGTGGGAACATAGCTGCCGTTCGCATCGGGGGCCCGTGCCGATACGGAACTTGTCAATAAAAGTGAGACACATTCGTACATTTTCTAAGCTGCCTTTTC
>CAZNWT010000045.1:0-34226 GCA_964576795.1 uncultured Victivallales bacterium
GATGACGGGAGATCCAATCTTTTTCTACTACTCAATTGGCGGAGGAAGAACCCCCTCCTCAACGAGCTGTGCGTCTTCTTCATCAGAAAGCGGGATCGGTAACGGAAGCCCTTTGGATCCTCCCGCACGTATCAGCTCCATATTGTACTTCCGCATAGCCAAATCCCGAACGTCTGCCGGGATGTTGGACAGATGCGTTGCCCCGCGCAGAACCTGCCTTGGCGATATAGGAGCCTTTCGTATGCCAAGAGCACGCTCTTCTTTATACTGCCTGCGGGTGAGAGTTGACTTTGGAATCGCTGTTCGGGGCCTACGAATAAGTTTGTTATTGTTGCGGATGGGTGCTGAGGCAACGGCTCTCGCAGCTCCCCCGCCCATTCTCAGTAGACGTGTGTCACCGTCTTTCCTGAGCGTCACCGTCTCTTCTTCGTAATTAGCCTCGACGACCTGAATGCCATCTTCACTCTCGCCCACAAAAAGAAAGTAGGTCTTAGGGGGGGTCGATTTGGCATCCACAAATCCAACGCGAACAGCACCTCCACCTGCGGTGATCGCACACATGGTTAGCGCATCCACGAATGAGGGCCCAGCAGGAATCACAGGAGTTGCACTCGCGGCAAGATCCACCTCCGGTGGGGCTTCACCAAAAGGGCGGCGCTGGAGAATGATTTCGTAGCGACCAAAATCACTGACAACGACGCCTCTTGCTGAAGTGATACCCAACACCACCAGAACACCCACTATATATAGTAGTCTGTTTCTCATCCTGATTTGCTCAACTTCATTCCATCCGGTTACACGTCTCGTCTTGCACACACTGATCTACAGTATGTGCATATCTCCGAGATGCACGCCGCGCAAAGCGCGGGCCGGCCAGAGGCCGTGGGGCTACACCTCGGAGATGTGTGCCTACTTGTCATGAATCAAGGTTCCATCCTGAATCATCCGTGTACATCCGTGCCCATCCGCGGTTCTTCTCCCAATCTCTTATAAGAACTTCAGGTTTCAGCTTTCATCCTTCAGCCCTTCCCCTCCCGCATCACTCTCCCTCGACCGGCGGGAGGACGCCCTCTTTCACAAGTTGACTATCCATCTCTTCCGTCAGGGGAATAGGAAGCGGCGTCAGCCCTTTACGAATCAAGTCCATTTGGTATTCCTGTAGTCGCTTCTCAACATCTGAATCTGATTCCTTACGAGAGTCTGCTGCACGCTGTCGCATCTCGTCAAGCCGGCGGCGTCGGCGTTCTGCGTATGAGGACCCGGAGATGGGTGAGGCAGCCGGAGTGTGTGTAACGCTGGGAATCGCTCTGTTTCGAGAATGCGTTAAAGACCGCGTGGGATGCGGAACCGTTGGCCGGCTGGATTCAACGGCAGCCTCACCGCGCATATAAAGCCAATACTGCTCGGAATCCTTGCGAATCAACGCCCCTTCTCTTATGTAGTCCGCATCAACCAGCTCAATACCATCCTCTGAGTCCCCAACATAGAGATAGTAAGGCTGCGGGGGGCGTGCCTTGATATTGACAAAACCCACACGGACGCCCGCAGGACTTTCTGTGATCGCGCACATCCGAAGATCTTTGACGAATGCAGGCGGGGCCACCAGCGTTACAACAGGCTCCACAATGTCAGCGTTTGTCACCAGGGACGCGAAGGGCCGCCGTTCTAAAATCGGGGCATAGCGAGAAAAGTCCACCCCAGATGCAGACAGTTGAAAGCCCAATAAAAGCAATCCGACCAGTGCTAATATGTATGACATCGGTTTCATGAGTCCAGTATAGGAAAACAACCCGCCAAGAGCAACTCGGCAAAATGGTTTTGAACAATGAGGAGGCAAAGGGAGCAAAGCATAATAGTTTCCAAGAAATGTTCCCAACCTTCCCTTCGTTTCCTTTGCTACCTCCTTGTTTAAAATCTCTCATGCCCCATTACTAAGGGAGTTGATAGCGTCGCTCCAATGCAAAGGCATTTTCAATATGCCTGACTTCGGGAGCTACTGTGCTATCCATATCCCCGATGACTTCAACCACATCAAACCGAAAACAAATTCGGGGATTCTTAAGTTTCTTGAGATAGCGCACAGCCGCTCGTGAAAGGGTGTGCCGTTTGGCACGATTGACAGAATCAACCGGACGCCCAAACGCTTCACTCTTACGTGTTTTTACTTCCACAAAAACAAGAACGTCACCATCCCTCGCCACCAGATCCAATTCGTCCCGTGTCCCCACACGCACCCGTCGACCCAGAATCTTGTAGCCCTTTTTTCGTAACACCTTTCCCGCAACGCCTTCCCCCCATTCACCTGTCTCTAAATGGCGAGGCTGTCTCGCAGCTGACTTGAATATCTTACGAAACATCAAAACACCTTTCTAACCACGGATGGGCGCGGATGAACACGGATTTAATAAAAAAATAGCAGACAACGAGTATCCGTGTATATCCGCGCCCATCCGTGGTTAAACATTCTTTCCCAATAACTTTTTTTAACCGCAGATGAGCGCGGATGGGCACGGATTTTCAATACCCTCAGCACGTACAACGCGCTTCCACTTGAGTTTTGCATATTTAAAGTTGAGCAGTAGAGCCAGGTCAAGACTCGTCTTTGCCAAATAGCCAATCATCTGCGCCAAGTGGTTCTCGTTAAATGCCGTCACAACTTTGGGATCAACCACGATACGGTTATCCACAATCATGTCAGGGATCAGCGTCCCGATCAGATGTCCTTTGAAATGGACAGGAATTCTCTTCTGTTGATCAACTTCATGCCCACGTTCCCGCAACTCAATGACCAGAGCATTCTCGTAGAGTTTCTCATCCAACCCCGGCTTGAGCTCGTTCAAGACATCCATGGCAGCCCCAATAATGCTACGACTCAATTCTTCATGAATAAGCATCCCAAATCATCCTTCCCAATATCCGTGTACATCCGCGCCCATCCGCGGTTAAACAATCGGTCAATCAACTTCTCTAACCGCGGATGGGCACGGATGGGCACGGATAATATTCACAAAACAGCAGACAACGAGCATCCGTGTACATCCGCGCCCATCCGCGGTTAAAAAATCGGCCAATCAACTTCTCTAACCACGGATGGGCGCGGATGGACGCAGATAATATCTAACAATAGCAGACGACGAGCATCCGTGTACATCCGTGCCCATCCGCGGTTAAAAACGTTTCATTCAAACAGCTCTTTCTGCTGCGCCCCCCCGGCTGCGGGGTGGTGAATTTCCGCAGCCTCTCGAACGGGGCGAAATGACATGCGATGAATGGGCGTGGGACCATACTCCAGTAACGCCTGAACATGCGCCTGAGTTCCATAGCCTTTGTGCCTGGCAAATCCATATTCCGGATAGACCGCATCCAACGCTTTCATCATGCGATCTCGGGTGACCTTTGCAATGATGCTTGCGGCTGCAATTGAGAGACTGAGACCATCGCCCTTTATAATGGCCGTTGAGGGCACAGGCAGTCCAGGAACAGGCAGTCCATCCACAAGAATATGATCTGGAGATGGGCTCACGCCCTCAACAGCACGCCTCATGGCAACATGCGTCGCGCGCAGAATGTTGATCGCATCAATTTCTTCGACATCTGCAATGCCAACCCCTATTTCTACGGCATCAGACGATTGGAGTTGCTCAAAAAAAGAATCCCGACGCGCTTCGCTCAGTTTCTTGGAATCCGTAAGGAGGGCCAAAGACGTTGGGTATTCACGTTCAATAAAGTCGCATTGAAACAAAACAGCTGCAGCAACAACGGGTCCTGCCAGTGGTCCACGGCCTGCTTCGTCTATTCCTACAACCCGAATGTGCCCCTGAGACCATTCGTGATGCTCATAGGTGAGCACCTTATTTCTTCGCTGTGATTTTCTCTTTCAGACGCGCTTTCTTTCCCGTGCGCTTGCGCTGATAATATAACTTCGCCCGGCGAACATGCGCGGAGCGCTCAACTTCAATCTTTTCGACGTAGGGCGAGTGCACAGGGAATACACGCTCAACACCCACGCCATGAGAAATGCGTCGAACCGTAAACGTTTGCGTTCCACCGCCGCCATCGCGTGCAATGACGATTCCGGGGAAAACCTGAATACGTTCCTTCTCACCTTCACGGATTTTCACGTGAACGCGAACAGAATCACCGACGGCAAACTTTGCCACATCGTCTCTCATGCTCTCGTTGCCAATACTCTCAACAATCTGTGATCCCATGACGTCCTCCGTCAGCACCCCATTCAGGGTTCCGTGTTGTCTCACTCAATATCCACATGCAGTTCCCCATAGGGGCCTGCGTTCAACTCTCTCTCAATAAATCCGGTCTACGATCCCGAGTCCGCATCTCTGACTGCTCAAGGCGCCAAGCGGCAACCGCTTGGTGGTTTCCCGACAAGAGCACATCGGGAACAACCATGTCCTTGTATACTGCCGGCCGCGTGTACTGCGGATACTCCAACAGTCCCTCCGAGAACGACTCCTCCACCGTAGCCCCTTCCCCTCCCAGAACACCGGGAAGCAATCGCACTACGGAATCCACCACAACCGCCGCAGGAAGCACACCATTCGTCAGGACGTAGTCGCCAATCGAAATCTCGTCCGTCACCAATGTCTGCCGTACGCGCTCGTCAACACCTTCATAGTGACCACAGACAAACACAATGTGTTCCGTCTGCGCCAACCGCTGAGCCTGTGCCTGCCGAAAAGGAACACCTTGCGGGGTCATTAACACCACGCGACACCCTTCCGATCGTACCGACTCAACCGCCGCAAACAGCGGCTCCGGCTTCATCACCATCCCCGGCCCACCACCATAAGGGCGGTCATCCGTGGTCCGGTGAACATCATAGGCAAAATCCCTGAGATTAACCGTATTGAACGTTACCTTACCCCGAGTAACAGCACGCCCTAGCATGCTCTCCTGCAGAAACCCCTGCAGCATCCCGGGAAAAATCGTAATGATGTCAATCCGCATCCGCTGTCGCCAGCACTTCCTCCGGCACGTCCTCTGACACTACGGGTGCCTCAATCACAGGCGCTTCAACAGGAAGCTTACGCGCTTTGCGAATAAGACTGGCAACCGTATCACTAACCTGTGCCCCTGCCCCAATCCAATGGTCAATACGATCAAGCTTAAGCTTGAAATTAACGCCTGTCTGACCGGGATCATACCATCCCAGAATCTCCAAACGTCGGCCATCCCGAGGGGATCGCGTGTCCGCCGCCACTACCCGATAACACGCATCATTCGTGGCACCGGTCCTTGTCAATCTGATCTTAACAGCCATATTTCCTCCAAAAGGGCGGCATCGTGTCACGTACCCCCCCGCATTGCAAGCCCTATTCGTTGAACAGCAACTCTTTCGATCCCAATACCAACGTTTCACACCTAATCGCACACTTAGTCACGCCCCCTAGTGTCATATTACACGCGCAACGTTGTAGGACGTGCTTCCCGGTATTCCGGGAGCGCGTATCGCATAGACGTCCAGCCACGGGCTCCCCGGAATACCGGGGAAGCCCGTCCTACAAACAACAACTTAAAAGCATTCTCCATTTTCACAAAACTTGCGACACCACATTTTCTGCAAGTCCTACTGATGCGCAACCAACACCCGCTGGTTAAACTCCAACTTCCCCCCCTTATCACTGACGCTGATGATGCCGCTCCCTGAAAATTGTCCTCGGAGAATGGCTTCTGCCAGCGGATCTTCAAGATAGTGCGAAACGGCTCTTCGCAAGGGTCTCGCCCCCATCTTAGAATTGACACCATTTTTCATAAGCAAAGCCTTTGCCGACTTGTTAAGGCGCATTTTCCACCCTTTTGTTGCTAAACGCTCACGTACTTTTGCAAGCTCAAGCTCCAAAATGGCCTCAACATCTTTTCGATTCAATTCACGAAATACAATGATATCGTCAATGCGATTGAGAAATTCCGGTTTAAAAGCGCGCTTTGCAGCGTCCAGCGTTCGCTGTTTGAGTTGATCGTAGCTCGCTTTTTCGGAATCCTCACCCTCGCTATCCCCAAACCCAAGCCCTCCGGCCATCGCTCCGATTCCATGACCCAGATTTGAGGTGAGAATCACGACCGTATTGCGGAAGTCCACCTGACGCCCAACGCTGTCGGTCAACTTGCCCTCTTCAAGAATCTGAAGCAGCATATGCATAACATCAGGATGCGCCTTTTCAACCTCATCAAAAAGCACAACCGAATAAGGCCGACGGCGTACACGCTCGGTCAACTGCCCACCTTCATCATGCCCCACATAACCGGGGGGAGACCCCACCAATCGGGAGACATTGAATTTCTCCATGTACTCCGACATATCAATTTGAATCAATGCAGCGGCATCTCCGAAGATGAACTCGGCAAGGACTTTGGCCAACAACGTCTTTCCAACGCCAGTGGGGCCCAAGAAAATAAACGATCCGATCGGACGATTGGGATCTTTGAGATCTGCCCGCGAACGCCGCAAAGCACGCGAGATGGAATTGACCGCCGCGCCCTGCCCAATGACAGAGGATTCGATCTCTTTCTCCATATCCAGCAACCGGGCGAGCTCCCGCCCATCCATCTGCTGTAGAGGGACTCCTGTCGATTTTGCGATTACCGCCATAATCTGATCTATGCCCACACTAAGCTCAGACTTGTCACGAGACGCCTTCCAGGCTTCAACAACATCGTTAAGGGCATCCCGTTCGCAACGCTCGCGATCCCGGAGCTCAGCAGCCTCCTCAAAGAGCTGCTCGCCGATCGCTTTCTCCTTCGCTTCTCGAATTCTCTCAATCTCGGCTTCCCGTTCACGCAGATCAGGAGAGCGAGTAGAGGCAAGAATCTGGACTCGAGCACCCGCCTCGTCAATGACATCAATGGCTTTGTCAGGAAGGTAGCGCCCCGTCAAGTAGCGGTCGGACAGGCGGGCGGCTAGATCGAGAGCATCGTCAGTATAGTGGACCCCGTGGTGCTCTTCATAACGCGACCGCAGCCCCTTAAGAATATCAATGGTCTGGTCCACACTCGGCGCTTCCACGCGCACCGTCTGAAAGCGGCGCTCCAGAGCGGCATCCTTCTCTATATACTTGCGGTACTCATCAAGGGTGGTCGCACCGATGCACTGTAAATCCCCACGCGAAAGTGCAGGCTTGATGATGTTTGAAGCATCCATGGCACCCTCTGCCGAACCCGCCCCCACGATGGTATGCAATTCATCAATAAATAGAATAATGTCGCCAGCCCGCTTGATTTCATCCATGACCGCCTTGATGCGCTCTTCAAACTGTCCGCGGTACTTCGTCCCCGCAATCATAAGCGCCATGTCCAACGTGATGACCTTGCGACCCCGCATGCTCTCGGGAACGTCACCCGCAACGATTGACTGAGCTAACCCCTCAACAACAGCGGTCTTGCCAACGCCCGCTTCCCCCAGTAGCACGGGGTTATTCTTATTGCGGCGACACAAAACCTGAACCACGCGTTCAAGCTCATCAGCCCGACCAATCACAGGATCCAGACCTTTCTCTCGAGCCAGTGCAGTCAAGTCGCGTCCGAAGGCATCCAAAGCCGGCGTCTTGACAGGCCCCTTCGCTTTCGGATCCGCTGCAGCCCCCTCTGCCTGCATATTTTCATCATCAGAGGGTTCAAAATTGGGATCCAATTCACGCAGAATTTCACGTCGAGCTGTATCCAAGTCGATTTCAAGCGTACGCAACACTTGAGCCGCGACACCCTCTCCTTCACGCAACAACCCCAACAAAATATGCTCAGTACCGATATAGGTATGGTTGAGGGCTTGCGCTTCGGCTGCCGAGAGCTGCAGCACCTTCTTTGAGCGCGGCGTAAACGGCACATTTCCGGCAAGCTTTGTCTCGGGGCCCTGCCCCACCGCACTCTCAACTTCCAGACGAACCCGTTCGAGCGAAACACCCAGTCGCGTCAATACATTAACTGCAACGCCCTCACCCAATGCAATCAATCCGAGAAGCAGGTGCTCTGTCCCGACGTAGGGATGATTAAACCCGTCAGCCTCCTTGCGTGCAAGATTGATGACCTGCTGCGCCCGTGGCGTAAAATTATTAAAATTATTCATAATGCCCTTGTCAGCTTAATGCCCTTTAGCTTTCGGCGTATAAGACGTGCACGCACAACGTCACGTGCGTCTACAGAAAGCTCTTTTTTTGAAGCCTTTTGCAAATGGCCCGGCTGTGTCAGCAACATCAATTCATTCAATCGGCTCGCACCAACACCATCCAACATACCACACTCAAGCCCCAGTCTCAACCCAGACAACAAATCCAATGCCTCTCCTGATGACATAATCTGGGCATACATCACAATACCGAGTGCACGATTAACATAGTCAAGCACATGGAGTTCGCGCTGCTCAATAAGCCGTGCACGCGCATTCTCCTCTAGAGATACCAACGTTTCCGCAACATCCTGAATACGCGCCACCGTCTCGGATTCACGCACACCAAGCGTGGTCTGATTTGAAATTTGATACATGTTGCCAAAGGCATCCGAGCCCTCTCCAAAGGCCCCACGAACCGCCAATCCCATGCGCGTCAGTCCCTTGATCACCCGATCCATCTCATCTAGAAGCTTAAGGCCCGGAAAATGCAGCATGACGCTGGCACGCATTCCGGTTCCCACGTTGCTTGGACACGCCGTCAAATATCCAAACTCAGGAGAAAAGGCATAGGAAACGTGCTGTTCTAATTCTGTATCAATTCGATCCAATAGACGCCAAGCCGACGCAAGATCTAATCCCGGCCGCATCACCTGTAAACGGAGGTGATCCTCTTCATTGATCATCACCGCCACACGCTGTTTCTTGGCAATCACCACGCCACTTCCCGAACCCTTTTCAACCAATTCGGGACTGATGAGGCGGCGTTCACGCAACACCTCACGTTCCACGGAACTCAAATCATCCACACGCAACGAAATCGGTTCATCAAGCGAGTCCAACGCCATAAGCGCATCATGTAGACGATCAAACAACCGCTTGCATTCGTCGCCACCTGCCCAGCCGGGAAACGCAACCCCATGCACATTTCGTGCGAGTCGAATCCGACTGCTAATGACCACACCACTACTATGGCGAGGTGAGAGCCATGCGCTAGAACGCTTCATGAGATCTTCAACAACCATCGTTATGGATTCCCTGCGAGACTCTTGGCTTCCAGTGCCCGAATCTCATCGCGAATGCCAGCTGCATCCTCAAACTCCTGAGCCGCTACGGTTTGGTTCAATCGCCCCTGAAGTACCATAATCTGGGCACGCACCTGCGCACGCGATGAGGTCTTGCCAATATGCTTGTGCGAACGATGCATCGACTCGAGCATCGGCTCAAGATCCTCCGCAAACGTCTCATAGCAATGCTCACAGCCCAAACGCGAACTTGTCTTGAAATCCGTTCCGCGCATGTGGCAGACCGGACAGCTCTTCAACGCAACAGACTTTGACTCTTCAAGTGAGGAACCCCCCGTCCCGAACAGAAAGTCCGCCATGGCAGCAGGCGATTTGAGACCGCTCTTCTCTGCACATTCCACGCAGAGACAGACCTCCTTAACCATTCCATCGGCAACCTGCTTCACCTGCACCGTTGCATCATTGCTATGGCATGCTTCGCATTTCATATCAGGTTTGATTCCAAACTTATGATTCCAGACTCTACTGGATGGGACTTCCCGTACTACTCGCATGCTGCCGGTAACGCTTCATCAGCTTACGCGTTATCGCCCCCGGAGTGCCGTCACCAATCTGCCGACGATCAATGTTAACAACACCAATCACCTCAGCGGCCGTGCCGGTCAGAAACACCTCATCTGCCGTATACAAGTCATATCGACTCAAACGCGTTTCCGAGACATCAAGCCCAAATTCTTTAGCAAGCGTCATGACCGTATTGCGTGTAATGCCTTCAAGGATACCTTCATTAACAGGAGGGGTCACCACCGAATTTCCCCGTACAATAAAGATATTATCTCCGGTTGCCTCTGCCACGGCCCCCTGGGAATTCAGCATAACCGCTTCCATGCACCCCGAATTGATGGCCTCGATTTTGGCCAGAATGTTATTGAGATAATTCAGACTCTTGATGCGGGGATTCAACGCCTCGGAAAGATTCCGAATCGTCCCAACCGTCACAATCTTAAGCCCTTCATCATAGAGTTTCTTGGGATAGAGCTGAATATCGGCGGCAATAATAATGATCTGAGGCTTCTTGCACAGATAAGGGTTCAGGCCCAACGTTCCGACACCACGTGTCACGACAAGCCGAATATAGCCATCCGTTGTCTTGTTGGCAGCACAGGTGCGGATCACCGCACTCTTCATTCCCGCCCGCGTCATCGGAATTTCCAAAGCAATGGCTTTGGCGGAGTCATAGAGGCGGTCAATATGGGTATCTAGCTCAAAAACACGCCCATTGTATGAGCGAATGCCTTCGAAAACACCATCGCCATAGAGCAGGCCGTGGTCAAATACCGAGATCTTGGCCTCTCGCTCGGGAATCAATTTACCATTGAGATAGATTTTCATCAGGACCTCCTTCTCCTATAAAAAAACGGGGATGATCCCGAGAATCACTCTTCGGAATTCCCCGTTATCCTCGCCGCTTGACTGCAAAATGTACAACCACCTCATCACCCCGCCAATCAGCGAAAAAAGGCTGGCTTGCCAGCCGTAGCTCAAGCCTGCCTCCCCCTCTCCCGGCAGGCGCAGAGCGAAGGCTGGTGCACCCGAGAGGAGTCGAACCTCCACGGCCTTGCGGCCACAGCGACCTGAACGCTGCGTGTATGCCAATTTCACCACGGGTGCATTCCGTTTCAGAAACGGGCACGATACTACTAAAGAGGGCAAGACAAGGTCAACCCCGAATGGCGAAAATCAGCGGAAAAAGCACACAACGGTTGCACTAGCTTGAAACTTCAATTCGAACAACCAACATCCAACAACCAACGCCCAACGAAGAGAATTCCCAACTTGAATGTTGGGCGTTGGATGTTGGTTGTTGGACGTTGAACTCCCCGCCAATTCATAACATTCCAAATAGCAGCGCGAGTGCGGGCCACCTCCACTACCGCAACCCAAGCATATCTTGCAACACTGGAGCTGGGGCGCCCTCGCCCCGGAACAGAGGCCAAGCGAGCCACCCCGTTCGCGCTTTCGGATCCCCTTACCCTTTAAGCCACGCCGCAATCGACTCACCAAATGGCGCCACAGCCACCACGTCGCAGGTTTCATCATCAACGGCCCCCGGCAGGACAACCGAATCACCCACCGCGTGACCTTCCAGCAACTGCGCAAGACGACTCAGACTGGAAATAATATTCAAGTCTTCATCTCGATCCCACTCACCCAAAATACAGAATGTATCTTCATTGCCACTGGGGCGGCGAACGACAACAATCGTCCCCATGCCCACTGCGTCGGCACTACAACCGGCAAAATCAGTACCCTTCACAGCCTTCAGATCATCTTCCAGCTCATCACGACGGCGATACAAAATCCGTTGGTGTTCTTTCGCGTACTTGTACTCTGCATTCTCGCGAAGATCGCCATAGCTTCTCGCAACGGCAATCTCCTGGCTATTTGCGGGAATCTCTACCTCCATCAACTTCTTAAATTGTTCCTGCCGCTCGCGATAACTGCGCCATGACGTCATCCGTGCACGCGGCTTAGCTGCCACCGGAGCCCCCGCATTGACGGCCTCGTGCAGTTCCGGATACGTCTTGATAATACCGGCTATCACCGAACGTCTTCCAGCCTCGTCCCAACCACGACATTCCTGAACACGCGCCAGCAAGACAACCCGCTGTTCATGACTCAAACCATGTATACGATCCGTAAACCACATACCCGATTCAAAGAGTGCACGAAGCTGATGCTGAGCCCTAAGCTGATCTCCCGCTTCCGGCCATTCGATTGCCTCAAGCCCCTGGCGAAGCAACTCGGCAGGATCATCCGCAATCCAACTCGATGCCAAATCCAGATTCCGGAACATCCACAGCAACAGAGAGGGGGACGCTTTTCGAGCCACAATCAATCCGGCTATAAACTCTACCATCTCGGGTTCATGCCCTGCCTGCTGAATCCGCGCAATGGCTTCTGTAATGACCGAAATCGAAAGTTTCGGAAGCATCGGAATCAGGCGCTCTGACAGAAGACCAGGGAGCGTGACCGCACAGTGTTCCAACAAACCACTCATCGCCCTCACAGGAAGTTTGGTGAGAGCCGCGAACAAGGTATCGGGAACAAGTAGCGCTTCAAAGGCCTGCATGACATCCGTCTTACGATCCCCCAGCGTGCCATCCTCGCTGACAACACCACAGCGAAGCGCCATCAGCAGCGACCGCGCAACCCAATCAGGGTGATTGCCCTCTGCACCCCAAGTGGCAAATGCCAGGCGATCTGCAAGGATGACACCATTTTCAGGGCTAAGCGTTTTGAAAATGCCACCGGCTTCGAGTTCATCCGCTTTCTGCAGGATGCTTTCGGGATCACTCCGATCCCTCAACTCATGAAACTGGGACTGCAAATGTTCATCGGGCGAGCCCAATAGCGCAATCGGCTCAGCGCGACGGGTCGGAATATGAACCAAAGGATCCTGCTTGAGTGCCTTGCGAGCACGCTCCCAAAATGACTTCCACTCCGATTCCGGCATGACCGCATCCACAAGTCGATCCTTCAAATCCAAAGCACTCGTTGCACCATAACTTCGGAGCGTAATGCGAACCACTTCAGCGGGTTCTTCCTTCAGCATCACCTTCAACGCGTCAGGGGTCTGATGTAATCGTGCCAACAAGTGATCATCACTAATCAGTTCCAGCGTCTCTGCAGCGTAAGCCATCGACATCTCATGGGCCGGTTTTCCCGTAAAATCAATCGTAACGCGTTCATAGAAATCATCGACCCGACGAACCGTGCCAAAACCCCATGTTTTCTCATAGCAGAGCCGCCCTTTGGCCAAACGCGAAAGGATTCCCAATCGCCTTAGTGACTCCGCGGGCGGAACATTGCCATCAAAACCAACATTCTTTACAAAGGATTTGCCGAGGCGGGACGTAAAGGCAGCCTTGGCCGCAGCCTGACAGATACGCTGAAAGGCTGGAGAACCCCCGCTCCAATCACAACGCAGCTCCAACAAGCGCAAGGCAGAGGCACTGTCTCCTTGATCGGCAAGGCTATCTTGGAACAATTCCACCCAGCTCTCCACCTGATCACCGCTATCGCTTCCACCCAAAGCCTCTAAGACCTCAAACATTTTATCAACGGGCAGCGGAGATGCCTCAACCGCGGAGAGAAACCACTCCTCAATCTCACTTCTGTTTTTTCCTTGAAACTCATCGGGTAACGACATCAGGGCCTCCTCTTTAATAAAAATAGTCGCGGCACATCCGCGAACGCTTTACGTTTCGTGTATCAACCGGTACTTTTACCACGCAACAGGAATCAAAGAAAGGCAAGATGGAACCAATTACTTACAAAGTGCGCCGCGCGGAAGATCAATCCACCCTTCTGGACTTCATCGCCCGCCACCTCTCACTCTCCAAACGTGCAGCAAAAGCAATTCTGGATTTACGCAACATCTCCGTAAATGGGCAACGCATCTGGATGGCCCGACATACACTCACAGTCGGAGATGAAGTCAAAGTGCTTGCTCCCCCCCCACGAAGCAAAGCAGACAAGCGGGAAAAAATTGAGATTCTCTATCGGGACAACGACTATGTAATTGCCAACAAACCGTCCGGCGTTCTTGCCTGCGGCAAGAGCAATAGCCTCGAAGCCATATTGCGCACGCAATTGCACACCCCAGAGCTTCAAGCGGTACACCGACTCGACCGGGACACCTCCGGATGCCTAATGTTTACATTCTCTGAAGAGGCAAAAGCACGCATGGTCGAATGCTTCCGGGCAAAGACAATCACAAAGGTCTACCATGCCATCGTGTATGACCACATGGAGCGGGGCACTCAAAGAATCTCAAAACCGCTGGGAGGACAGACGGCCATTTCAAATGCTCGTGTGCTCGACACCTCTCGCAAGGCCAGCCACGTCGCCGTCAGCATTGAGACGGGGCGCACACATCAGATTCGAATTCATCTCGCCTCAATCCGCCACCCCGTGCTTGGCGACCGGAAGTATGCAACGGGCTTACATCTCGAGAACACGCTCGCTGAAATCCCACGTCAAATGCTTCACGCCTACGAACTGCGCTTCTTCCACCCCGTGACCGAAGCAAAGATTCATGCACGCGCGCCACTACCCTCCGATTTCAAGGCATGCTTGCGAGCCTATAAGCTGACGTAGAGTCCCGTCCTGAAATAGGTTGCCACTCTCGTGTGGTCAGCAATAAGTCGTGTGCTCGTAGCAGCCCGCCTGCCTCCGCTGGGTGGAACAAGCGGAGAGCGTTCTGACAGTGAATGGATAAACAAGGGGAGAATATCTCAATCGTCCACCGCTATCGTCGCCCGTTCCCGTGTTCCGATCCCCATCATTATTGAAAATTTAGATGCGTTTGCCCTGATCATGAAAAGGCAACTCAGGTGGATCGTGGCGTCCCGACGCGGTTGAGAAACGCGAGAGCCAAAACTGAGACAGTCTCGACCTTTGGTCTCTCCTGACTCTCGTCAGTCTCTCTCTCTTGCTCAACGCCGTCCGGAGGCCGGCATCCACCTTGCAGTCAACGAGGATATCTCAACGACCGGTATAGAGGTGTGTGAAAAGCCGAATAACGGATTACAGCAGAATACGTTACAAGGAACGTCCCCTTCGACTTTTCACAACCGAAAGGCTGCTAGTTTCGATGGCGATACGTGATACGACCTTTTGTCAAGTCGTATGGAGAAATTTGCAACGTGACGCGATCACCGGCAGTGATACGAATAAAATGCTTCCGCATCTTACCCGAAATGTGCGCGAGAACTTCATGATCATTCTCCAGCTTGACACGATACATCGTGGCAGGCAGGACCTTCATGACCGTCCCCTCAAGTTCTATATAATCATCTTTTGCCATTAATGCGTCTCTTTCCCCTAAAAAAGAAGCCAAACCCTACCGCGCGACGCTGCAACATGCAAGACCTTTAAGTAAATTTGAAATTTGAAATTAAGAAATTAAGAAATTAAGAAATAAGCATGCCGCGCGATCTGTCATTCCAAGCTATCCGGCAGCATTAACACGTTCCGTAATAAAGTGAACGACACCATCAATATCCATCTGTGTAGAATCAATCACAGTTGCATCATCAGCGACAGAAAGAGGTGCCGTCATGCGACGGCTATCAATCGTATCACGGCGTTTGAGCGATTCATGGACATCACGCACAGACATATCCGATTCTACAGTCGGCATCTCGGCATGACGGCGGCGGGCACGTTCCTCGGGCGACGCATCGAGATAAAATTTATACCGAGCATCCGGAAACACGGCGGTGCCAATATCCCGGCCTTCCATAACCAGATTGCCTAGGGAAAGCATATCGTGCAGCCACTGCGTAACGCAGGCTCTCACATCCGGATTGGCTGCAACGGGGCTCACATGGCGATTAATGGTCTCGGCACGCAACTCACGATCCAACACGACGTCATTGAGTCGAAAGCAAACAGCGCCCTCACTCACAAAGAAGGTTGGCTCTGTAACCTCCACCAAGTCTGACAACGCTTGAAGATTCTGTGGATCCACATTCTCTTGAAGCGCTTTCCATGCAACAGCACGATAGAGAGCACCCGAATCCACATACAACCAATCCAACGCTTTTGCCACACGACGGGCAACGGTTGATTTACCAGAAGCCGATGGCCCATCAATCGCAACAACTTCATTTGCCATGCTCAACTATCCTCTCCATATCGTCCCAGAATTTGGGGTACGAAGTCGCCACACAGGCAACATTATCAATCTGAATCGGCCGATCCGCAGCTAACGCCAATACGGCCATGGCCATCGCAATACGATGATCACCAAAACTGTCGACAGTAGCGCCCCCCGCAACAGGGCCTCCAGAAACGCGCAACCCATCCTCTCTCTCTTCAACCGCAACGCCCACAGCTGTCAGGTTCTTCACCATCGTTGCAATGCGATCGGACTCCTTCACGCGCAGCTCAGCGGCATCCCGAATCACCGTATCCCCATCAGCCAATGCACCGGCAACAGCGACCAATGGCAACTCATCAATCAGGTTCGGAATCTCATCACCACCCACTTCAGTGCCCTTGAGACGTGCGCCGCGCACCACAATCGACCCTGTCGGCTCCCAAGTGGCATCGTCAACAATACACTCAATATGGGCACCCATGCGCTGCAACACCTCAAGAAGGGCCGTTCTCCGAGGATTGAGGCCCACACCCTCAACCACAAGTTCACTCCCCTCCACTACGGCAGCCGCCGTAATCCAAAAGGCTGCAGACGAGAAATCGCCGGGAACATGCCAGCGCCCGCTCTTCAGCACACTCCCTGAAAGCCCTTCCGATTGCAGTCGGACAGAAAGCCCATCAACCGTGAGATTGGCACCCATTGCCATAAGCAGGCGCTCGGTATGATCCCGCGTTGCTCGGGGCTCCACAACAACCGTTTCGCCGTGTGCTGACAACCCCGCCAACAGGACCGCCGACTTGACTTGTGCAGATGCCATAGGAAGGGTGTAGCTGACAGGATTTACTGCTCCACCTCGAATGCGAATAGGAGCACACCCACCCTCTCCGAGCAACGCAATGCGCGCACCCATCGCTTTAAGTGGTTTCTGAATCCGACCCATGGGACGCGAACAAAGCGATGCATCCCCCGTCATTTCGACCTCAAAAGGCTGGCCGGCAAACAACCCGGTTAAAAGCCGAATTCCCGTACCCGAATTCCCGAGATCCAGCGGACCTTGCGGAGCATGCAGGGCTCCACCAGTACCCTTGATCGTGATGCGATCCGGTTCTCTCTTAACCTGCGCGCCAACGGCATCCATCGCATTGAGGGTGTTGAGACAGTCTTCACTACACAAAAAACCCAAAATCTCAGAAGTTCCAGATGCCATCGCAGAAAGCATGGCAACGCGATGGGAAATGCTCTTGTCCCCAGGCACACGCAGACGCCCCCCGATGGCACTTGCCCGCGACACCACTTTTGACTCGTCCCTGCTCATGCTACTCTCCACTGACCTGAAACTTCCTCGCTTCGCTCGTTGTTTTGAACGTCCAACGTCGAACGAAGAGAGAATTCTATATTTCGATGTTGAGTGTTCGATGTTCATTCCCAAGTTTCCATCCTATATGATCTGGGCACCCCCCGGAACTCCAAACACCTACATTTCAAACTTACTCCGCTTCTCCCGGCTCGCAGCTAGAAACGCCCGAATTCCGTCCATATCTTCACGCCTCAGCATCGTTTTCAGATTCCCTATGACCTGATCAAACCGATCAACTTCTCGCCGAATGGGGTCAAGATTGGTCTTCACAATATCATGCCACACCTGCTCTGACCCTTCCGCAACACGTGTGGTATCACAAAACCCCGACCCGCAAAACGCTGTCACATTCTGCGAGTCACGGTCTATGGCGGCCACGAGCGACGACGCCACAAGATGCGGAAGATGACTTGTTCTGGCAATCAGCTCGTCATGTGCTTGTGGAGTGAGTACCGAAACCTTTGCCCCCAACTGCTCCCAAAACGTCATCACCCGCTGTGCGGCATCTGGCGGCGTCCCCTCAGCCGGGGTAACAATCACCCGCGCATTCTGGTAAAGGTCCTCCCTGGCAGCGCCAATCCCTGCTTTCTCTGAACCTGCCATGGGATGACTTCCCACAAAAATGGCGGAAGTGTCCGCCAGCACCTGATCCAATTCGCGCGCCAAGAATGCCTTGGTGCTTCCAACATCGGTCACAACGCACCCTTCGCTAAGGTGTGCCCGAAAATCTGAAACCAGCTCTGGCATCGTCAACACCGGTGTACAGATAACAACCAAATCGGCCCCATCAACGGCATCCCCCAGTGAATCATAAACAGCATCCACAACGCCAAGCGCTAATGCCTCTCGGCGACTTTCCTCCCGACGCGCATAGGCAGTCACCCGCGTTGCAAGCCCCCGATTCTTGGCGGCCAGACCCAGCGATCCCCCCATCAAACCCATACCAAGAATGGCTAATGTCCCGATCATACTTCACCCGTCATACGCACACCCAAAACCGATCTTAATACCGTAACGCCCCATTCATTTTCAACAGCATGACCGAGCCCCTCTGCACGGCATATTCGGAGTAGTTCTCGGCAAAGATGACGACGGAGCCTGCCCGCATTGCTGCGCAAAGCGCTGCAGGCAGGTTAGTTCCGATCCCGTTCACGGCAAAGTTCACGAAATAGGTGCAATGTCTACGATCCTCTCTCATGGTAAACGGCCTCGTGAACACCACCGATCCTAACTTTTCCGTTGCCTTTGCCGTGAACTCCTTCGATTGCCACTCTTGTCACACCACCAAAGGTGTCAACCTATATCAGGACGGGGCACCCCGCCACTTCAATCATCATCAGACTCAAAGACGTCTTCTTCCGCAGCATCCTCTTCAAGACCGGGATCTTCAACCTCAACGTCATCCCCTGTCACGGCAGACGGGGGATTCGGCATATCCTCAAACGGAAGTTCCATCGTGTCTTCATCAGGAACACGTTCCCCTTCCTCAGGAACTTTCGGAGTGCTGGCTCGCTTCAATTCCTGACGGGAGAGCACCATAGGGGCCATCTTGTCCAGATCTTTGAGATTCTTGAGACCAAAGTGATCTAGGAAACGATGGGTCGTCCCATATAAAAAAGGCCGACCTGGAAGCTCGCTTCGCCCTACAATACGAACCAACTGCATCTCCATCAACGCTTTGATAATATGGGCAACACCAACCCCTCGAACCGCTTCGACTTCTGCCTTGGAGATGGGCTGCCGATACGCGATGATCGCCATCGTCTCCAATGCGGGGTGCGAAAGACGATGCGGCTTTGCCTTAAGCAGGTGCTTCAGCCACCTCCCGCATTTGGCATCGCTTTGCAGACGATATCCACCGGACGTTTCCTGCACGGCAAAACCCAAATGGTTCCGCTCAAGATCTCGATTCAATTCCTCAAGTGCATCACGAAGCTGCTTGTCTTCAACCTCCGCATACACCTCGACGACAGCATCACTCTCTGCAACTTCAACCACACAATTCCGCAACTCCCGAAGCGTTAGCGGACGGTTGGATCCAAAGATTAAAGATCCCAAAATTTGTTTCAGCTCTGGCAACGCATCGACGTTAGGCATCGCCCACCCCCATCAAATGAATTCTTAATACTCAATTTTATTCCAATACCAACTGTTCCTGATCAACATCCTCTTCAGCCTCGTCAGATTTCGTGATCACAATCTCCCCAAAATGCGAATCTTGCGCTGCTTTTACATGGCGCAAACGGAGCAGTTCCAACATCGCCAAAAACGTACAAATAATCTCATGTCGAGATGCCATTTTGCTGAACATCTCCGAAAACCGCATGCTACCCTTGGCTCGGATCGTCTTGAGCACATGATCAATTTTGTCAGCTACCGTATAGTGATCTCCTGCAATCTCGCCGATCTGCTCGGGCGGCGCATGCTTCAACACCTCACTAAAAGCGGCAATCAGGTCGAAGAGACTCACATCCTGCATGACGAGACTCGGATCATCCGGCTCTAACACCGCAACGCTCTTCCCTCCAAAATCAAAAACATTTTCCTGATGGTACTCACGTTCCTGAAGCTGATTCGCAATATCCTTAAACTTTTTGTACTCAACAAGCTGGCGCACCAGATCCCAACGCGGATCATCCTCCTCTTCTTCCTCTTCGGCACGCTCCTCTATAGGAAGTAGTAGGCGACTCTTGATCATCATCAGCGTGGCGGCCATCACAATAAACTCGCCGGCAATGTTCAAATCCAGCATCCGCATCACAGACAAGTGTTCCATGTACTGACTCGTAATCCGCTCGATCGGAATATCATAGATATCAACTTCATCACGCTTGATCAGATAGAGAAGCAGATCGAGCGGGCCTTCGAAGACCTCAAGCTCAACCTTATACTCTTCTTGAACAGGCATGGCTACTCCAACCCCATCGCCTGGCGAGCTGCCGTTAGGGTTTTGTGTGCCGTGGCTCGCGCCTTCTCAGCCCCCCGCACAAGCACAGATTCGACATAGTCCAAATCCTGCTCCAGCGCTTCGCGCTTGGCCCGAAACGGCTCGAAGTAACTGGTGATAGCATCATGTAGCGCCTTCTTTGCATCACCATAACCATAACCACCCCCGCGATATTTATTTGCCATTTCCTGCAATTCTGCCTCCGATGCAAATAGCTTGTAGAGTGCAAAGACATTGCACGACTCTGGATTCTTCGGATCCTCCAGGGGAGTAGAGTCGGTCACCACTCGCATCACACGCTTCTTCGTGGCCTTTCGTGCACCAAACAGCTCAATGTGATTGTCATAAGACTTGGACATCTTTTGCCCATCAATGCCCGGAACAACAGCAACCTCTTCACGTATGGAGGGCTCCGGAATCGTAAAGACCTCCCCATACTGATTGTTGAACTTGATCGCAATATCGCGCGTGACTTCAACATGCTGTTTCTGATCTTTACCCACAGGCACAACCGTTGACTGAACCGCCAAAATATCCGCAGCCATCAGCACAGGATATGAAAAGAGCGCATGACTCGGAGCAATGCCCTTCGCAATCTTATCCTTGTAGGAGTGACACCGTTCCAACAACCCCATTGGAGTTACAATCGAAAGCAACCACGACAACTCAGTCACCTCCGGCACATCACTCTGCCGGTAAAACACTGTCTTTTCGGAATCAAGACCACACGCTAGAAAGTCCAGTGCGACATCAAGCGTATCACGGCGCAGCTGATCTGGATCGCTGACGCTCGTCAGCGCATGGTAGTTCGCAATGAACAGATACGTCTCACCCTGCTCCTGCAATTCAATCGCCGGCTTCATCATGCCGAAATAGTTTCCGATATGCAGTTTGCCTGAAGGCTGAATCCCTGAAAGTACTCTCATGGTTATCCCCTAAATTTTCTAGAAAACGGTACCCTACCCCACCCCACCCCAGAGATCAAGATTCAGGATTAATTGCTGCAATCACAGGAACCAGGGATCCAGAACGGGAACATTGCTGGGGGTAACATCGGAAGTGTTGCGTGTGACCAACGTCAATCCGTGCATGAGCGCTGTCGCCGCTAGAATGGAGTCGATCACGGGCATTGGAGTGCCTGCTTGTTCGGTTACGCCACATATATCTCCCCAACGACAGGCGGTCTCGTAGTCAACCGGGAGTATTCTTCCACCAAAGCGCCGTTTAAGATCATGATCGACCCAATCTCTCAATTGTTGCTGTCTTCTGCAATCGCCTAATTTTGCAATTCCCTTTTCGAGTTCTCCAAATGTCAAGACACTCAAAAAAAGAGCCGGTTCATCTTGGTCCTGAATCCACGTAACAACACTCTGCTTAGGCTGCTTCTTAATCAATTCCGACAATATGCAGGTATCGATGAGATACTTCAAAAAGAAACCTCTCGCCCGTAGTCAAGGGTACGATCCAAATCCAGTTCTATATCACAAAGAGGAGAAGCCTGAAAAAAATGAACTAAATCATCCGTGTCTGCCGAAAGTGCACGAAATGAATCTACAGAAACCAGCACTACGGTCTCCTTCCCTCGCCGCGTGATCGTTTGCGGCCCATCATGCAACGCATACTCTACCACCTCACTAAAGCGATTCTTTGCATCCTGCAATTTCCATGCTGTAGCAATCATACTTTCATCCTCCCCATTAATCAAGCTAGCTTGTCTATCTACCTAAACAGTACTCCTGTTTCATAGATGCAAGCAAGTACAATTTGAACACGCAAAGACCGCGAATTCCTCTGTAAACTCCTACAGCCCGAGGGCGGGCCACCTCCATTACAGCATCCAAAGAATGGATTGTGCAGCCATCGACACGGGCTCCCCGGAATACCGCGGAAGCCCGTCCTACACAGACAAACAATCCCCAAACCATGTGGGATGCGCCTCCCCAACCCTTGTAGGACGCGCTTCCTCGTATTCGGGGAGCGCGTGCAGCCCCGCGAGAAAGCAATAGGACCGACGCTATTCTTTCGTAATTTTTGCGGATTTCGTAGTTGAGCTACTCTTTCCAGAATTGCGACTACGAATCACACACTCAGACCGAGCTGACCTTCACCGGAAGGCCCTTTCAGGCCAAAGCGCTCGTAGCAGAGCGGAGTGACAACGCGTCCCTTGGGAGTACGCGCCATGTAGCCCTCCTGAATCAGATAAGGCTCATAGACCTCTTCAATCGTGTCGGTTTCCTCGCCCACCGAAACCGCAATGTTACTCAACCCCACGGGCCCACCCGAGAACTTGTGCAAGATGGTTTCCAGAATTCGTTTATCCATATCGTCAAGTCCGTAGAGGTCGATCTCCAGCATCTCCAGCGCTTTATCCGCCACATCACGATTGATGTGATTGTCCGCACGAACCTGGGCATAATCCCGCACGCGACGCAATAGGTTGTTCGCAATACGAGGGGTGCCACGCGAGCGGCCCGCGATTTCATCTGCACCGGACTCATCAACATTCACATTCAAGATCTGTGCCGAACGCATCACAATCTGCTTCAGAAAACCACGCTCATAATAGTCGAGACGGTTGTTCAACCCAAAACGGGATCGCAACGGTGCCGAAATCAATCCGCGGCGCGTGGTCGCCCCCACCAGTGTAAAATGCGGCAACTCCAGGCGTACAGAACGCGCATTGGGGCCTTGGTCGATCATGATATCGAGGACAAAGTCCTCCATGGCGGAATAGAGGTACTCCTCGACGGTCTTCTGCATGCGGTGGATTTCGTCAATGAACAGAATGTCCCCACGTTCCAAGCTCGTCAGTAATCCGGCAAGATCCCCCGCCTTATCAATGACAGGCCCCGAGGTAACGCGTACATTAGCCCCCATTTCTTCCGCCAGAATATAGGCCAATGTCGTTTTCCCCAGTCCCGGAGGCCCCGAAAGCAAAACGTGATCCAGCACATCACTGCGCAACTTTGCGGCATCCACGGCAAGTTGCAGTCTCTCGAGAACGCGAGTCTGTCCCACAAAATCCGAGAACTTGGAGGGTCTCAGCGAGAGATCCAAAACCGTGTCACTCTTATTCAGCATGTCCGCCGGACGTTCTTCCATGGACTCCATCCCCAGTAAGCAATCATGTATCAGAATTGCATTATAAAATATGTAAACACCCTGTCATTCCGAGCGAAGTCGAGGAATCTCGTCCCCACATGCGGTGCAGATCCCTCGACTTCGCTCGGGATGACACCTTGGTATTGCAACCCTATTTACGAGCCATGTTTAATATGCACAACCATTATTTTGAAATCGCAAACTTAATAATGGACTCCACATCCGCTACTTCGGGATGAGCGCCCTTCACATTGCCTACCAGCCTATGCGCATCGTCCTGCTTATAGCCCAACGCCACAAGCGCCAGGACAGCATCGCGGAACTCAACGCGCACATCTCCACCATCCGCTCCGCCGGCAACCGCCTCAAAAGCCTCACCCGCAGATATCTTGTGCCGAAGCTCCACCACAATCCGCTCTGCCATCTTCTTACCAACGCCGGAAATCGAGCTAATGCGTTTAAGGTCCCCCTCAACCACAGCGGCTTTGATATCGCGGACGGATAATCCGCTCAGGGCACTGAGTGCAAGCTTGGGCCCGATTCCTGTAATCGTCGTCAGCAGGCCAAACATGTCCCGTTCTGTTTCACTCATAAAACCGAAAAGCTGATGAACATCTTCCCGAACATGATCAACCGTAAGGATGAAGCACGGTTCTCCTATAGAGGGAAGCCGATCGTAGCTGCTCAGCGGAATCATCACTTCATATCCCACACCACCCACATCAAACACAGCCTGCGTCGGATGCTTCTCAACTAATTCACCACGTAGAAATGTAATCATGATTCAAACACCCGCACACCGTGCGCCTTCGCTAACCGTTTAAGCTTCTTGTCGCCTGTAACCAATATCGCGTTATGCCGACGAGCCAACACTAAGTACATCATATCGTATACCGAATGTCGCGTCTGGCAGGCCATTGAAAACGCCTCTTCGTGCATATCGTGGCAAGGGGAAATGGAAGTAGGAACCGATAGACAAAATGCAAGCCCGGCTTCCGCCTCCTCCTGTGGCAAACCTCCAAAAGCGAAATACTTCCAAAACACGTTTGTCACCTCAGAAACAAACAGATCTGGAGCAAAAATCAAACTACAATCAGCCAGAAATGCGGACTCAGCTGGCATCGTCGTAGGCTTAACGGCCATGTTTGCCACCGTGGAGGCATCGACAACCGCAATCATCGGTCACGATCCTGACGTATCAACTCTACGGCATCAGGAAGATTCGCCCCGGATGGGCAGACGGGGTTCTCTTTGATCCTCTGAAACAAAGCCCTTCGGCGTGCCCGGTTATCTTCAGTCATCTCCAGGCCCTTTTCCAGTGTTACAAGAGCCTGCTGAGCCAAACTGCGATGCTCTCTTTTCGCTACCTCCCGCAACGTCTCGTACATCAGTGTCGGCATTTCTCTTACCTGTAAAGATGGCATAAGGCCTCCTCTCCCTGTTACGGGTACCGTCACCCGGCTACGGGCTAATCAACGTTTCGTAAAGCACTTCCGACTGTCAAAGGTATTCTTCTCCTTTTTCAAAATCTTTAATAGAACTTCTGACAATTCCCTTACGACCAAACAATCGTATGCATTACGCATGCGTTATGCAACATCAAATCGGCTCGTTTATCGACCCCGGAATCCCTCGATCACTGTGGATATGGCAGATGGCGAGGGCCAAAGCATCTGCTGCATCAGATTGGGGTTCTTCGCGTAGGCTAAGCAGCGTCATCACCATACGGGCAACCTGTTTCTTTTCTGCCCCGCCTACCCCCACCACGGCCTGTTTCACGCGACGCGGAGCATACTCGTAAACAGGAATACCAGCTGCCGCGCACGTGGCTATCGCCACACCGCGGGCTTCACCCAAAACCATGGCCGTCTTGGCGTTCTTGAAGAAAAAAGCGCCCTCAATGGCTACCGCCGTCGGCTGGGTCTTGGCAATCATCTCTCTAATACCGTCCGCAATGGTCTTCAGGCATTCAGAGTGGCGCCACTTGGGAGAGGTCTTGAGAAAACCAAAATCAACGGCTTTGAGCGTACTTCCCTGCGCTTCCACAACCGCAATCCCCGTAGAACGCAGGGAGGTATCAACTCCCAAAACACGCTTGGCAGGTCTACTCATCATCGCCTATTTCGGCCATAACCTCGTCTGTCAGATCCATACTGGAATAGACATTCTGCACATCGTCGTTGTCTTCCAATGTCGCAATAAACTTCAGAACCGACCGAGCCGTGCTGGCGTCGTTGACTTCAACGGGAAGCGTCGGAAGCAAGGTTACTTCCTTATTGATTGCTTCAATCCCGGCAGCCTCAACCGCATCACAGACCTCGTTAAACACTGAAGGGTCGGTGAGAATCTCAAACTGCTCGCCATCGTGCAGCATATCGTCCGCCCCGGCTTCAAGCACAACATCCATCAGTTGCTCTTCGTCAACACCACTCGTTTCCACAATGATCTGGCCTTTACGTTCAAATGCACGGCCTACGGATCCCTGTGCCGCAAAATCAGAACCATGCTTCTTGAAAATATGCCGAATTTCCGCGGCAGCACGATTGCGATTATCGGTAAGCACATAGACAATCAGCGATACGCCACCAGATGCATAACCTTCATAGACGACCTCTTCAAACGCCGCACCGCCTGCATCCCCAGTACCCTTCTTAATGGCGCGATCGATGTTGTCATTGGGCATATTCACGCCCTTGGCCTTCTGAATCAGTGTACGCAGCGTGATGTTGGCATTCGGGTCGCCTCCCCCCTGTCGTGCCACCACCATAATCTCTTTCGCCAGCTTACTGAAAACTTTACCGCGCTTGGCATCGGCAGCACCTTTTTTGTGCTTAATTGTCGCCCATTTACTATGACCACTCATATGTACGTCCTTCCATTCTTATAAAACTTTTGGCAGCTCCTTGTTCTTTCTACACTCACCAGTCACCATGCACCGATCAGGACTTTACAAACCCGCCCTGCTCCATAGTGTGCCCCAATAATCCCTCATCAACATCATCCGCAAACGCTTGAATCCATCCGGTCTCAAACCCTAGCTTCTCAACGGCCCGGCAAACCCGATCGTATTCACGGCGGGTGATCTTCTGATCCCAAGGCGATGCGTTAAGCGCCCGATATGCGGGGCGGTATTGCGCCATGACACTCACCGGCACCTCAACCCCGACCCGATCTGACAACCACTCAAGGTTCTCGATTACCTCGTCTGCAAATCCTGGCAAAATGAGAAGTCTACAAATCACGCCCGAAATCGCAACACCATTTTCATCACACCGCAGCGGACCCAGCCGCTTCACCATGGCTTCAAGTGCAGCCCGAGCACAGTCAACATAGTCCGCAGCATGCGACCCGAGCTGCGCCGTGGTCGACTTCGAGTAACGCAAATCGGTCAGATAGATATCCACCAGCGATTCGAATGCCTTCAACGTCTCAACGCGTTCATACCCGCTCGTGTTGTACACCACCGGGAGCTTTATCCCATCCGCCCGAACACGCTCAAGGGCTGTCTCAATCTGAGGCAGCCATGGCGTCGGACTCACCAAATTCCAGTTGTGACAGCCAGCTCCAACCAGCTCCCGTAAAATTCGCGCAAGACCGTCAACATCATAGGCGGTCCCAGCACCTTGTTGACTCCAGGGAAAATTTTGACAATAGACACAGGACAGTGTGCACCGACTGAAAAACACCGTACCCGAACCCTCCGATCCAGAGATCGGAGGTTCTTCACCGTGGTGAGGTGCGTAACGATACACCTCAGTCTGCGCCCCGGCCCGGCAGATGCCGAGCTGTCCGGTGAGCCGATCTACACCACAACGGCGGGGGCAAAGGGTACAGGATGAAAGCACGCTATCGCTATTCTTCATCCTCACGCTTTACGGCCTCAATAACCTTCTGCGCCACATTCGAAGGCACCTGTTCGTAGCGACTGAACTCCATTTCAAAAGAGCCCCGTCCACCCGTTATGCTGCGAAGTTCGGCCGAATAGCGAAAAAGCTCAGACTGCGGAACATCGGCGGTAATGACCTGCATTCCGTCCGCCGCATCCACACCCAGAATACGACCACGCTTATGATTCAAATCGCCATTGATGTCACCCATGCAATCATCAGGGAGCTGAACCTTTACGCTCATGATGGGCTCAAGAAGCACAGGCTTGGCAGCAAGCATCGCCTCGCGTAGCGCACGTGAACCGGCAATCTTGAAGGCCACTTCCGACGAATCCACGTCGTGATAGGATCCATCGTAAACTGTCGACTTAACGTTGGTCACAGTAAACCCAGCCAACGGCCCCTTCACCATGCCCTCTGAAACGCCCTTCTGAACCGCCGGAATGAAATTGCCGGGAATGACACCGCCAACAATGGCATTCGAAAACCACTCTTCGTCCTCCGGCTGTTTAGGCTCGACCCGCAAATACACCTCGCCATATTGCCCGCGACCACCCGACTGCTTCTTGTGCTTGTAATGCCCTTCTCCCAGATCTGTCACGGTTTCGCGGTATGGCACCTTGGGCGTGCTAAGCAGAACGCTTACATTACTACGCGCCTTCATCAATTGCACGGCCACATCAATATGAACATCACCAAGCCCCTTGAGAATGATCTCATGGGTTTCCTTATTGCGCTCAACAGAATATGTCGGATCTTCCTCGCATACTCGCTTCAACGCCGTTCCAATCTTGTCCTCATCAGCCTGCGTTTTTGCAAACACAGCCTGGAACATCACAGGGCTTGGGAAATGAATGGGATCAATCAAGATCTTGGAGCCCACCGCGCACAGGGTATCGCCTACATGCGTATCCTTGAGCTTCGGAATCGCCACAATATCACCCGCGCGCGCCGTTTCAACTTGCGTCTGCTTCTTGCCATTTACAGAAAGCAGACTGCCCACACGCTCCTTCGCATCACGCGTAGCATTGAAAATCTCACAATCGGCTTTCAACGCCCCCCCAAATACGCGAACAAAAGTAAGTTGTCCCACAAAGGCATCATTGACGGAACGAATGACAAGCCCGGCAAAAGGTGCATCGGCAGTCGCATCAATGGGACTGCCATCAATGTCTTCATGCTGAACCGTAACGGGGGATGCGAAAAAGCGACTCGCACCTTCTAAGAGTTCGTCCACGCCAATGCCGCTCAGCGGCATACAGACAAAAATTGGGACAAACCCGCCGCTGGCCACAGCATCAACAAGACCATCAGCAATTTCTTCAGGAGTAAGGGGATCCCCACCCAGATACTTTTCAATCAGCGTATCATCCGTCTCTGCGGCCAGCTCAACCAGGCCGCCCTTGGCTTCCATTACCTCAGCCTCAAGCTCGGCAGGAACATCCTTGGCTAGCAGAATGTCGACAACACCGCTGCCATCGGCTAGCGGCATGACGACCGGCACGCACTTCGTTCCAAAACTAGCCTGAATCTCAGCAAGAGTCTTTGCATAATCCGTGTTGTCTTTATCCAACCCCGTAATCACAATCGCTTTTGCCTTCAAACCACGGTTGGTGCAGCAACGCCAAGCGCGCCGTGTTCCCACTTGGACACCAGAGGCAGCATCCACCACAATCAATCCCGTTTCAGCACCGCGGGCAGACGAAATCACACTTCCAAAGAAATCCATGTAGCCCGGGGTATCGGTGAATACAAGCTCGACCTGCTTGTTTGCCTTTGTTTTATAGAATGCCCCAAAGGTCGTGGCAAAAATTGAAATATTGCGGGTCTTTTCCGGGTCAGTATAGTCCGACATGCTGGTGCCATTTGCCGAAGAACCCAGGCGATCGTTAGCACCCAAACGATAAAGCAGTGCGTCCGTCAGGGCTGTCTTGCCGCTACCCGTATGGCCCATAATTGCAAAATTCCGTACGTCCGAAATGGGAATGTTCTTCATACCTCACACTTCCTTTATTTGTTAAATGTTTAACGTCTCGTATTCAACCCTCTGGGGCTTTGATGAAAGGTGCAACAATCGCCTATGCCAACACCTTTCCACCCCCTCAACCTCTATTGCGAAATGAATCGCGAAGGGCGCATTATTGCATAGGGTCTACAAGCGTGCAACACGGGAATTCTGAGTGGATTCTGCGATTTGCCACTCGTCGCTAGGTGGACCGTGGCGTCCCGACACGGTTGTGCAACGTGAGGGCCAGAATTGTGACAGTCTGGCCCCCGGTCTCTCCTGTCTCTCTTTTGGTTCCCTCGCTTGCTCAACGCCGTCCGGAGGCCGGCATCCACCTTTCGGGAGTGCGATTGTTCGCTGATTTTCGAAAATCTAAACGGATCTATCAAAATTTCTTAGAAAGTTTGAAAAGAATGAAGACGGAAAACGAATAGAGAGCATCCCATCGTCCACCGTTATCGTCGTCCGTTATCGTTCACCGATGCAACTGTGGTGTACATGATTATGCAGCCAATCCCTATACAGAAACGCTTCACGAA
This sequence comes from uncultured Victivallales bacterium, assembly GCA_964576795.1. Classification (GTDB taxonomy): domain Bacteria; phylum Verrucomicrobiota; class Kiritimatiellia; order UBA8416; family UBA8416; genus JABGOW01. Next base: position 29,652 of record CAZNWT010000045.1, read on the forward strand.
AAACGCACACCCGTGCCCCCGTAGCCTCGCTCGCCAGCATGCCCGCCGTCTTGTGCGGACGTAGCCCAGCGAAGACCCAAGTGCTTAGCACGAAGAAGGGAGCGAGGATGAGCCTGTTACTTCAGCCACCCACCCACTACGATATCTGGATCTGGCACAGCACCAGTCGGGTCCCAAGCGGGGGAGGCAGTCAGTGCTGGAATCTCGGCTCCGTTTTCCACGTAGATGTTGTTCAGGGCAATCAGCTGGCCATTGATGACCTTGCAGTTGCGACTCGTGATATTGTTCCCGGCAAAGATAGCTCCAGTGTAGTTATTACGATTGGCAAGGTTGATGTCCACACCCGCGAGCAGGCACGGCCAAGTCGCAGTGAACTGGGTCTGTGTAAAACGATTGTTAATCGTGATGCTGCCCGATGCTACAAGTGTGCCGGTCAGAGTGCTCTGGTTGTTGATCTCCACATCTCCATTGACGTAGATGACACCATTTACGGGTGCCAGAGTCACTTTGTTCCACACCTGGTTTCCCTCGTAGTAGGCCCCCGCACCCTCGCTCTGGGCAATATCTCGCCACGGGTCAAATGGCAGATAACTGGGCACGCTAACCTTCGGGTGGCCCGGCACCGCCACAAATCCGGTTTCGGGCGTAATCTGGACGATACCATTTGCGGTCAGGTCTCCATCGATCTTGATGTTACCGATAGAATGGAGAATATCGCCATTGGCATGGATCCGCCCCACGATCTCCGGTGCCGCCGTTTCAATGGTTATATCGCCGTCGGCAATGATGGCGCATTCAGCAGCAAGCGTACTCCACATGGCATATTGGTCCCCAAGCAACTCCAGGCATGTTGTGCGCGTCTCGCCCTCGAATGTGCCAGTGCTTGAGATGAGAACATTCCCAGATGCCGCATCACTTGCTGTTTTCACGGTGTATGACCCGCCTCCGAAGTCTTCCGAGTACGTGATGCCGACGCCGGCCGAGTAGTTGGTGTTCATGATGTCGATGACGTCGGCAATACCGGCCTCGGCAATGGCAAGCGAGGAACTGAACCTCAGGGTCTTCCTCACGCGAAATGCGGCTTGCCCGGTCATTGTCGCCATAATTGCCGTTGACAAGCCCATAAGAAAGACAAGACCGAGCACAATCAGCAGTGCAGATCCACGCTGTCGTGAGCGATTGTCTCTGTTCTCGGAAATATGTTGGGTCTGCATGCTAAACCTCCTCTTTCTATTTTCCTGTGTTAAGTGGCCTGATTTCGGTCTTAGCCTTCGCCGTCTGGATATCGCGTGGCCCCTCCTTGTATATTTCCAACTCAACAACCATTGATTTGGTAAAGGTCTTGCCATCGACGGTCGCTTCGACGATTCCGCAATTTGGCCCCATTCCAAAATCCACCTCGAGATCGACCAAGCCCATGGGAGGATCCCATAGAATCGACACATCTCTGAGAATCGCGGTGGGCGTGTTGGTATGCGCCGAAATGATGCCGCCTCGCCCGCACTGAAATACAGCCTCGTATTGGATGTACCGTTTATGTTCCATTAAATACAGAGAGTTGCCTCCGCAGTTTTGAAAACAGCCATCATAAACCGATCTCGCGGCGGTCCAGCTGCCATCGGACATATCAGCGTTGTCGGCAGAGCGCACTCGAATATCAACGTCGCCGCCCTCGGAATATTTTTGGATTTCCGTCCAATACAGTTTCGTGAACTCGGGGTCCACGGCGTGCGTATCAAAAACGCCGGACTGGAATATAGCCTCTTTCGGATAACCGACTTCCAGAGAATGAGTTCCGACAGCAACGGGTGCATCTATGCCGTCAATCAGAGAAAGGATGACTCCGTCATTGTTTTGCCACCCACTCAGCCCCCAGAGTGCCGCGCTCTGCGGTGTCGATGTAAAGGAAACCGTGTAGCTCTTTTCCCGATCAATTTCCCACAGTTCAACCCAATCACTTTCTATGAGTGTCACTCCGGTGGAGTGGACGGTGATGGAGGTGTCTCCATCGTTGAATGTGACCGCTGAACTATCGCCAGACGCGACCTCGCTAATGGTGACACCTGAGAGGTTCATGGCGTATCCGGCGGGGCGCTCGAAAGCCAGCTTGGTCCAGCAGCCATTCATGGAGATCGTCATATCGTCACTGGCCGTCCCCCCGTACATGATATTCTTAACGGTCGTTGCATTGGTGATGTTCAGAATATAGGGCGTATCCCCACAACCTGAAGCCGACCAGGCGATCCCTTTGTCCATCGTTACGACTTTGTCGCCCGTATACGGAACGCTGGATGCAAAGGTGGGGTCCCACTTCACGCTGCAGTTGCTACTCATCTGGGCGCCGGGTTCGTCGAAATTGGAATCGCACCACATGTCATTGTTGACGGTAAACTCGAGCTCGGAGCCCACACCGGCGGCAACGAATTTCGCCTGTGCGTATCCGCTCCACTCGACGCCGTAAGCGGACATATCCTCCGCGCTGACACTTCCTCCGGACGCACTGTATCTGAAGAGAGGCGATACCGGGTGTGAGTTGGCCGGAATAAAGATCTCCCCGTCAAGAGCGCCACCGGCGCGCCCAATACGAAAACGATCGATTTCAATATTGTACCCGGAGCTGTCGTCGTTCTTGCCCTCCACGGTGAACGTGAGCGTATGGACGCCTGGATTGAGGACAATACTGCCGAAGTTGAATGTTGAACCGCGCTTCCGCGAGGGTGAATACCCATCGAATATCGAACTGGGGGGATAGAATGTCAGACGTGTCAGATTTCTGAAGATAGTATGTGAAGAGCAGGATTCCCCATCCATGCTGGCGGCCGTGATCGCCTCCGATGACATGGCTGTGGCAACCGCTTCAAGCTGTGCATACAATGCGTCAGGAGTGGCGTTGGTGCTACGCGGAGAAAAGAGAGTTCGCCGAAACTCATTAGGTGACGTTCCCAGCACGTGATAAACGACCGTCTTCGTCCAGATGATTCGGCCCTCAGCATTACGATCAAGCATGCCATCACCATCGGTGTCATCTGCCATGGGAAAGCTGACGGCCGTGTAGCGTGTAGCGTCCAAGGGGTAGAAAGACATCAGTCCAACTCCCACGCTGGAAAGGCGCATGTCATCGCGCATGTGCTCCATGGCGAGTTCAAGCCCCATGTTCAGTTCGGCCGTGATCTGAGTCGCTCGCCATGTTCGAAGGACATGCGTCATACTTGAGCTAACGCCTCCGATGACGAGAACGGATAAAACCGATGCGATCATTACCTCTGTCAGTGTGTAGCCTTCGTTCTTCATTCCTCAATGACCTCGCTGTGCATCGCGCGTGCAATCTTACTTTGGATTACGGCAGGAGTCGCCGACATGGCCCCTCCCCCAATTGGAAAGCTGACTTCCACGGTAATTGTGTAGCAGTTTGAAGAAACAAGTGCCAATGTCGTGGTCCTGAGGTAGGGGCCATTCGCGTTCGCATTGCCATCCTGATCGACGGAATCGTTATCGGAGGCCAATGCCGGCAGTGTATCGAATGGGAGCGCAAGCCCCCGCTGAACTCGATTCCGCGCCAAGCATGTCGCATGATACAGGTTGCTCGACATGTATTGAGTTCGTATTGACGAAATGGCAGCCGAGAAAACGGCGGTTACCCCTACAATCAGCAGTGCTGAGGCGATGACAACTTCAGTTATGGTGAAGCCCTTTGATCCTCTTATATTCACTTTGCGTGCCTTTCTTCAAACGAGTCCGTTGCAATCTGCATCTTAATCAATGCACATCCTATGCCAACACCTATAAACGCTCGCCCACACCAATAAACCAGACCCAATTTTTCTCACGTTCGCGATTCTGATAAATATAACCACTGTTTCTTTAGCACGACTTTCGCATTTTTTGCCATGATGTACTGCAAAAAAACAAACCTATTTCAGAAAGCATTCAATCCGGCATATTTCCTGCTATGTCTAATTGATTAGATAAATGTATAGAAGACTGACGTCACTACAAAGCCGGTGAATTAATCAAATCCTCCGGTTGTGGTGGGGTTGTATTTAGCTCGTGGGGGACTTTATAATCATAACACCTAGAGACGCACGTAGAAAACGCACTATGAACGCGGGGGTAACGCTCATTGAGCTTACCATTGCGCTGTTTGTAATAGTCATCGTGTTTGCGGGCGTATTCGGCATGAGCTCGCAAGTCACAAGAATCGTATCACAAGCGCGCGGAGAAACCCGAGCCATAGAAGTAGCTCAGTTTGAGATTGAACGCCTCCGGGCCATGACATGGGACAACATAGCCACGCTGGGCACAGGCTATTCTATTACAGACGCCAACAATGCCGCACTTGCATCTGTACCGCAGGGTGTTGGAACCGTAACAATAACCCCCTACCCGGCCACAAACGCACTGTCATCCATTCGTAGCATCACGGCAACAATTCAATGGGAAAATGCCGTAGGCGGGGCTCAATCCAGCTCGCTCTCAACACTAATTGCACAACATGGACTAAACCCATGAAACGAACCCATAACACCCATTAAGTCCCCCATTGCAAACACAAAAAGCCCCTTAAAGGGAAATGTT
>CAZNWT010000046.1:0-32606 GCA_964576795.1 uncultured Victivallales bacterium
TCGACGCTTGCGCCATTATGCCATTTCTGCTTTACTACCCCGTGAACGGTTACGACATAAGAAAGGACTCAAATGAGCAACGACAGAAAACCCAACATCCTCTTTATCCTAGCTGACGATCATGGCTACGGTGATATCTCTGCCAACAATGGACCCGGCGTGCAAACTCCGCACATCGATAGCATAGCCGCCGACGGGATCAGGTTCAACCGTTTCTACGCCAATTCAACCGTATGTTCTCCCAGCCGTGCAGCATTGCTTACGGGTCGGTACCCCGACCGGGTCGGCGTACCGGGTGTAATCCGTCAAACAGAAGAAGATAGCTGGGGCTACTTCGACCCAAAGGCGATCACGCTGCCGGACATGTTACGGCGCGTCGGCTATGAGACGATTCACATAGGCAAGTGGCACCTTGGTCTGGAAGACGAGAATCATCCCTGTGAGCGTGGGTTCGACCAATTCCACGGTTTCATTGACGATATGATGGATGACTACTGGACTCATCGCCGTTTTGGAAAGAACGGAATGCGACACAACTATGATGTGATCGACCCCGAAGGACACGCAACCGAACTGTTCACCGAATGGGCCATCGATCGCATTCGCAACCGGCGTGAAGCTGACAAGCCTTTCTTCATGTACCTAGCCTATAATGCTCCTCACACGCCGATTCAACCACCTGAGGCGTGGGTCGCGAGAGTAAAGGCCCGGGAGCCGGATCTGGACGAGAAGCGCACAATCTACAATGCCCTGGTCGAACATCTTGATGACGGCGTCGGTCGTGTCCTAGCGGCCCTGGACGAGAGTGGGCTGGCGGAGGACACGATTATCGTCTACACATCAGATAATGGGGGATGGCTTCCAGCGGGGGCTTGCAACGATCCATTCCGAGGCGGCAAGTGCGACATGTACGAAGGCGGCATCCGAGTTCCCTGCTTCGTCCGATGGCCAGGGCATATTCGGGCTTGCTCGGAGAGTGATCAAGTGGCCATGCTCATGGATTTCTTCCCCACTTTCTGCGAAATTGCAGGCGTGGATATCGACCATGAGATCGAAGGACGGTCCATTCTCCCGCTCTTGCTCGGAGAGGGTCTCGACTTCTCGGACCGCGTGTACTACTGGGTTCGGCGCGAGGGGTGGTTCCAGAAGCACAACTATCTCGGGAATGACTACCACGCGATCCGAAAGGGAAGCATGAAGCTTCTCCACAACGATGCCTTTGCCCCACTTGAGCTCTTCGACTTGGCGGATGATGAGCGCGAAGCCACCGACCTTATGCAGACAAATCACCCTGATCTGGATGAGTTATGCAGGCTCATGCAGGCTCATATTCGCGTAGCCGGAGCTATCCCGTGGCAAAAAGCAAGACAGGCTTGACAGCGCGCCTAATCCACAAGCCAAGCGGCAATAGCATCTGACGCAGGAACTTGGGGCGCACCAAGACGGCCGCGTCGAGATGCGGCTGAAAACCACAAGGCGCAAGAAGCTTGTGCGGCGGATCTTCTCCTGGATGCCAGACGTGAAGGTGCTGGCCCCGAGAAACCTGCGCGACCGCATCACGGAGAAACTGCGGAATGGACTCCGAGCACAGGAATATGACAATATGGATCAACCACACGCCGCCCACCGACACCTTGCCCACGGACGGACAAGGTGAGAGAGAGCGTGAACGTTGGGAGTGAGTAAACAATATGCCTGCACAAAGAGACAAACCAAACATCATCTATATTCTAGCCGACGACATGGGGTATGGCGACGTATCGTGTTACGATCCCAAATTCAACCGAGTGCCCACGCCAAATATTGACCGTTTGGCCGAGCAGGGAATCTCCTTTACGAATGCGCATGCAACTTCCTCTTTATGCACCCCGTCCCGCTACAGCATCCTGACAGGACGCTATGCCTGGCGCACACGCCTGCAGCGCGGTGTGCTGATGGAGTGGGATGAACCTCTAATTGCGCAGGGTCGGCCAACCGTTGCCGATCTCCTGAAAAAACAAGGATACAACACGGCTTGTGTCGGCAAATGGCATCTCGGCCTGGAGTGGCGGCACCGTAACGGTGAACCGGCCTTTGATGAACCTTTCAGAGGCGGCCCTCTGGATAGAGGTTTCGACTCCTATTTTGGCGTTGATGTCCCAAATTTCCCCCCGTACGCATGGATCGAGGGGGATCGTGTTCTTGGAAGCACGAGCGCCTACTATGATCGTGATAAAGAGCTGAGTCTTAACCACCCCGGCGTCGGCGTGCCAGATTGGCCCTTTAATGAGGTTTTGACCACAATTACAGAGAAGGCTGTTGCAAGCATCGAAGCGAGGGCCCGACAGCAAGCGCCGTTCTTTCTCTATTTTGCTCTGACAACCCCACATGAACCTATTGCCCCCTCAAAGCGATTCAAAGGCAAGAGTGGCATTAGCGGCGTTGCGGACCTGATTATGGAAACTGATTGGGCCGTCGGTGAAGTCATGCGCGCGCTCGATGAACAGAAGATTTCCGATAACACTCTAATCATCTTTACTACCGATAACGGTCACTGTCCGTACACCGACCTCGAACCATTCAAAAGGGTCGGACATCGTGTTAGCGGGCCGCTTCGCGGCTACAAGGCAGACATCTGGGAGGGCGGGCATCGCGTTCCCTTTGTTGCCCGCTGGCCCAATAAGATTTCGGCAGCATCCACCTGCCATGAACTGATGTCGCTTGCCGATTTCATGTCAACCTGTGCTGCCATTACCGGCGCCGAAATGCCGGATGATGCGGGTGAAGATAGCATCAATGCACTTTCCTTGTTGCTTGGGAGCGACAAATCGACACGCGAATCTGCCGTATTCCACTCGGGTAATGGACTCTTCTCCATACTCAAAGATAATTGGAAGCTCTCGTTGTGCCCTGACAGCGGAGGGCTTTGGAATCCCGAAAAGCTCCCCGATAATTTGCCGTCTGTACAGCTACATGACCTCAGTAAAGATATTGGTGAGCGTACGAATCTGCAGGCAGAATACCCGGAAACGGTTAATGAACTGACCGAGTGTCTCGAACAGATTATCGACGAAGGGCGGAGCGCTCCCGGGGCAGGAACGCGACAAGGAAACGATGTTCTTGTCGATATCTGGAAACTCAAAACGAGAACAGACAACAAACACTGACAGAAGAAACACCCAACTGATAATAAATTGCAGAAAGAGTAGTTCAACTACAGGTGGGGAATCAACGGCCGATACCCAACGCTCAACATTCAGCATTCAAGTGTTTACAGTATGCGACCTTCCACAATCTCAGGCAGCGCCCGTGCCGCTGCAGCGAGCCCATCCAGACGAACCGGCGGCCGCCCGCGTACGCGAAGGAGCCGCCCTGCTCCGATAGTCGCAGTTGAGCCGAAGCGTCTGTCCATCCACTCTTCCCCACCCATGGGGAGGGGATTCTTTTTTGCTGATCCCGCACCTGTAGTCTGCTATACATGACCCGATGGCGGGTACCTCGCCGTCTGGAGAGTGGCAGTGCGCGCAGGCAACCGATTGGAAAGGTACATCAATGGCCCATCCCTTCAACGTTATCTACATCATCACTGATCAGCAGCGATGGGAGCACCTGGGGTGCAACGGACACCCTCATGTGCAAACGCCCAACATTGATTTGCTGGCTTCCCAAGGGCTGACCTTCGACCGCTTTTACTGCAACAACCCCATCTGTACACCCAGCCGCGCCGCCATCCTCACCGGCCGCACGCCCCGCAGCAACCGGGTCTGGGACAACGGCTGCCCCCTTCCTGACGATGAGACCACCCTGCCCGAGGTGCTGGCCGCTCAGGGCTTCCGCACGCAAGCTTTCGGCAAGTTGCACCTGACCCCCTGGTGGGACGAGTCCGGTGTCTATTACGAATCAGGCAGTTACTGGCGCGACCACAAGCGCGACGACCTGCCCGAACCCTACATGGGCTTCCAGGCCAGCGAGATCTGCATCGGCCACGTGACCCATGACACCGGCCATTACGGCAAGTGGCTGGAAGCCCATTATCCCCAGGTGCACGCCAACTGGCAGGAATACCTGCAAAAGCACCCTTCCGGCGCCCGGGACACCTTCCTCTGGGCAATGCCCCCGGAGGCCCACGCCAACAGCTGGATTGCCGATCGCGCGTGCAGCTTCCTGCAGCAGCAGTCCGGCGACAAACCCTTCTTCCTGCACGTGGGTTTTCCCGACCCGCACCACGCCTTCCGCGCCCCCGAACCCTGGGGTAGTATGTACAAGGCTGAGGACATGGAGCTGCGCGCGCCACACTTGGAACCTCTGGAGACCAAGCCGCCTGAGTACTTGGATTTCATGCGCGGCCACCTCAATGAAGACGTTCTCGGGGCGGGCGATTTCAACACCCTCGACATGACCGACCATACCGATGATCAATACCGGCAGATCATCGCCACCACCCTCGGCATGGTCTCCTTCATCGATGCCCAGGTGGGACGGATTCTCGACACCCTGGAAGCCAACGGTCAGGCGGAGGATACCCTCGTGGTCTTCACCACTGACCACGGCGACCTCATGGGCGACCACCGCCTTTTCTGCAAGGGGCCCTTCCTGCTGGAAGGACTAGTGCGCGTGCCCTTTGTCATCGCCGGGCCAGGCGTGAACTACGCCAGCGGGCGGTGCGCCGCACTCTGCGAGCACATCGACTTCTATCCCACCCTGCTGGATCTGCTCGGACTGGATTGTCCCCGCGGCGTGGAAGGACGCAGCTTCGCCTCCCTGCTGGCGGGCAAAACGACGGTGCACCGCGACCGTGTGCTGGTGGAGTTCCTCCACCAGTTCCAGCTCGACCGCAACGTCAAGGCTCTGATCAAGGACAAGTGGAAAATAATTTACTGGGGCGGACAGGATTACGGCGAGCTTTACAACCTTCAGGATGACCCCCTGGAGGCAGACAACCGCTGGCACGATCCCGCCTGTTCCCAGATGCGAGCCAGACTAATCCATGAACTGCTAGACGAATTGATGCAGACGGAAAACATCTTGCCCTTCCCGCCTGCGATCGCCTGAAGCGCCCTGTCTGATTGTGACCCAGGGCAACGGCGGGTCCTTTGAACCCGATGCGGATCTCGATGCCATCGCCCGCACACGTCGGGAGGAGCAGCAACAGATCGTAAATTTACTGAAAATCATATAGCCACCAACTTGAAATTTTAGTTTTTAAGATAGTCCCTTTAAACATTGGCAAATATGAATCTTTTGTGCTGATCATGACCAGAAAATCCGCCTTGCACTAATACGCTGTTGAGAAGTACTATTTCGATTTGTACCGAGAGACGAAAAAATATACGGGGAGGGTCGACCATGGGTTCACCGAGAATAATCAACGTCGCGGCTTGCGCGCCACGGGGGAGCAACATCGGACCGCGCTGGGCCAACCCCGAGACAGTGATCATGATCGCCGGGAAGCAGAAGGATCCGGCAAAGATCGAAGCGCACATCGAGCGATTCCTGACGCATCACGTGAATCTGCTTGAGAAGGTCGGCGCCGGCGGTGCAGATGTCGCCGTCTTCTGCGAAGACTGCCTGCGACTGTGTGGCATGATCAGCAAACAGAAGCACACCAAGGCATGTCAGCGTGCGATCAAGCACGCTTACGAGCAATACGTCCAACGCATCGGCGAGGTCTGTAGGCGCCACGAGATGGCGATCATCGGCGGAACGATGACCACGCGCCGCGGTAAGTACTACAACACAGCGGTGATGATCGACCCAGAAGGGAAGGTTATCGCCACATACGACAAGACGCACCTGCCACGCGGTGAGGCACAGTGCCTGACGCCCGGAAACGATCTGCCAGTGTTCGACACGTATCTTGGTCGCGTGGGGATGCTGATCTGCTGGGACATTGTTTTTCCCGAACCGTTCGCCGTGCTGGCACTCAAAGGTGCCGAGATCATTTTTGAGCCGACCTACGGCCACTGGACGGAGGCAGCGGACATCACCGCACGGTCGCGGGCCGAAGACTGGGCGGTACCGATGGTGGTGGGCATGTGGAATGGGTGCGGTGTGATCATCGACGCGGAAGGCAAGTTCGCCGCCCGCACCGGACAGGTCGGCGATTCATTCTGTATGGCACCGGTGAACCTGGACTTCAAGCGAAAATGGACGCAGTTCAAGGACACACGGAAACAGAAGCCGGCGGGCCGCCGACCGGAGCTGTACGGTCTGCTGGCTCAACAAGCCGGAAAAACGTAAAAATCACAGGCATGAGCACTTCTAAACCGGCGTGTGATCTCTGTTATTCTCTTTCGCTGTATGTCGAATTACAGCTTTATCCGTCATGAGTTGACACCTAGCTTGTCCAACGTGTCCGACGAGAATAGCCGGTATTCAGCCACGGTTGATTCGCTAAGGCGGAGAAACTGACTCTACCTTTGGCATAGTAGTCACGAGCATTTATTATGCAGGAGAGATACGGTATCAAGACTTTGTCAAATCATGTAGTAGTTGCTCTGCCACCCAACCATAAGGCTCAGCTGCTTGACAACGACTGATCGCCGTAGCGGCATCCCGTCGGGCTTTGGCTGCCAGTTTATCGTCTAGCCCGGTACCCCAGGAATAGAGGGGTAACCAGGATACGCCCGGTTGCTCTTCCGGCCACACGAGCTTCTCAAAGCCGGTCATGATCTCAGTGTCGCTTTGGCCCGCATGTCCCGAGGCGATCTGTGCGGAAAAATACGCGCCCGGACAGTGAAAGCCAAGGAGGTTCCTACTCTCCCACACCGTGTGCAGCATGCCCTTGGCTCCACGATGAATGCAATCCGTAGTGAAATTGCGTAGGCTGGAATAGAGGGCACTCGGAGAACCGATAACCTCGAATCCTTGATCCTGAAAGAAAGTAAGCGAGGGGTAGGCCGCCCAGTTGACGTAGTGCCAATCCATGATCACCGTGTCCTTGGGTAACTTTTCCAATATAGATGGCATGCCCAGCAGATGGTCGCCCCAGATCATCATGCGTCGACCGTGAGCACTGACCTTTTCGTGCAGCCACAGCAAGTGATCGAGGAAAATATTTTCTTTGCCAGCCGCATCGGCCCCCTTCTGGCGACAACGCGGGCAGCGTCCCAGGAAGCGTGACTCATCGCAGTTGACGTTAAAATACGCGGACTTGGACAGGGGGATTATCTCGTCGAGCAGATCCGAGAGAAAGGGGCGTGTCTCCGGGTGCAAGGGGCAGATCTGATAGGGATTACCGTCTTCGGCTAAGTGGATGTAGGCTGGATGTCGGAGCACGTCGTACATATGACCGAAAGTCGTCTGCGCCAGGATCAGTTCCATTTGATTACGTTGGCAGGCACGCTCGATAACTTCGATATCCGCAGCGCACAGCGCATTTGGGGAAGCGAATTCCGGGTGACTCTCGTAACGGAAACCGTCCTCGAAATAAAGCATGAAGCTCCGATGGCCGCAAGCGGCCAGGAAATCGACGAAGCGTGCATAACTCTCAGCGTTGTAACCAATAGCTCCTCGACTGGTATCATACATAAGTGCGCAGAATGAAAGCTCTGGTAAACGTGTTTCGATTGCATCCGAAGCCACGGGAACGACAGCCAGGCGGGAGGGCGCTGGTTCATCGATGAGATCTATCGTTGGAAAGGCAAAGGCATATTCCGCCCAGATACCGTCAGAAAGCGGCCAGTAGGACCATTCGCGACCTGCGAAAATACGCGCTATGTTCAATCGGAAACTATCCGGCACTCTTCCCCCGCGAAGGGAGAACATGTTTACCAATGGCAGGTACACTTCGACTTGCCAGCCATCATTGAGCAACCTTGTTTCAACCCTGGCAGGAAACGGATAGGCTTCGGCTGCCCAGGTCGGATCAGTATTGAAAAAACTGGTGCCGAGTTGAGTGCAATTAAAAGTACCGTCCGGAGTAATTGATATCGTGATCAGATCAGCTTCTCGGCCGGACGCATCAAATGCCACGACGAACCGATCGGAGGGCGTTAGGACCTCACCGTTGCATCGACATCGAGCCTGTATCAGCAATTCACAACCTATCCAAGACAGACTGACTTCGGTGTCAGCACTCGCCGGCCGACTGCTTGCGTTATTGATAAAGCCTCGAACGACTGCGGGAGGTTGATCTGACTGACGATAGCAATCATAGTGTTCATTCATATATGCCTCTTGTTTATTATTACTGTGATAGATAGCCGTAAAACTGACGAATCTCACCGGGGGTGTTCAAACGGTCCTTGATCATATCGACAGTTGTTTTGTTGTCGTCCACCGATGTTGAAGGCACGCGGGGCAGTTGCCGCACTGATAATCGTTCTTTTCATAGCTTTACTTCGGAAAGGAAAAGCCCCGGACGCAGCAGAGCTGGGGGTGGCCCGGTTTACTCAGGTAGTCGGAATTGAAGAAAACCGTCCTTTCGTCGGGCGAAAGGGCGGGCGAATCAACGCACCAATAGTTATACTGTGTCCACGATGTCTTAGTATGCAACAGATGTTTGGGAATGATTTCGGGATCATTCCCGTCTTTTTCCATCACAGTACCCAGCCATAGGTACGTGTTGTACAGTTTGTCGTAGCCCTCCGTGTTGGAAACGAGGTGATTGCCAGCCATATTCCATGACATATGACAGCATTCAGGCCGAAATATTTTTCGGGTCATCTCATAACGTTGTCCTCCGACAATCTTATTGCCGTCATAGACCTGCTCAGGAGGACAGGCGACCGGAGTAGCACCGACGATACCCATGCGAAAATGAGTATTCGGTTGGATTAAAACGGAATGCATGACCACCTCATAGCGCCCGCCTCGCCAACCCGCGTGATCAACTCCCTCCCCTTCACCGCCCATCGGGATGGTACCGATCATCTCCCCCTGGTCGTTCACCACGTGCATCGTGACTCGATGGATATCGTCCTTCCATCCCGGCCCATCGGAAACAAATTGGTCCCGATGAAACTTGCTCATTAACAGATGATGGGACTTGTCCGGATCCGACCCCATATAGTAAGAACCACCCACCCGCCAGCAGTACCACTCCCAATCGAATCCCCAGATCTTGAAGGTGTCGAGATCGATGAAAATCGGAGCGTAATACCCCCGCTCATCTCCCTTGGTAGCGAAACTAAAGCCGGACGCCAAAGTACGGCCATCTCCAGACAGGTTGCCAAAACGGGTCCCTCCTATGGGCATTCTGCCCACGCCGTTGATCTTCGTATCAAAAACCTGTACGGTCTCGGTTCGAAAATCCCTTAACGAGATGCGCTGTAACAGGATACGGACAGGTGAACGATCAACCTGATCCACGAAGTAATAGAGGAAACTGTCGTCGGCATTGAGGACAGCACTGCGTGCTCCCACGTCGGTCAGTCGTCGGATTTTCAATTGGTCCTCTAATTCACACAGCCAGTATTGCCTACCAGCAGCTGTCTCCCGGGAAAAGACCATCCGACTGGAATCTTTGGTAAACATTCTAAAACACTGATCTCCGATGCCAGACGTATGGGAGAACTGCCGATCATCGTCCGTAACTTTTATGATCTCAAGTGCCGGGTCACTATAACTGGTCATCAGTTCAGGAAAAGGTCTGGCCTCCAAGAGCGCTTCTCCGATAGCCGCTTGTCTTCTAGTCATATCTACATCTCTAACTGACTCATGCTTTTTCGCTATGGAGTCAACCTTTCTTATCCGGCTTTTGTAACTACACAAGTGGCGCAACGGTGGAGCTACTTTTGACTAAAGAGTAGTCTCCCCTCCCCCACGATCGCAACAGAAAAACACTCGAAATATCTGCTGAACTCGGACTGCCTGATCTTCTATGGTATTAACCATGACACAGGACATGGTCATACAGGGGCGGCATATAACGGCGGATGAAATTGGTTTGGTTCGGCGGCAGGGAAGAGTGTGGACCGCGATGCCTTTCTCGAGTGGGAACGCACCGCGCACGAACGCAACCTGCAATGGCTCACCAACAATACCCGCTTTCTGGTGTTGCCGTGGGTCGAGGTCCCGCATTTGGCCAGTCATATGTTGGGGCTGATCGCGCGGCGGATTCGTGGCGACTGGCCAAACAGACGCGCGATCATCTTTCTGATCTTAATCGCACTCCTCCCCATCCCTGATCCATGCGGAGCCGAATCACCCAGGGTTTCCGCCTTGCCTAAATCCTGTCGATCCTGTAAATCCTGTCAGCAATCGACCTGAGTAGTTACATTTTAATCTTATTAATCGACAATTCTAACACACCAATCAAGGCAACTCGTCAACTATGCAAGCAGTCGGCCTCAAAACGTGGTTCATTGATCAGATTCATTCCGGAAAATTTGCTGTGAATTCTGCTCTGCCGACGCGATATGAGGTTATGCAGCGCTTTGGAGTGGCCCGGGCCACGGTGGATCGAGTCGTCAAGCAGCTGACAGAGGTCGGTGTGTACAGCCAACGCGAATCCGGTACGTTCGTGACACCGCGGCCGGAGAA
Organism: uncultured Victivallales bacterium; assembly: GCA_964576795.1. Taxonomy (GTDB): domain Bacteria; phylum Verrucomicrobiota; class Kiritimatiellia; order UBA8416; family UBA8416; genus JABGOW01. The sequence goes on from CAZNWT010000046.1 coordinate 10,465, forward strand.
TACCCCACCCCATGCCTATGTAATTGTGCCCAATAAGCCATCTTCGAATGGTGGTGACTTTTGGCAAGACTTGGATACAGAGGTGGGCGGACGTGTGAATTTTAGCTTATTGTCGTTTAATGACATTCTGAACGTATATGATCGTTTAATGCGCTCAGGTGCCCGGGTGGCTTGGCACTACCCATCCCTCGAACATTTTGCAACCATCGCCAGCCTGACGCGAAGCGGGGTTCCCCAAATTTTACTAAATCGTCGACACCCGGCCATATAACTAAACAAGGAACCCCCATAACAAGACAAGGAAATGAAAACATGAACCCAGACAAGCTCGCAGTTCAAATGTATACGGTAAGAGACTTCGCCAAGACGGCCAGTGACTTGGTGGATACGCTAAAGAAAATCAGCGACATTGGTTACACCGCTGTTCAGGTATCGGCGGTCAGCGCCATGGCTGGCGATACGCCAGAGGTCGATGCCGTACAGATGCGTCAAATGCTCGATGACAACGGACTGAGCTGCATTGCCACCCACCGCAACCTGGACGACCTGCTCAATAAGGTGGATCAAGAAATTGAGTTTCACCAAACCCTAGGGTGCAATTATGCGGCCTTTGGCGGAATCGGCGACACCAACCCAGTCACCTATCGCCAGTTCATAGCGAACGCATCCAAGGTTATTCCGCAATACAAGGCAGCTGGCATCCGCTTCGGGCATCACAATCATAGTCATGAGTTCACGCGCACAGCCGAGGGTATATCGCTTGAGGACATTCTTATCGACGAGGGCGGCAGAGATTTGATGCTGGAGCTGGATCTGTACTGGATTGAGCATGCCGGTTTAAATTGTGTGCGAATTTTGGAGCGATGTCATGGCCGGGTGCCAGTTATTCATTTGAAAGATAAGGAAGTCGTGGATGGCGACGGACCTGTGATGGCGCCCATTGGCGAGGGTAATATGGATTGGGACAGCATCATTCCAGCCTGTGAGGCGGCTGGGGTACGCTGGTACGGCATCGAGCAGGACACCTGTCGGCGCGACCCATTCGACTGTCTCAAATCCAGCTACGACTTTCTGCGCGGCAAAGGCTTGTAAGGCTTACGTTCTAGAAAAAATCACTGAAGCCGACGACGGCGGTTTTAGCTCATCGGAATATTAGGAGAGCATGAAAATGGACGAGGTACGAGTTGGCATTATTGGCATTGGCGGCATGGGTGGAAGTCATGCCAAGCAGTTTGCCGAGGGAAAGATTCCTGGAGCCGTGTTGACGGCAGTTTGCGACGTAAAGGCTGAGCGTCGCGAGTGGGCGGCAGAGAATTTGGGTGACAAGGTTCAAGTTTTCGAGACGGCCGAGGCACTTTTCGCGGCGAAACTTTCGGATGCGATTGTCGTGGCCACGCCCCATTATGATCACCCCCCCCTGGCCATAAAGGGGTTTGAGAACGGTCTTCACGTGCTGATTGAGAAACCGGCGGGGGTCTACACCAAGCAAGTGCGCGAGATGAACGAAGCGGCCACGAAGAGCGGTCTGGTATTCAGCATCATGCTCAATCAGCGTCAGCGCCCTCTTCATCAGAAGTTCAAGGAGCTGATCGACAGCGGAGAGCTGGGCAACATCATGCGCACAAACTGGATCATCAGCAATTGGTTCCGATCCCAGGCCTATTTTAACTCCGGCGGGTGGCGCGCCAGCTGGCGTGGCGAAGGCGGCGGCGTTCTGCTCAATCAATGCCCCCATAATCTCGATCTGTGGCAGTGGATTTGCGGCATGCCCAAGCGTGTCCGCTCTTTCTGCGCCTTCGGGAAGTACCATGATATCGAGGTCGAAGACGATGTAACCGCTTTTGTCGAGTACGAGAACGGTGCCACGGGACTCTTCGTTACTAGCACGGGAGAAGCTCCGGGGACCAATCGCCTGGAAGTCGTCGGTGATCGCGGCAAAATCATTATGGAGGCTGATAAGCTGACCTTTTGGCGCACCCGCACCGGGGTAGCTCAATTTTCCAAGGAAACCGAAGCGTCTTTCGAGATGCCAGAGTGCTGGACATGTGAGATTCCCATCAAAGGAAACGGCGAAGAACATATTGGTGTTCTCAAAAATTGGACCAACGCCATTCTAAAGGGTGAGAAACTTCAATCGCCGGGGATCGAAGGCATCCACAGTCTTGAACTGTCCAACGCCATGCTGCTTTCGGCCTGGACCGACGAATGGGTCTCGCTGCCAGTAGACGAGGATCTGTACTTCGAAAAGCTTCAGGAACGGATCAAGACCTCCCGCTATGTAAAGAAGGAACCGACGTCTTCACAAACCGTGGACGTCGGCGGATCGTTCAACTAGGGTATCTTCACCACAATAGAGAAAGGGTGATTGACATTAAAAATCGAACAAAGGTTGGAATTATTGGTTGCGGCGTGATCGCACCCTCCCACATCGAGAGCTACCAGAAGCAAGAACAGGTGGAGGTTGCATGGCTCTGTGATTTGAACAAAGAGAAAGCCCTTGCCCTAGCCGAAACATACAGGGTGAACCATGTCACTGCGGATTATCGGCAGCTTCTGACCGCGGGCGATGTGGACGGTGTAAGCGTCTGCACCGACCACGCCTCCCATGCGCCGATTTGCGTGGCCGCGTTGGAGGCTGGAAAGCATGTGCTGTGCGAGAAGGCTCTGGCCGCAACTTCCGAAGGTCTGGACGCCATGTTGGCCGCTCACAAACGTCACGCTGACTTGGTTTTCTCCGGAATCTTTCAACATCGCTTCGATACGAGAAATCGACTACTGAAGCAGTGGGTAACAGACAGGGTGTTTGGAACGATCCTGACGGCCGGTGTGCAGATTAGATGCCTGCGAACGCCTGAATACTACACGGCGGACAGCTGGCGAGGAACCTGGGCCCAAGAGGGAGGTTCGGTACTGATTAATCAGGCGATTCACTTCATCGACATGTTGGCCTGGCTGATGGGCGGAGTGAGCCAATTGTGTGGCACTTACGACAATCTAACCCACGGCGACAGTATTGAAACTGAAGACACCGCCGTGGCAAGCCTACGGTTCGCCAACGGGGCTCTTGGCTCTATTGAGGCAACGTGCTCCAGCCATATTTCCTGGGAGCCCACCCTGTCCATTCACGGAACAGTGGGTTCAGTGGAAGTGCGTAATGGGCATTGCGTGAAAATGGTATTTGAGGACGAGACGCTAGGCAAGAAGGTTCAGTCCGAGTGGGATGCCGCAGCCGACGGCCCCGAGGTCTCAGTCGGAAAAACTTACTATGGCAGTGGACATCCCGCCCAAATTGCCGATTTTGTTGAGGCCATGCGCGAGGGTCGTGCTCCCTTTGTCGAGGCATCCTCAGCGCGTCACGCCGTTGATGTGGTTCTGGCCATATACAAGTCCCACCGCCTTAACGGATGGGTTTCAGTTTAGCAATAAAACAATATAGGAAGAATAGATCATGTATTACACAGGGTTTGCAGACGAAGGCGGCACCAGCATCGAGGCACAGATCAAGGTAACCCAGGAGCTGGGATGGACCAACATCGAATCCCGCAATATCGACGGAACGAACATTCACGACCTGTCCGACGAGGCATTCGATACCGTGGCCATCAAACTGGATGCGGCGGGCGTCAAAGTCAATTGCTTCGGATCAGTCATTGCCAACTGGGCCGCTCAGATTACCAGCCCCTTCGAAGAGACATTGACTCAAATTGAGCGAACCCTTCCCCGGATGCAGCGTTTGGGAAGCAAACTGATCCGAATCATGAGCTACGCGGTGCTCAAAGACGAACAGGACAACGATTGTCCCGACCAGATGAAAGAGGAGCGCTTTCGCCGCCTCCGCGAGATGGTGCGTCTTTTCTCTGATGCGGGCATCACCCCCGTGCATGAAAATTGCATGAATTATGGCGGCATGTCCTATCAGCACACTTTGGAGCTTATTGATAATGTACCGGGACTGAAACTGGTCTTCGACACAGGCAATCCCGTCTTCACCGACGACCGCACCAAGCCTGCCCCTTATCCCAAGCAGTCGAGCTGGGAGTTCTACTCAAAGGTTAAAGAGCATGTCGCCTATGTTCACATCAAGGACGCCTCCTTCGTGGCGGATCGGCCAGGAGAAACATTTCCAGAGTCACACTTCACCTTTCCGGGTGAAGGCGACGGCGATGTAAAGCGCATCGTCAAAGATCTGGTCAACAACGGCTATAGCGGGGGCATATCCATTGAACCGCACATGGCACTGGTGCACCATGATAAGAATCAGGTATCCACGGAAGATCTCAAAGCATCCACCTATATCGAATACGGCCGCCGGTTCATGCAGCTGCTTGCCGAAATTGGCGGCGGGCAATAAACGGCAGTCCTCTATCCCTGCCCGTTTGAGCTACTCTGACGCAGACTCCACGTCCTGGCCGCCTGGCGACCGAGGCTATGAGGAGCGGAATCGTCAGAAAAACGGGGAAGTTTCAGCCTAGTAAGGCCCCCGGGGGTATCCGGATTATTCAAGGGTGAAACTTGAGAATGAACATCAAACACTCAACATTGAACATCGGGGTTTGGAGTTTGCGATTCTTTCTTTGTTCGATGTTGGACGTTCAAAACGAACGAGTAACACGAGTCAAGTTTCAGGCTAGTTGAGCCCCGGGTGTACCCGGATCATTCAGGGGAAAAACTTAAGCGCACCTCTCCCCAATCCCCAATTTTCAGTCTTCAATATTCAATTGACCAAGGAGTGAAAGAACTAAGAAAAAAGGGAGTTTCAGGTCAGTGCCCCCCCCCGGCGTCGTGCCTCCGCCGGACTATGAATCAACGAGGCATCCTCTATGGCAATCACTTCAACAAATCGTCAACAAGAACACGACAGTTTGCCACGTTGTGCGGGTGCTGGACGACATCTGCTCTATGCCCCGGAACGTATCCAAGGATGCGGCCACCACCCCATGGTGTCATGGCTTCGTAACACATTGGGAAGGTGCCTTCATCGGTGGTGGTCTCCATCAGCGTGACAGTGGGACAGGTCTGCTCCATGTTGATGTAAATCTCATCCTCGGGTAGATCCATCTCCTGTAGTTTGCCGCAAAGCCGATGCCGACACTTCGCAACCGTCACCGTGTAGGGTCGCACGGGGTGCGTACTGGGCGCAAAGCCGTCCGTATCGTCACCGCGCACCCACCGGAAGCCCACAAGTGGCCGCCACCAATCGCATTGCCAGAAGGCAGCGCTGCCACCATGTATAAGCAGCAGGTTGCCACCTCCCTTCACATAGGCATACATTGCCGCTTCGGCCTCGGCGCTGGGCATGGGTAAATCGCAGCAGCCGCCAATCATGTTGAGGATCAAGAGTTGATATTGGCCCCGGAGATTACCGGCGTCGAGACAACTACAGTCATCCTCAACGAAGTCAATGTCATAGTCATCCTTAATGCACTCATACAACAGTCGCCCTGGATGCGTGCCATAGTGGTTATCAGCAAGAAACAAGATCATTCTCTTTCACTCCCAACGCATCCTATACAACAGTCTTCCGTCATGGAGCCACCAGGTAAGCGGCAACGGCCAAGACATAAGCACTCAGGCCGACAATGAGGAAGCCGACAGCCAAATGATAAAACCACGTACGCTTGTTACGCCGTCCCAACCATTGAATAAAGGTGGCGTCCAACGTGTCCGCTCGAGCCCCTGTCAACCACTGAATGCGCAGCGGCCCCGCGAACAGAACCAGAGCCGATGCAAGCACAGCCAAAATTCCCAAGCCCAGGAAAACACGAGCGAGATCACATGACGCAGCAATCTGCCTGCCGGAGAACCCGGTGATTGTCAGACAGATCACAATCAAACTCAACAGGATCTGCGCACGGGTTTGCAACACTTGGAAAGCATCACGCAGGGCAATGAAAATTTTCTCGCTGCTCCCCTCCCCGTGGATCTCGCGGAGAAAGGCCAGCTCATCTGACGGTGTGAGATGTTGTAAACTATTTTTCATAGTGAAGTCTTTACTCTATCTCCAATTACGTTGCATGCCAACCCATGTTTTGAACTGAACAACTTCTGGTAAAACTTCAAGGTAGGAATGACTACGCGCCAACGGTCCACAGCGTTTCCCTTTGCATCGCTGTCTACACCATCGTATGATTGAATACTATCATTTCTGAAACTCAATTCGTCAGGAGACATTAATGCAGCGAATCTCACTCACACGCTGGCCAGAAGGCAAAACGCATGCACTCACATTCAGTTATGATGATGGCCAACGTCACGACATTCGGCTCATTGAAATTCTCGATGCGTATGGCCTCAAAGGCACATTTCATCTAAACTCTGGCAATCTGGAACGGGAGAATTGTGTACAAAGGGATGAGCTGGGCACCATCTATGCCAATCACGAAATTTCCACGCACACGGTTAATCATCCTGTACTTACTCAACAGCCAGATGCACAGGTTCTGGACGAGTTCCTGGAGGATCGAAAGCAACTTGAGGCCGCATCAGGACGCGTTATCAGGGGCATGTCATATCCGTTCGGCAGCTACGATGCGCGTGTCATAGACATCGCCCGCGCGGCAGGCCTTGCCTACGGGCGGACAGTACGAAGCCATGGCGGGTACGGACTTCCCGAGGACTGGCTGGCATGGCACCCAACGTGTCACGACCGCGGCGCCACGCTCGAGAAAGGCGCCGAATTCTTGGAGCCAGCCCGCTGGGGCATGATGAAACTCATGTACGTATGGGGGCACAGCTTCGAGTTCCCACAACAGAATCGCTGGGAATCCTTCGATGCCTTCTGTGCGCTCATGGGACAACACCCCAACGCAATCTGGGCTGCGACCAACATCGACGTCGTTGAGTATGTCACCGCCCAGCGTCGGCTTATCTTCAGCGCCGAGCGCACTTTAGTGTCGAACCCGAGCAGCATCCCCGTCTGGATCACCGTGAATGACACAACGCTCGAAGTGCCTGCGGGAACTGTCGATATGGCCACAGGATAAGACAGTACCGCCACGACTTTGTGAAATAGAGCTAAGATAGGAACTGACCGATGACAAAACGACCCAACATCCTCTACATCCATTCACATGACACAGGGCGCTATGTGCAACCCTATGGGCACGCCATTGAGACACCAAATCTGCAGAAGCTGGCGAAGGAGGGCGTCCTGTTCCGCCAAGCGTTCACGCCCAACCCGACGTGTTCCCCCAGCCGCGCCTGCCTCCTGACCGGGCAGACCGCGCACAGTAACGGTATGCTCGGATTGGCCCATCGCGGATTCAGCTTGTATGACTACAGCCATCATATCATTCACACGCTCAAGACAGTGGGATACACATCTGCTCTATGCGGGATTCAGCATATTGCCGGAGGCAGCACCCCCTGGAAAACCATAGGGTATGATGAGTGTCCCACAGCCAGCGGCGCCGCCGAGGCCCATACGGCTGCGATTGAGTATCTAAATAATACCCCGTCGCAGCCCTTTTTCCTGAGTGTTGGTTTCTTTAACACACATCGTGTATTCCCTGTGGACCATCCTAAGGATGATGCGCGCTACGTGATGCCGCCATCGCCACTGCCTGACACCCCTGAAACACGTGAAGACATGGCCCGCTTCAAACAGAGCGCACGCACGTTGGACGACAAGATAGGACAGGTGCTCGCCGCCCTCGACTGCAACGGGCTGACCGACAATACCCTCGTGATCTGTACCACCGACCACGGCATAGCCTTTCCGCGTATGAAGTGCAACCTACAGGACTCCGGGACCGGCATCATGCTGATCATGCGCGGGCCAAACGGGTTCAGCGGGGGCAAAGTAGTCGATTCCATGATCAGCAACATCGATCTATTCCCGAGCGTGTGCGACTATCTTGGGATTAATCCGCCGGCGCGGTTGGAGGGGACATCCTTTATGCCAATCATCCGGGGCGAGCGGGATCGCGTGAATGATGCCCTGTTCTTCGAGGTCAACTATCATGCCGCTTTTGAGCCAATGCGCGCTGTGCGAACGGAGCGCTACAAGTATATCGTCCGCTACGATCCACGCCACGCACCTGTTCTGCCCAATTGCGATGCCGGCCTCAGCAAGACGGTCTGGGTGGAACATGGATGGCAAGCATACGCCCCCGCGACGGACGCCCTCTACGACCTCGTCATGGATCCCCACGAGACAAACAACCTCGTACAGGATAATGCTCACGCCACCGTTCTGGCAGACATGAAACAACGCCTCGCGACCTGGCAACATGCCACGTCCGATCCGCTTGTCACCACGGGGAAGGTTCCCCTCCCCTCCACCGCCATATGCAACCCTCGCGACGGAATAGATCCCGGCGACGACACACTCCCTCAGGGCACACGTTAACCTGCATATTTCATTGTCTCGTGGACGACGTCGCACAGGAAGGCTGCATCTTCGGGTTGAAGCTCTTCAGGGGCTAACTGGCTGTCGTCAATGCTGAGTCCCGTGAGGGGCTCAAAGGTTTTCCCGTCGCCAGCGACAGGCACTGACCCGGTGCAACGTGATGACATCCCACTGCTCAGCAGCAAGCGCATCCTGAAGATTCGCCTTCACGGGTACCCCATCGTCGCCCTCTGCCAGTTGGTAGGGCTTGAAATCAGGATGCGTCTCCGCATAGGCCGCCAAGTTCCAGTGTTTCTGAAGCGAGCACCCACCAAGACTGGCGCGCCCCACCTTAAACCACACCGTATCCGTCCCCTCCCCAATTCGTTTGAGGTAGGTCAGCGCATTATTTGAGAAACTGTTGCCAATCGTTAGCAGTCGAATTGTCTTTATAGATATCTGTGTCCTTTAGCGGCTCTCGCAAATTTTTTCCTTGTTGTTCTTCCAAACCTTTATCTCTCGCCTCCTTTGCCCCTGATTACTGAGATCCCATTCGATAGTCTAATTATACCCAACTCAAATTGTTTCGAAAATCAATCCCGCGCAAGAAGCAGCTCGGAAGGCTATCGGTTGCATTCGCCATTCTGAGTTCCGCTGTCACATTCCCGAAGCGATTGACAGCGGAAAATACCGGTGATACGTTTCCGCCAATCGTAGCACCAAGGGAACCAGTATGAGCACACTTCAGAGATTCAGTATGGCCATTGAGAAACCGTTGCTTGATCGGTTAGAAGCAATGGTCGCCAAAAGCCAGTACGCAAATCGCTCAGAGTTCATTCGTGACATGCTGCGAGAGAAGCTGGTCGAAGAAGAATGGCAAGCGGATCAGGAAGTCGTGGGAACCATCACACTGGTCTATGACCACGAGACGCGCGAACTGAGCAAGAAGCTGACGCACGTGCAGCACCACCATCACGATATCGTCCTGGCGTCAACCCATGTACATCTGGACGAACATATGTGCGCCGAAATGGTTCTGACAAAGGGGCAGGCAAGCGAAATCGAAGAGATGGCAAATCGCCTGCGGCAGCAGAAGGGTGTGCTGCACACCAGTCTCTCGTTGAGTTCAACGGGAAAGGCGTTAGGGTAAGCGGAGCAAGACAAAGGTAGTCACGCTTAAACAACCTGCTTGATCGGTTCTTTAAACAGAGTACGTGACGGAGTCGTGCTGGAAACACAAACAATGGTCTTGTAACTTCCAAATTGAGTTTTTTTGCATGCACGGTGTTACGCATTGAAAACCAGTATGAAACAGGAGCTGGCAATAATGGGGATATTAGTCTGTGGGATTATTGTTTTCATAAGCAGCGTCACGTTTGCAGATGGCGCGGGATCAGACGCCAAAGTGGCGATCAATGGGGCGTCGGCAGCGCGGAGCAGTGTTGTTAAACTGACCGACATTGTGGTTTTCGCCACGAATGCAAAGCTTGACGGCGGCCTTACGATTGGCCCGGCGGATATTGACACAGCGCGTTCCTCGACCACCATTGAGGGGCTCTTCGAGCATTTCGCGGGGATCGATCTCAATCGAAAGTCTTTTTCGGGAAGCGACAGTCAACGCCTCTCCATACGCGGCTTGGACGAGTCGCGATTGCTCATTATGCTCAACGGACGCTCCTTGCATGGGGCTGGGGTATATGGTGGATATTACGTGGACTGGGCGTCTCTTTCGCTTGAGGATGTTGCAAGCGTGGAGCTGATTCGCGGAGTAACTCCCGCGAAATACGGAAACACCCTTGGCGGGCTCGTAAATATTACAACTGCCGAAGGCGGCCCTACGCCGAAAACAAGCGTTCGCGCAGGAGGCGGCAGCCTGGGAACCTGGGACGTGCAAGCACGTGAGTCCGGTCAACGGGGACGGGTTTCTTACAGTCTGTCGGCAGGCCACTATGAAACGGATGGGTATCTCCGTAATGCGTTTACCGACCGCGACATGGTCTCCGCCAAGCTGGGGGTTTCGCTGCCATTGGACCTCAAGCTCAGCACGGGGTTGCGATACTCGGAGAACGAGACGGGAATGGTCGTATACAACATGCCAGACGCCTGGGACTATGATCGGAATATGCCAGACTCGCTCGGATCTCAGCTCGGCGGCCCCTATGTGGCGTTACGACAATCGCAAACAGGCCCCCTAGATTGGGGCAATGGGAGCTACTGGAAGGACCGAAGACTGAACTTCGACGTGGGCATATCGAGGGAATCCGAGACGTTTGATTTTGCGTTACAGGTCTATTTGATGGATCAGGATCGGGAAGCGTATTTCTACGACATCGACGACCCGACGCACCTTATACTGCAGCGAAATTCAGAGCCGGAGAAGAACAACTGGGGGTGGAAAGGAACTTTCAGCAACCGCTTGGGAAAAGAAGACGCGCACGTTCTCGAATACGGCCTTGGTGGTCAGTATCTCGGCTATGGAAAAATGGAGGTTGCGTCGGTCGATCAAGGCTATTTCAGAATGATGCCGACTGACAGTCCGAGCAAGAGTGACCCAATCATTGTGCTCCACAATATCTACGTGCAGGACCAATGGTTCCTTTCTGACACTATCCAAGTGACGGTCGGGGTTCGCGTAGACAGCTACAAAGCTGATGGACCCGAATTCCATGCAATCGCGCTTGAGGAAACTCGTCCGGCCCCGAGGCTGGCATGTTCCGTAACGCCTTGGTTAGGCGGTCGGGCCACCGCACGGATAGGACACGCTTACCGGTTCCCAACAAATCCGGAATACTACTGGTGGTACTCCGGCTACCAACCTGCGGCGCGGAAAGATCTCACTTCGGAAAAGGCCGACCAGTATGAACTCGAACTGACACAGGACCTCACAGAGAAACTCTCCGTGCTTGTGCGGGGATATCACTATAAGGTAGACAATTACATCCGGACCCTCTTTGGCTATCGGCCGAGTCGGGTGGTCTACAACATCGGTCAGGTGGATTTCACCGGCGTGGAGTGTGAGGCAAGTTACGAGATTTTTCGCGCATTGAAGGTATCCGCCAACGTCACGCATCAAGAGACAAAAAAGCACGGTGATGTGCTGGATAACAGTACAACGCTCACGGATAATCTTCCGGAACTGCCCGAAAATAAGATAAACCTAATGCTAGCCTATGCTCACGACAAGGGACTACACGCCGACATCAAGGTTGGCTATGTCGACAAGCGCTGGTCAATGCAAGGCGACTTGACGAGTTACCTGACGGAGATGGACAGCTATTTCGACATAGACGCCCGTGTCAGCTATCCGGTCTATCGGGATCAGGCAGACAGAGAAGTGCGCATCGAGATTGCGGTGGACAATCTCCTTGATGAAAAGATTGTGGAGGAGTACGGCTACCCGATGCCGGGCACGACAGTTCTGGCTAGTGTGCGGGCTGTGTTTTGATGAGGTTAGTCATGAATGTTGATATTCAATCACCCGATTTTTGGATTGAGCAGTGGAACCACTCGCTGGAACAAAGCGTATGGTCACAAACAAACGGCTATACCAGCCACCACACATGGAACCGTATGGCACCTGAATACGGCAAGGAGACCACTCGAAAGGTGACGACAGCAAACAATCCTGAAACGATGATCCAGATATTGCGCGACCGTGGACTGTTCCACGAAGGCATCCGCGTTCTGGACGTTGGCTGTGGCACCGGTCGAATGGCCATTCCCTTCGCGGAACAAGGGGGACACGTTACGGCCGTGGACTTCTCGGATGGCATGTTGGAGCGGTTGCGTAATGCCATCCCCCAGGGAATCGCCAAGCGAATAGAGATCCTTCAGGCAGACTGGGATAAGATCGTGCTTCCAGAACAGGAGTGGGAAACATCCTTCGATCTTGTATTTGCCGCCATGACGCCGGCAATTCGTACGCCTGAGTCGTTCTTGAAACTCCATCGTGCCAGTCGTTTGGGTTGTTGTTTTCAAGGGTGGGCAGGCAAACGCGAAGACCCGCTGCTTGAAGGTTTATGGAAACACCTGCTGAAGACTCCGATGCCATCAATGGCTTGGGATCTGACATTAGCCTTCAATCTGTTACGAACCATGGGCTTCTCACCGACAATGGAGTTTCAGCAAGTTGGATGGGATCGCAATCAGCCGGTGGATAAAGCCGCAGACTTCTTTGTCGACTTCTTCCGCGAACGTCTGTCCAACTCGGAAGGTGAGCTGCGGGAGCGGATCACAGCATATCTAGACCAAAAAGCCGAAGAGGGTCAGGTTCGTCGGAAAACCGTTGGGCAGACTGGTGTCATGACATGGAGCGTCCTATGAGAATGTCTCACATTCGTCCCTTGATCCTACTGATGGCGAGCCTCGCATCGGTCACTTGCGCCGATGACCGAGTCGTGAATGTACGGAGCATCAAGGATCTTGCCGGGCGCGAAATAGCGCTACCCAAGACCATGCAACGGGTCATCGCCATAGGGCCCGGGGCTCTCCGATTTGTGGCTTATCTTGGGGCCATCAATAGAGTTGTTGGGATCGAGGACATGGAAAAGCGCATGGTGAAGAACCCTTGGTTCCGACCATACGCCCACACGCTTGATGAGGCGTTCTTTCGCCTACCCGTTGTCGGCCCCGGGGGCCCCGGAAAATTGCCCGACTTTGAGAGCCTCATATTGTGCAAGCCGGACGTAATCGTCACCGTGATGATGGACACCGCCCAGGTAAACAATCTGCAGGCCAAAACAGGCGTTCCTGTTGTGTGTCTTTCCTACGGGGCACTTGGCGCCTGGCGTGAGGAGGCTCATGCGTCCCTAACGCTTCTCGGCGAGATCCTCGGACGCGAACAACGCGCAGCGGAACTCAATGCATACATCGCAAACCTGCAACGCGAACTTAACGAGCGCACTCGGGCACTCGGAACCAACAGCATGCCCGCAGCCTATTTCGGCGGGATTTCCTTCAAAGGGTCCCACGGCCTAACCAGTACCGAAAGTGGATACCCCCCCGCCGACATGGTCAATGTTGTGAACTTGGCCAACAGGTTGGGCAAGAAAGGGCACCTATTCGTCGACAAGGAACAAATCCTTGTCTGGAATCCAGACGTGATCTTTGTAGACATCGGCAGCCAAACAATCCTAAAGCAGGATTTTAATGACCACCGCAATTTCTACCGCCTGCTCAAAGCGGCGAGAACCCAAAACGTCTTTGCGCTGTTACCCTATAATTACTACAACACCAACATTGAGCTCGCGTTAATTAACGCGTGTTATATCGGAAAATGTCTCTACCCGGATCGCTTCAAGGATCTTGACATCCAAACGAAGGCTCGTGAAATTCTTTACGAATTTCTAGGCAAGCGGGTAACCGCTGATATCCCGGCATATCGTGCTATCACATTTCCCGAGCAGGGCCCGGTGCGGTGGCAACAATAATGGATGCTTCAGGGATTAGCGGGGGTTTCCTATTGATGATTCCGCTATGACCAGCAGTAAGAAGGAATCGCGTAAGCAGTTCGATTAGTCGGATTGGCAGGACATGGAGTGCATATGACCCAATTGGAAAACACCCGAAAAATCTGGAAGCACTCAATAATGAAAAGGCCCCTCTATGGCTCAAACTCTTAAGACACAATACGCTCAGCATCTTCGCCGCAAAACCATCATCATGCTTGGGTTGGTGGGGCTGCTCTGCATCGTTGCGTTATGTTCGCTCTGTATCGGGGCCTATCCCGTGACATTTGCCCATGTGGGGCGGATGATCGCCGGTCATGCCGAGGAGCCGATCCGTCATGTGCTTCTGAACATCCGTTTGCCACGCGCAGTGGCCGCACTGCTGGCAGGCGGATGCCTAGGGCTGGCCGGTGTTGCCATGCAGAACGTCCTGCGGAACCCACTGGCATCGCCGTTTACACTCGGGGTCTCGCAGGGGGCGGCGTTCGGTGCCGCCTTCGCGATCATTGCCCTCGGTGCAGGCAAGGCTTCAGTGACAGGACCTGAGCAGGTCATCGTTTACAGTCCGTATATTGTGGTCGGCATGGCCTTTCTCGGATCGCTCGTAACCGTGACAGCACTCCTTCTCCTGTCGGCATGGCGGGCGCTTTCACCCGCCTCGCTAATTCTCGCCGGCGTCGCATTGAGCTCATTTTTCGGGGCGGCAACCATGCTTTTGCAATATTTTGCGTCGGACCTTCAGGTAGCGGCTGCGGTCTTCTGGACGTTTGGGGATCTCGGCAAAGCGGGTTGGCGGGAACTGATCGTTCTATCCGTTGTCCTGTTGCCAGCGGCAGCCTATTTCTGGTGGCGACGGTGGGATTTCAATGCGTTGCTATGGGGGGACAATGCCGCCAAAGGGCTTGGCGTCAACGTCACCCGCCTGCGGTTAGTGTCTTTGATTCTGGCAGCGTTGATTGCATCGGTGACCACAGCCTTTCTTGGCATTATTGGATTCGTGGGGCTGATCGGACCACACATCATGCGCATGATCCTCGGTCAAGACCATCGGTTTTTATTGCCATGCTCAATGCTCGCAGGGGGGCTACTTCTGCTTGTATCGGATGCGCTTGCCAGAACAGTGATGGCACCAGTCGTATTGCCAGTAGGCATTTTGACGTCATTTGCAGGCGTCCCCCTGTTTCTCTACCTGCTAGTGCGACGCGGGGGCCTCGGAGCATGAATCTTCGCGTTGATAATCTGCATTTTGCGTACGGCACACTCCCGGTGTTGGAAGACATCACGTGTTGCGCAGAGGAAGGTCGGCTTATAGCAATCCTGGGGCAGAATGGCTCTGGAAAAACGACACTGCTAAAGACAATCAACAGAATATTAAAGCCCGGAAAAGGATGTGTTCTGATCGGTGATGTCGACGTGGCACACATGACACGACAACAGATCGCGCGCCACGTCGGATATATGCCCCAAACGCAGGAGGCGGTGGACTGTACGGTGTTCGACGCCGTGCTGCTCGGAAGAAAAGCACGAAAAGCAGGAGCGCCAGATGTGGACGACTTGCGAAAGGTCGAGGACGTTTTGATGCTGGTGAAGCTCGATCATCTTGCGATGCGTTCCACGCGTGAGCTGAGCGGTGGTGAGTTGCAGAAAGTCATTCTCGCGCGGGCACTCGCCCAGGAACCACAGGTTCTCCTACTCGACGAGCCCATCAGCCACCTCGACCCAGTAAACCAAATCGAAGTGATGAGTCTGCTACACGAAATAACCAAGGGCATGAACATGGCTTCGCTCCTAGTAACTCACGATCTCAACAGTGCACTTCGGTTTGCCGATGGTTTCATTATGTTGAAGGACGGCCGAGTTCTGGCGCAAGGTGACAAGACTGTGCTGACGCCAGAAACGATCAAAGCGGTCTACGGCATCGACTCCATTATCGCCGATGTCGCCGGCATCCCCGTTTTGGTACCGCTTTTCAAAGACATACGCCCACACCATCATATCCATACTCACAAGCACCAGCACCTCGATGCGAATGGCACGTCCCACACGCATATGCATCCTCACCCGCACCAACACACTCACGAAGTTGACGACCATGTATACGATCATGATCATAAGGGCGGGCATGGTCAGCACGAACACGAGCACCAGAACAGCAGGAACGATTCAAAGGAGTAGCATATGGACAATCAAGCCACCCCGCTGACAATACCAACCTTCAACGATACCGTAGCCTTCCATGGCCATGCCTGCCCGGGGCTTGCCCTTGGCTATCGCGTAGCTATCGCCGCCATATCAAAGTTGCGTGTAAATCGCGACGAAGATGAAGATCTCGTGGCCATTGTTGAAAATGACGCCTGCAGCGTCGATGCCATACAGTTCGTATGCGGGTGTACCTTCGGCAAGGGCAACCTTATCTTTCGAGACCACGGCAAGCAGGCCTACACGTTCTTCAATCGAACGAAAAAGCAGGGCATCCGCATCTATATTGAAGCCCCCGAGCGGGATGAGTCTGACGGGGATCAAGCCAAAACACTTACGCCTGCCGACGAGAGACACCAGTTAATAGAGTTGCTGTTGTCTCTGCCAGAGCAAGACCTTCTGCACATCACGAAAGCCCAGGAACCCCCCCCCGCGAAAGCGAGCATCCATGCAAGCACTCGCTGCGCCGTGTGCGGCGAGCAGATAATGGAAACACGCGCTGTCCAAGCAAAGGGACAAACACGATGCCTGCCGTGTGCGGAATCACCTCAGTCGATTACCAAGCCAAACTAACTCTCGCAGGGTTTGAGTCGCGAAACCTCACTCCATGCAACGCAAAAATGCGATCTGCTGCATGGAATCTGCGACGAGGTGCCACTCTTGCGGGGGTTGACCGCGGGCAGGCTCAAACACCTTGACGATTGCGGTCCAAGGCTCTGCCTCTGGCACAAAATCCGTCAGATGGTTTTCGGACTGTTCAAAAAAGGTGTCATCAACCTTATGCCCTTCCCTTTCTGGAAAGACGGCGAAATAGAGTATCCCCATTTCGACGAGTTCGTGGAAGAAATGACTGCCCATACTGGGATCAGGAATCAACCCTTCATGCATACTGGCTATCTCTCCAATTGCTGATGCCCCCTGGAGTTCTGCATATGTGGTGGGCACTCCCAGTGAGGGACTGCTGGTGCCCCAGCGGCCTGGCCCAAGCAGCAACGTTCGCGTCCCTTGGTTGTGTTCGGCTTTCATTAAAATACCGATCAGACGCGCAATTGCATAGCGATCCTTGACGGGCAACAGACCATAGGTCTGGGGCACCACATAGACCACCCTATCGACGCAAACCTCACGACTCTGCCCAATCACGGGCCCGGTCGACCTTACGAGACACTGGTCGGTGGAGATTGAGTCCAACTCACCCTGCGATTTTCCTACGCCCGACGTGAGAAAGGGTCGACATTGCAGAAGGTCGATTCGGCAGCCTCCATCGGGGTCAATGTTCGCAGCAAACTCAACGTCAACGGGACTCCCATAGGCCTTGCTAAGCGTCGCGAGTAGCGTCTTCATACGAAGCGGAAAATCAGTCTTATGAAGTAGTCCTTGAAAATCAACCACCCACGGGCAGATGGCACTGCGAGGGTGTTCCCGGGCCAGATTCTGAAGATGACGATTCTGAACAGCAACGTACGGCAGCGGAAAGTCACTCCCAGACTGCACAAGAGCAGAAAAACGTACGCTCTCCACATGGCCTGAATCGAGGTCCAGAAGATCCATCTGCTGCTGCGTCTCACGCACGCCATTCTCGCCAACCTCACAGAGCTCCATATCCGGCTCATTCAAGGCAACAATGCGCGTATAGTCATCCGGATGCGCTTCAACCGCCCGTGCGCCCAGACCCACGACAAGCCGCAGGACTCCGGCCTCGGGATCAATCCGATCATCCCACACATACGGATTAAAGGATAGGCCGACACCAGCGACATGCGGAAAATGGCGATGGCCGAACGTATGCCCGGACAACCGCTGAACTAGAATAGCCATTTGCTCATCTTCGCCCAGCAATCCACGTGCGGCTCGATAAGCCAACGATACGGCACTCATGTTGCTCGCATAAACGCGCCGTACGGCAGCGACAAACTCTTCGACACGCTGCTCCAATGGCCCGCGGTTCGTACAAACAACGCTTTCGGCCTTGCCAGCAAACGAACTCTCAAAATCATCCTCCAGCAAACTGCTGGAACGTACGATAATGGGAGCTTGACCAAAATAATTCAGTAAATCTTCAAACTGGCGCATGATATATTCGGGGAACTCACCATTCAATATCTGGTGACGGGCCAACGGCAACCCATCGAGATAATGGTCCGGATCTTTCTGATGCTGTTTAACCCACCAAAGTCCATTCTGGACCAGAAACGTATAGAAAACGTCAGCCCCAATGAAGAAGCTGTCAGGCGCCTCCAACAAGGTCTCCCAATCTGAAGAGGCCTTACGCAACACCGCCTGCGCCAACACCAGTCCAACCGATTTTCCCCCAACGAGACCTGTCCCTATCATGCGTCTTCGAACGACCAACAGGTCTTCCAGATCAAGATAGCGTTCAGCCAAGATCAGCATCGGGCCAGAACGGGCCACGAGCATTCGACAAAGCTGTCTCCGGATTTCCTCAAGATCCTCGCCAGATGCCTCCCCCCGTTTCCGCGCAGCAACCGCATCTTCCGCCCTCGCAAAAAGGCTACTCCAGTAGCCTAGCCGCCAGCTCTGGCTGTCCAGTCGATTCCAGCGCTTGCCTGAGAAAACATCGGCAATCTCCGAACTGCGTGCTACAGGAACAAAAAGGGTATCCCGTTGCACATGCAGAGAGAACATCGTATTCGTATGCCGATACATCACTTTCTGCGGATGCAAGTAGAGTCGCCCACCATAGTCATACACATCCACCAAGATCTGCGTCGTACTACGGACCGGATCGGTGGCGTGAAAAGAGTGACGGTCACGCAACAATGCAAAATAGGCCCCGCCACTGTAGTCGTAGACGTACGGGCAGATCAGCATATAGAAGTTTCCCAGCATGCGATCGCTGCACCAGTCAGCCGCAAGCTCGGATAGGCAATCGAAAACACAAACCGTTTCCCGTCCTCCTGAGATGAGCGCATCATGAACGTCGGAGACAAACACCTCAAACCCACGCGCCGGCTCAAGTTCGAGGATAACCACGCCTTCCTTTTGCTCCAACAACGGCTCATGAGTCGCAAACCGGAAGTAGACAACGCGGCGGCCTCGACGCAGTGACTCATCCGCAAAGGCAATCGCCATCGGTCGGTATTGCTCTACGGCATCCACCTGCCAGACCACATTATCCCCATCCCTCAACCCCTGGAACACATCGTCAAGCCCAGGCAACCCCGTGCTCAGATCAGACGGCACTTGCATCATCAAAAGCGGCCCCCTTGTTCAGAAAACACAATCACACCAACACATATACATCATACAATTAGCGTACAGATTCCACCGACACATGTTCAGCGATTAGATAGGTGACAGTCAACATGCAACTCTGACATATTTCACATACCAAAATACCACGACATGATTAAACATGAAACTTTGGAAGGGTGGTTGTACAGTTACCCACCACGAAAAAGACGCCAGTCGATGCCCAGTTTCCGCATCTTCGCACGAAGGGTATTCGGATTAACTCCCAGTAGGGCAGCGGCACCCTCTGTCCCTTCAACGCGGCCGTGCGAACCACTCAGAGCCGTCTCAATATGAGACCTGATAGCCTCGTTCAAAGAAACAATCGGCACACCTGCTCGACTCCCATACGATGTCTGTTGTGTAAGTCCTCGAAGGGCAGAGGCAACCGACGTCGCGACACCCAAGGCCTTCGCAACCTGCAAACACGTCCCATTCCCCAGAATGGCGGCACGATCCATGATGGCCGCAAGTTCGCGGGTGTTTCCAGGCCAGTCATAGGATGATAACAACGCGATGTCCGAAGCCGTCGGCAACACAACAGACAATCCAAAACGTGCCGCTGCACGCTTGGCAAAGTGGCGCGCCATGTCGGCGATATCCTCGCGACGCTGACGCAAGGGGGGCAGGACGAGGGGAAAGACAGCCAGCCTGTACCACAAATCTTCACGGAATCGTCCTTCGGCCACCATTGCTGCCAAATCACGGTGGGTAGCCGCAATAATTCTGACGTCCACATGTATGGGTTCATGACCTCCAATTCTTACCATCCAGCCATCCTGAAGGACTCGAAGCAAACGGACTTGAGCAGCCGGGGGCAACTCCGCGACCTCATCAAGGAGGAGGGTTCCTCCATCCGCCTGCTCAAACCACCCCTTGTGCTCATTGATCGCACCAGTGAAGGATCCTTTTTCATGTCCGAAAAGTTGCGAATCGATTAACTCCGGCGCGATAGCCCCACAATTGACTCGGATAAACGCGCCCTCTGCACGGGGCGAACTGTTGTGAATTGCGCGGGCAACCAACTCCTTTCCTGATCCTGTCTCACCGAAAACAAGGACGGGGGCATTCGACCGTGCTACTAACTTCACCCGCTCCATTACCTCTCGTAGACCCGTTTTCTCGCCAATGATCGGGTCGCCGATGTGCACACGTCCCAAACGAGTCAACAGCGAGCGTTTGTCGGCCTCAGCGGCCTCACGAAGTGTCGCGATCTCATGAAGACATCGGTCGTTTTCCATCGCAACAGAGAAGGGGTCGATTAGAATCTTGGTCAGGGACTCATGACGATGGTTGAAGCTCTGATTCGGCCCTGCGATGAGAACCAGAAAACCGTGATTCCCGTCGGATACGCAGAGCGACCCCGTAAGGAGATCTCGGTCGCCAATCCCCTGCGGGAGCGCCAAGCAAACCGGACGCCTCTGCCAACTGCCGGTTCCATGACAAACCTTTTCACCCTTATCACACCACACCTTCAACTTGCGAATCTCATCGGCTGACCGTGCCGTACGGGTCGGCGACTGCGTATGCTCCGGACCCGAGAACCCCACGGCTACCGTCTCCACGCACTCCCCAATCGGATCGACCCTGCGGATCAAAATCTGGTCCAATGGAAGATCCCTGACAAGCAGCGCGGCGATTGCCTTGGTTGATTCGCTGACCGCCGTATGACGACATGCCTCACGCCACACGTCAAGAAGAACAGATTGAAATGCTTGCATACCCTACCCTCTCATATTTAACGGGAATGCTATCATATATAATACATTGAGTCTACCATATATGACGGACTTTTCCAACGGCCAACTATGCCCGCTGCTTTCTGGCGCCTTTAAGCGCGTGAAACTCGTTGGCACAACAACTGCGTTTAAAACAGTCGACTAGAAATATTCACAGAATCTCAGGGGGCACACACAAGGAAAGGACTACAGAATGAGCATCACAATATTGATGAGAAAATTGTCTTGTTTGCCGGGCATCAGGAGGAAGCGAGTACGCATCTGGGCCATAGCAGTGCTCGCCACCCTTCTTCTGCTCGGTCTACAAGCAGCATTCCCAGAATGCAGGCCACACCAAACCCTAAGCTGGGCACTCGCGCCAAAAGTGGCTCTAGCAATATTCTTTGCTGCAATGGTGTGTGAATACGTCGACTCGAGCCTTGGCATGGGTTACGGCACAACGCTGACTCCGGCTCTACTGTTGGCGGGCTTCGAACCGCTTCAACTTGTCCCCTGCGTGCTACTGAGTGAGTTTCTGAGTGGACTTTCCGCTTTCATATTACATCACCGGGATGGAAACGTCGACCTGCTACACGATGGACAGGCAAAGCGGGCCACGGTGATGATTTCGCTGCTGAGTGTCGTCGGCACCATCGCCGCAGTAACACTTGCCGTGCGAATACCCGGCTCCTGGCTCAAAGGGCTCATTGGCGCAGTCATTCTACTAACAGGGTTAACAACACTGGCGACAATTCGTCAGCAACTTCGATATCGACCTGGCCACCTCATTGCGTTAGGGGCTGTAGCAGCATTCAATAAGGGACTGAGTGGCGGCGGATATGGACCTCTCGTGACATCAGGTCAAGTGGTTTCAGGACTATCGGCCAAAAAGGCTGTTGCCATCACGTCTCTCGCAGAATCGTTGACGTGCTTCGTCGGACTGACAGCCTATCTGATACTGGGAAAGACGATAGACTGGGGCATGGCCTTGCCGCTGACAACAGGTGCTCTGATGTCTGTTCCAATTGCCACGCTAACGGTTAGGAGAATTCCTGAGAGGGCCATGCGAGCAAGCGTGGGCGTAGCCACCATCCTTCTCGGCACTCTAACTTTGGCAAGGCTCCTATGGTAGTCACCCAAACACAGGGCTGTTTCATCTGAAGTGAGTATAGTCAGGCCTGTATTACTTGTATGCTA
>CAZNWT010000047.1:0-32412 GCA_964576795.1 uncultured Victivallales bacterium
TGCACTAACATAGCTCCACAGTTGAGGTAAAAAGGTCATAATGAGAATTGCTGGTATTTTGGCGCAGACCTTGACGAAAGCGTGCCCGCGCCGTAAGGTTGCTGAGCTGTGTCAAAGTTGCGATTCCTTAAGTGAAGTGTTTCACGTATGATGTCAATCAACACCTATCGATGTTTTTGGCTTGTCTGGTGTTCGCTCCTTGCGATGGTGGGGGGGGCGATCCTGTTGCCGGTGTCGGTCGGCGCGGTAACGGACGGTGAGATCATCGAGCAGGAATTTACGTATGCTCAGGCCCTGCTCGGAATGGGGGTGCCGGACTATGCGGTGATGGCGGCTGAGCGCATTGTGACGCAGCATCCGGAGCTGAAGGATCGTGCCAATGTGGTGAGAGCCGAGGCCCTTATTGGAGCGCGCCGCATGGCCGAGGCCGAGGTTTTGCTGCGGCAGATGCCCGCAGACAGCCCGAAGACCTATGCGGTACAACTGGCATTGGCCGATGGCTACTACCAACTGGGTAAACCGGACCTCTCCGCCGAGCTCTACCAGCGCTTCTTCAAGCGATACGAGGGCAAGATTCCCGAGGATCCGGATTTGCGGCGCTTCTACAGCGAAGCTGCCAACAAGTTTGCCCAGATGCTCAATAAGGAGGGTGATTTGCGCGCTGCCGCCGCCATTTATGGGTTGCTCATCCAAGTGCTGGATGAGCCCGATATGTTGCGTCAGGTTCGCCTAGAGCAGTCGGAGATTTTGCTGCGCGCGGCACGGCTGTCACCGGGCGCCAAGGATGTGTCGGCGCTCCTTGCCCAAGCCGAGACGAATTGCAACGCGGTTATCTGGGGAGGAATGGACCTGTGGTTTGGCCGTGCTGTGACCTGCCTGGCGGAGCTCCAGCTGCAGCGCGGCAGCCGCGACGACGCTATGCGCACGTTGAGTGGAAATTTGAAGATGCTGAAAAAACTCGATGAGGCTCTAGAACAGGCTGACATCCCGCTCTCTGAAAGCCCCTATGCGGGGGCGAGGTCGCTGCTGGGGCAGCTCCACGTGCAGGAAGCCGATCTGCTGTTGGGGCCTGCTGTCGACCGTGAAGCGGAAGCGTTGCGCAACTACGCACAGGCTGTGGATGAAGCCGAGCAGGTCTGGGCGCTGCTTATAAAGGTTCATAAGCGTGATCAGTCACTTGCCAATCGTGCCGAGGTGGCGAAGCATATGGTCTACGGGACGCCGGACGAACGCCAGCAACCGATCCGCGACATGCGCGTCCTGCTGGCTGAGTTCGAGCCGTTGTTGCAGGCCGGGGCCGATGGCGCATGGACCGCAAATTCCGCCGCGGCCCTCGGCGCGCTCAAGGCCCGCGTGGCTGCCCTGCAATCCGCCCTGGCCGCGTTTTCGGCAAACGATGGGGTGACGCCTTCGCCGGAGCTTGCGCTGGGCGCGACGTTCGAGGGGCGTCGCCACATACAGCGCGGCTCTGGACTCCTGGCGGCGGATGCGCTGCGCCACGAGCAGGCTGTGAAGCAAAGCATGAGTGCCCTGCGGCAATTCTACAACGTGTTTGCAGGGTATCCCGGGTGTCACTGGAGCGAAGATGCCAGCAAGCAGGTCACGCAACTGAAGGACCGCCTGAAAGCGCTGACCGGCAAAGAGGTCACGATTAAGACCTCCAGCGGAGGTCAGAAGCGCATCGGACTGGTGCATATGAGCGAAGGTCATGACCTGCTGGCGCGGAAGCAATATGCCAAGGCTTCGGAGGCGTATCTCAAGGGTCTGAACGCATACCCGGATGGGGATGAATCGGTAGTGGCCTTGGTCGGCCTACTGGAAAGCCACGCTGGGCTTGAAGACTCGCTGTGGGTCGAGATGGTCGCACGCTACCTCGCCGAGCGTTTCGCCGGCCATGCGCAGGCCGCGCAGGGCCTGTTGCGGATGGGGCGCCACTATTTCGAGAAAGAGAACCGCGGGATATACACGCTGCTCTACGAACTCTATCTGGACCATTTCCCCGAGCACGCCTCGGCACCGACAATCCTCTACATGCTGGGTGAGCAACGCTGGAAGGTGAAGGACTACCCTGGTGCCGTCGTTTACTATGAACGTCTGACAAGCCGATACCCGCAGTGCGGCTACTATCTGAAGGCGCTGAATCGCATGGCATGGAGCCAATATCTGGGCGGGGACTTTGCCGCGGCGGCCGTGGGATTCCAGACCGTCATTGAGCAGGCACCCGAGGGGAAGGTGC
The DNA here is from genome assembly GCA_964576795.1 of uncultured Victivallales bacterium. Lineage (GTDB taxonomy): Bacteria > Verrucomicrobiota > Kiritimatiellia > UBA8416 > UBA8416 > JABGOW01. The sequence continues at coordinate 2,237 of CAZNWT010000047.1, forward strand.
GCGCGGAAGCGAAGCTGTGTCTAGCGGATTCGCGACGCCAGCAGAAGCGCTTTGCTGACGCCGTGCGCGACTACCACGAGCTAACGCAGTGGCTTCAGGAGAAGAACACGGTCTACACGTTCGCCGAGCAGCGCGACACCTTCCGAGTGATTCTCGAGCAATCGATCTTCTTCAAGGCCTACTGTCTTGGCCGGCTAGAGAAACCGGCCGACCGCGTATCGGTCTACCGTAAAGCGGCTGTGAAGCTCTACGAGGGTTTTGTGAAGCAGTTTCCCGATTCGTCACTGGCGCCGACGGCACTCAGCAGCATGGGCGCCCTGCTGCTTGCGGAGGGGGCTTCCGATAAGGCATCTGCGGCCTATGTCCGGCTGGCGACGGAGTACCCCAAATCCGACGCTGGACGCGGGGCAAAGTTCGCGATGGTCCGTAGCTTGATCGACGTGGGCCAGGTTCTGAAGGCTGAAGTTCTCGCGAGCGGCATGCTCAAGGAATCGCCCCGCCCCCCCGCGACCGACCTAGTGAAGATAGGCCTACTGCTGTATGACAAGGGACGTGTTGCGATTGCGGTCGAAGCGCTGCAGGCCGGACATGGGAGCTTGGATGCAGAGGCGCAGCCTGAACTTGACCAGCGGGCTCTGCTTGGCCTTGGAGCCGCCTATTGCGACACGGGGGAGTACGAGAAGGCCGTGACCTGCCTAGACCGGTTGATTCAGGGCTACCCGAAGTCTGGGTTTTTCTACCGGGCCCGCTTCCTGCTGGGGCGCGCTTACCGACTTTTGGGCCGGACCACGGAGGCGACACAGGTGCTCCGTGAGGTCTTCGAGCGCGCGTCCGATCCGTACCTGATAAGCGAAGCGACGGTTGAGCTGGCGCGCGTCCAAGCGGCATCCGGCGAAACTGCGGATGCCCTCGCCTCCTGTCAGCGGATCGTGCTGCTCAGCGACCCCGACGATCCCGGCGGTCGCGCGGCCTACGAGGAGGCTCTGGCCTTGAGCGTGGCTCTTCTGGTTGATGGTGAGCAATGGGAGGCGGCGGCTCAGGCTGTCGATCAGTACTTGACGCGATTCAAGAGCGGTCGCAACAGTGCCGCTGTGTTGAAGCTACGGACTACGATTCGGATCAACCGGTCAACAGATTCAGAGCAGGAGGTGGATAGCCTATGATCCCGCGCCCTACCGATGCACATTTCCACTCCCACTCACGCGGGCGTCATCGCGTGATCGCTGTGTGTCTGGTGGTTGCGCTCCCGTACTTAAGTCTGCCTTTGCTATGGGCGGCCGCCCCCTATGTTGTGCTCTCCTCAGGAAAGCGTGTGGAAGGGAAGCATGTCACGGCCGACGAGAACGGTCAGATTCATCTGACGGTTGCCGCCGGCGTCTTGAAATTTGAACCGGGCACGCGTGTGGTCATGGATGAGCCTCCCGACATTCCACGGGCCATTCAGATGATGCAGAGGGGCGATGACCGCTCCGCCGTCGCTATATTGCGCAAAACTGCCGCCGAGTGTGCGTTTCTGGAGTGGGACAAGAAGGCCCTGCGTCTGCTGGGTCGAGCGCAGTTGAACCTGGGGAACTTTGACAGGGCGGCCTCGACATACGGGAAGCTGTTGGTCGTCGATCCCCCCGCCCGAAAGGAAGCGGACGTGATGGTGCGATACGTGAAGGCGCTGGTCGGGGCGCACGATGACGCAACTCTCCTACCCTTGCTTGATGAGACGATTCGTGAAGGACCCCGGCCCGCGGCTGCACAGGCGCAGATGATCCGGGGACGGCGTCTGTTGGCGAAGGGCGAGACGCGCTTGGCTCTGATGGATTTCATGCGGACGGCCGAGTTGTTTGAGGAAGAGAAGGCGGTTCAAAAAGATTCGCTATTGATGACGGCTGAGTGCCTTGCTATACTCAAGGATTCACGTTCAGAGACCTATAAGAGACGTGCGCAGTAATCGGGCGGAAACCGCCTCGGGATAAGGAAATCGGTATGAAGAAGACATGGCTCAAGCTTGCAGTGTGGGTGATGGTGGCGGTGATCGGTCTAGGGGTCTTGACGGCTAGGGCGCAGGAGGGTACAGAAGCCACTGACATTGCTCCGGAGGGTGTAGATGTGACCGAGTCGCAAGACAACGGAGGGTTCTTAAGCATTGTTATCGGCGGCGGCCCGGTCGGCGTGGCTTTGTGGCTTTCATTGCTGCTGACCTCGGTGGCTGGCATGTATTTCATCATCGACTCTGCCGTCAAGATCCGCCAGAAGAAGATCATGCCACCTGAGCTGGTCAAGGGCGTACAGGACGCCATGGCCATTGGGGATTTGCCGGCTGCCATGGCATGCTGTCGCAAACAGCCGGGCGTGATGGCCAACATCCTGATGGCTGGGTTCTCTAATGTTGAGGAGGGCTTTGATGTCATCCAAGAGGCCATCAATGCCACGGCGGATGTCGAGAGCGAAAGGTTACTACAGAAGGTCACGTACCTGTCGGTGGTGTCAAACATGGCTCCGATGCTCGGGTTGATGGGCACCGTGCAGGGCATGATCTTTGCGTTCGCCACACTGGGGACGCAAAGCGCTGGCGCCGCGCAGCAGGCCATGTTGGCGATCAACATCTCCCAGGCCCTGTACACGACCATGGCAGGCCTCTCCATAGCCGTGCCGGCCGTGGCGTGCTACTATTTCTTCCGCAATCAGGCCAATAACGTCATCCTGAATATGGTTATCACGACGATCGACCTTGTGAAGGTATTGCGGAACGTGGAAGTGGTGGAAGAGTAGCTATGTCAAGGGCGAGGCGATCTCAGGAAGAAGTGGGAGTGAACATGACGCCGATGATCGACATCGTGTTCCAGCTCATCATCTTCTTTGTAGTGACGACCAAGCTGGACTCGGACACGTTTGACACGCGTATCATGCTGGCCTTCGCGCCCGACGGTCCCGCCGTTGAGCAGAAGGACCCGCGCACGATCACGGTGGACGTGGATCCGAAGGGGCGCGTGTCGATCTCGCGTACGGGACTGTCGCTGGCGACCTTGACGGCGGTGCTCAGACAGGCGGTGGCGCAGTACGGAGCGTCGACTCCGGTGCACATCCGGGGAGACCGAAACGTGGAGCACGACCATATTCGCGCCTTGTTGGATGCCTGCGGTAGGGCGGGGATCTGGCGCGTGTCGTTCATTGCGACGAAAGAAGCCGCCGCAAAGATAGATAACGGTTAGGACACTATGGGTTTTAGACGCAAAAAAACACAGGAAGCCGTGAATGTCGAAGTCCCGATGACACCGATGATCGATGTGGTCTTTCAGCTCCTGATCTACTTCATTATCACGATCAAGCCGGTCAATGTTTCTGCGCATCTGGACGTCTTCCGTCCCTCGGCCGCTGCTGCGCCGGCGGAGAGCACCACTCCGCCGCGCATGATCCGAATCCAGATTTTCAAGGGTGCTTTGCTCATGAACGACCGTTCGCTTGACATGTCCAGCTTGGTGCAAATTCTGGGAAAGCTGGGGGCTATCAGCAAGACGCAAACCGTCGTTATTTCTTGCGCGAGAGACTCAAAGCATGACAAGTTAATCGACGTGTTGAATGTCTGTTCCAGCGCGGGGCTCTCTAATCTTTCTATCACCAGTATGAACTGATCTCACTATGCAGTGGCACACTAAACGACTACTTGATAATGTATGGGGTCCCACCGGTGCGATCATCTTGCATATCGTGCTCTTCCTGCTCCTGCTCAGATACATGACCGTAAGCAAGCACGAGTTGGCATCCGAGGTCGAAGTCGTGATCCGGGAGATTGAGACGTTCGACGAACTCGATGACCTTGAACAGGAACTCGACAAGCTCGATGATATTCCGACCGTTGTCGAAACGGTGGCGCCGCCCACCGTATCGCTCGACCAGGAACCCCCGCAGGTCGATGCGGTCACCCCGAGCACGATGGATGCGGTCGATCTCTCTCAGTTTGATGTTATGGAGGCTGTATCGCCTCTGAAATTCCGCGGCCTCTACGCGAGCCGGAGTGCGGGAGGACGCGAGGCGGCTCTGGGCAAGTATTCTGGTGGAAAAGGGGAGCGCACCGAGTACGCCGTCAAGAAGGCTTTGGAGTGGCTCAGCAATCACCAGTACCCAGACGGTTCATGGGGCCCTAGCTACAGGGTGGCGATGACAGGACTGGCCTTGCTGACCTTCTTTGCACACGGGGAGACCACGGCATCCGCCGAGTACGGGATGGCCATCAAGAAAGGTCTGCAGTTCCTGCTGAAGAGCCAGAAAGGCGGCAAGTTTGTGGGTGGCGGAGGCGGCTTGCGCTCACAGATAGGGGTCTATGAGCATGCCATCGGGACCTATGCGATTAGCGAGGCTTACGGGCTCACACGCATCCCGTTCTTGCGCTACCCGATGGAGGATGCAACGCAGATCATCATCGACGGCCAGCATGAGGCCGGTAGCTGGGACTACGACTATGTGCACGGCCCGGAGGCGCACATCGACGTATCGCTCTCGGGCTGGCATATCCAGGCGTTGAAGGCTTCGGTGATGGCTGATGCCAAAAACCGGGGTTTGAAGACTGCGCTCGACAACGGGGTCCGCGGGCTCAAGAGTGCCTGTGACATGACCGGCACTGGCATGTTCAAATATGGTACACGGGTCGCACACCCGTATGACAATGTCATGACCGGGGTGGGTGTGCTCTGTATGCAATTGGCCGGCCACGCCGTGGATGCTGAGGCCCGTGCCGGGATTGATGCTCTGCAAAACCTGCATTTTCGATGGACTCCCGGGGCGGCGGGTGCGAGGGGGGTCGGCAAGTGGCCGCTCTACGGGTGGTACTACGTCACGCAGGCTCGCTTTCACCAGGGGGGGAAGTCATGGGTAACGTGGAACAAGGAATATGCCGTCCCGCTGGTGTCGATGCAGAACAAAGATGGGTCATGGTGCCCGCCCCCCGGCAGCGCTGAGACCGCCTATGGGCCGGTCTACGCGACCACGTTGAGTACGCTCATGCTTGAGGTATACTATCGTTTCCTGCCGACGTTTAAGCCCATTAAGACCAAGATCCTGACAGCGGATCTTGACTTGGAAGAAGAGGATGATATTGTGATTGAGTTTGGAGAGTGATGAGAAGTCGAGCCCACGACAGAGCGTGTTTCGTACGCCGCCGCTGCTGCATGGCCGCCTATGCGGCGATGGTAGGCCTGATGTTTATGCCGTTGTATCGCGTGCAGGCTGCCAAGCCCAAGGCATTCCCGGAGGTCGCCTTGAGTGCTGGTTCGCAACCGCGTTATGCCGCGCTGGCGCTTGACCCTTGGAAATCACGTGTTGCATATCTCCTCTTTGACGGCAATCTAGCTGCTGGTTACGCGCGAGTTTATGCCTGGATCCCCGACGATGCTCGGTACGGCCGCCCGGTCGTCCTAACCCGTGCAGAGGGTTCTAGTTTCGGGCCTCTTGATCTGCGGGTCGAGTACGAGGATGAAGTTTCACGTGTGGCGTGGATGGTAGCCACAACGAAGCGGACGGTTGGCGGCGGTACGCACAGCAGGGTCAACTACGCAACAGGCAAAACCACCACTGTGACATCAGAGCAACGTGACGTTGTTGGGTTCAGTGGTACGGCCAACCTGGCCTTTGGAAACCGCTTCGACATAGTGGGGCAGTCCGACTTTCCGCTCGATATTATGGTGAACCGTAACCTTGCCGTGGTCACGGAGTGGAATAAACTGGGCGCTCCTGTGGCACCGTGGGAGAACCTGAGTTATAGCGTGCAGCCGCGTGCGCAGGCGGTGGGCGAAGATGCCCGCATTGTGTTGACGGGAACGTTGAACGCCACAATCCGCTCGCTGCCGGAAGAGGCCCTTGTAGACGTGAAGGTGCGACCCTATCTCGAGGACCCGATCGCAAGCACCTCCTATGCTGCAGAGGATTTGAGTCGCGGGGTGGCGGTGTCGGCGCCCTACGGATGGTATACGGTGTCGTGGAATTTTGAGTGCGCGCCGTTGTCTGGGAGGTTGACCGGGACGACGAGAGTCTTTCCGGTGTCGAAACCGGGGGCACCTTGAGAAATGGGGTAGATGTCGTCGGATGTGTCAGGAATACCATCCGGACCGAGTGAGAAAAGGACCCAACCGTGGCCGTTATCACGGCAGGCAAACGGGTGCCGCCATGGATCGGGTTTCAAGGTTAGGATATAGGGACCGCGCCATCCGGGGAGTCCTGGGTCGTGGATGAGGGAGACAAGGCCGTCACGGAGCGAGGGCAGGCGGGAGCAGTCGCGCTGTAGGCGGTTCATGGCAGTGCGCAGTGTGGCGAGATTGTCACGGGCCAGCTGCTCGAGGGCAACGCTGTCCTTTGGCGGGTGTTTTGTCTGGCGCACGAGGGCAAGACCGACGCATAACAGTATGGCGACGGAGACGAAGAGTGAAAACGGTCTTCGCAGGATGCGGGGAACGACGGAGCTTCGCGGCTCGCGGCGAGGAAAAGGGTGAGCCCCGTGGGTGCGGGTGTCAGCGTGGGTCGAGTCGCCGCCGGGCCCATAGAAGCCGGGCATGAGCACGTTTTTACCGCATACCGGACACTGCGGACGAGACTGGGGAGTAAAGACCGAGCGGCAGAATGGACAACGGACTTTCATGCGGTGTTGTGTATCACGTATAGACACTGCGTTCAACAGGAGATGAGGATACTGAGATGAAAACAGAACTGAAACACCTTGTATTTGCCTTTATGTTTTTTTCGGCGATGCCCGGCAGTCACGCTCAGGAGGCAGTGCCGGATGCGCTCGTCGAGGCCTCAAAAGCCCTAGCGGGTGGCTCGGAGGTGCGGGCTTGGAAGCTTTTCTCCGAGGGTGCGAACACCTTTAGCGCTCGAATGAAGGAGCTGGATGGTCCGTTCGTTGTGTGGGTGGCCAATCAATACCGAAAGCAGAAGCGATATGCCGAGGCTGCCGCCATTACCGACTCGGTTGTGGCCGATTCCGCTACGTTTGGCAACGATACCGTGGCCAGTGCGATGCTCACCAAGGGCGACATTTTGCGAAATCAGGAAAACTACGCTGCCGCGCGGTTGGAGTATCAATCGCTTGAGCGCAACGATGAACTTCGGCAGACGGCAGCAGGAAAGACGTCCCGTTTCCGTCTCGTTGAAATCAACCGGCTGACGAAAGACTACAAGGCGGCGGAGGACATGCTTGAGCGGTTGCGTGATTCACGTGACATCGACACGCAAGCCGAAACCTATTACCAGAGCGCCATGATCGCCTTTGATCGCGAAGCCTACGACGAGGCGCGCGAACTGGTTGAGGAGGCCAGGAAGCGAAACCCAGCGCATCTCGAGGCGCTCTTTTTGGAGGCCCAGTTGAACCTGATTGAGGACCGACTGCAGGATCCCGAGTTGGAGATAGGGACACGTGTCTTGTCCTCGTATGTAATCCCCGGCAGGCCGGTGACGTTGAAGATGCAGGATCGAAACCTCGCCGTTGTCCGTGGGGGGAGCGGGATACCCGTGCAGCTTGTGACCTCGAACGGTGGGGATGTCGAGCGGGTTGTGCTTCTTCCTTCCCCGCGGGACACCACGCTCTTCAGAGCCACCGTTCATTCGACGCTCGGGGAGGTGGAGAAGGGCAACCAGCGCCTGGAGGTCAACGGGAATGATATTGTGACCTACCGGTTGGACGCGGATTTCCTGAAGGCCAATGATCTCTCATATGCCGAAAAGCGCATGATCGTAGCCTCCGATGCCGAACTGACGGCTAGTTCCGGCGAGTTCGTGTCTGAGGATGAACTCCAACAACGGCTTCTTGATCAACGCATCGCCCGTGCAACAAGCACCGAGAAGACGCAGGCGGCTTATGAAGCCATACGCGACACCAGCGTGATTCGGCCGGGCAATGAGATCCATGTGCAGCTTGTCGACGCTGACCGCGATCTAGGGGCTGAACTCGACGAGGTCTTTGTCGAGGCCCGTGCCTCTTCCGGGGATTTGGTCAGCGGTGTGAAGTTAACCGAGACCGCTGCAAACTCGGCGATCTTTCGCGGAACCATTCAAACCGACCGAGCATCGCCTAAGGCTAGCGCCACGGGCACGGTCAAAGGGACCCGTCTCTCTGCCCCGCTGAGTTCGTTGGATTCTGGCGTTTGGGCGGGTGAGGGCGAGGGCGTGTCCTACACTGTGGACTTGATGGCGGTCCACCCGCTTGATCACGCCAACCTGACTGTCGACCCTCAGAGCGGCATCGAGCGCGTTACCCTTCTTTCCGGGTTTAACGAGGCCATGACGGAAATCGCATCGACACACCCCAGTCAGCAAGGGGTTTATGGGTACGTCGATCTCGCCGCCCATTTTGGTGAGAAGGCACAGAAGACGTCAGCCTATCTCTATACGGAGGTGGAAAGCGACAAGGCTCAGGCTGCAGTTCTCAAGATTGGCAGTTGCGACGGGGTGGTCTGTTGGCTGAATGGCGAGCGCGTCCACAACAATCAGGGCGGCAGGATCTGGAAGCCTGAAGCGGACGTGGTGAACGTGAACCTGCTGGCGGGGATGAATGCAATCCTGCTTCGCGTGTCGCAGCTGACCGGGCCGTGGGGCGTAAGTTTAACGCTTCTTGATGCGAACGGGCAGGGGCTTTCGACGGTATCGACCCCGCTACCCTTGAAGCCGGGGGTTGTGACGGCGTGGCATCTCTTCGATCGCTTGACCCCGGAGAATATCAAGGTTGCGCGGAGCCTCAATGTGAACCGCCCCATCCGCGTGGCAGGGAAGTTTTTCTATTGGGTGCCCATGGACGTGTGCCCGCCTGCATCCCTGAAGCTGCAGGGCGAGGTGTTGAGCGCCGTGTTCAATCGTCCACTCGGGGTGCGCCACCTGCGCTGGGCGTTCGAGGGGTTCAGCGGTCCTCGCGTTACGATCAAGTACGTGGACGTGAAGAACCACTTCGACGAACAAGTCTTGCCGACATCGGTCGATTATGCGGCTGATGCGAAAAATCGTACGCTCGAACTCGGGCCGGGGGACAAGGTTTCCATCACCTATGCCGATGAGCGGCGAATCAGCTCGGAGGAGATTCTCGAGGCCAATCTGTCCGCTCACTTTCACAATGCCGCCGTGACCTTTGTGTATGACCTAGTGGACACCATGAAGGATGGTAATCGTAAGATTACCTACGACAAGGCTTTACGATATCGGGCTGGTGAGACATCGCGCCTGATGCTACGGGTCGTGGATTACGATTCCGATACCAGCGCCGAGGCCGACACCATAAAAGTCCTCGTCGAGAACTCAGCGCGTGACAAGCTCTGGATGGAGGCCCTGGAGACGGAACCGCATTCAGGTAGCTTCCTGGGAGTCCTGCGTCTTGGCACGGCCATGGCCAAAGACACGATGCGCGTGGGTCACAAAATGCATCTAACGGCCGCCTACCAGGATCGCGAGAACTCCGACGGAGTGGTGGCGCGCATCGCCCAGGTCCTCGAGGCCGATGATGATCCGCCCGAGTTGATCCCGTACCGATCCCTCGTGACGTACCCGTCGGAACCGAAAGATGCGACTGCTGCTCCAGTGGAGCCCAAGATCTTGGAAGAGGCATCGAAGAAGGGGACGGTCGACGATCCCGTCGTCACCAGCATGGCCGCGCCGGTTACCTTTCATGTGATCTATCCTGATGCCGCGCTGCGCGAGGGATCCCGCCTCACGGCCGACGTGACCGTACTCAATGCGGACGGTGCCGCAGAGGATTCGTCATTGGAGGGGCGCGCGGGAAAGGTCCAGATGTCAGTTGTTGATGGAAAACTGGGAGAGTTCGCGGGGAGCGTCTTTATCTGCAACGGCATGTCGCAGACGAGCCCGGATGCGGCACTTTTTGCGCCACGCGTGAGCGCTGGGGAAATGAAGGTGATCCTTGACGCGCGGGGTGGGGAACGCATCCGGGTGGTGGTGAAGTCGTTGGACGGGAGCGTTGTGCGTGAGGCACAGTACCGATTGGCGTCTGACGCCATGGTGCAGTTTGTGGACCGCAAGTACCACGACGTCGTTGATCACCTCTACATCGGGGATTATCTCTATGTCGTGGTGTCCGATCTGGACATGGACACGACCGATGGGCTTGACAACGTCACCGTGCACCTCGTGAGCGGGGGCTCGACGCGAGATGTGATGCTGGCGGAATCCCTGCCTCATTCCGGGCGGTTTTCCGGACGGCTCAGGACGGAGCCGGTGTTCGCCGTGAGCGGTGGCGACGCGCTGCCATCTGAATTCGGAGGCACCATCACGGCGACTTACCAGGATGCGTTCAGTGTGATTGAGTCGGCGGGGCGGGCCGTCGTCGCCACGCTTCAGCTGCATGAGGGCGCTGACGGAAGCATTGCCGGTTTCAGTAAACGGTTTTCAGAAGAGGATATTGCGGTCCGTACTCGCTTGCTGACGGCTGAAGCGCTGTTCGAGATGGCGAAGGATTATAGAAAGACGGACCAGGCCCCGCTCGCGGATGAGACTCTGGCGGAAGGCCGCGTGATCCTGGAAGAAGCCATTGCGGACTACCCGCACACCGTGCACGCGCCGCATGCCGAATACTTGCTGGGGGATCTGGCACAGGAGCTTGAAAAATATGGAGAGGCGCTGGCTCGCTACAACAAAGTCCTGTCGACATGGCCAGACTCAGAATACGCGGCGCGAGCACAGTTGCGTAAAGGGGTGTGTCTAGAGAAGATGGAAGACTTCGACAACGCCATGGATGCCTACGTTGAGTTGACTTACCTGTATCCTAAAAGCGAATTGGTCTCCGACGCCGTGATTCGGCTTGGACAGCATTTCTACCGCGCAGAAGCCTATGCCATTGCTGGCAGAATCTTCGGGCGATTCGAGGCTCAGCATCCCGAGCACCCGCTGGCGGCAAAGACCCTGTTTCTTTCAGCGCAGAGCTTCATGAAGAAGGCGGATCAGCAGACCGCCACCGGGGCAAAGCGGACTGCTGCTGAGTGGCTGATCGCGTCGGCGAATGCCTTCGAGAGGCTCACGGATACGTATGATGACAAGGATCTCTGTGCCGAGTCGTTGTACTGGCTGGCCAATTGCCGCATGAAGCAGTTGGATTATCAGCATGCCTACATGGCCTTCAAGAGTCTTACCATTGATTACCCGGAATCGAAGTGGGCCAAGTTTGCCCGGGGTCAACTTGCCCAGAACGACACTGTATTTTCCAAGATCAATGAGTGAGGGAACGATGACTGATGATCTGAATGTCTTTATACGACCGTTGCGGCTCTGCCGCTCTGTACTCGTCACAGGGTACCCGCGTGTCTGTGTGGCGGCAGTGCTTCTGGCGTTGAGTGTCCTGTTGCCGTCCGTGGCCGCGGCGAAGGTGTCGACCGGATTTGGCGATGCTTGGACCTGGGCGCTCTCGCCGCGGCTCTTCGGCGAACTGTCGCAGCCCGAGCGTGTGCAATACGACCGTGCCGAGGAGATGTTGCGCAGCCACAATTATGAGGCGGCTGCGTTGGAATTTGAAAAATTCATTGCGCAGTCTCCTCGATCACCGGTGCGACCGCACGCTCTTCTGCTCCAGGGATACTGCTGGCATCTTGCGAAGAAGCGGGGGCAGGCCATTCAGATCTACACGGAAGTGCTCGATTTCTATTCCGAAGATCTTGACCAAGCGGTACCGGCGGCTTTTCTTAAGGCCAATGCGCAGTTCCAGAATGGAAATATGGCGTCCGGATTCTCAATTCTGGAGGACCTGGTAGCCAATGAAAGTTACCATGCGCACTCTGTATGCGATCTGGCGTTAAATGAACTCGCCCGACACTATGTAAAAATCGAGAAGATTCGTAAGGCGGAAAAGTGCTGGCTCGCCGTTCTGGACGCTTTTGCCGGGGCCTTTGTGCGCCCGGAAGGCGAGGCCCTGCACGCCCATCAGAGCCTGACGGACCTCTACCTTCGTCAGGGGCGGCTGAACTCATTGGAGGAGATCCTCGAGATGGATATCCCCTATTCCAAGAACAAGGGTACGGTCGCGCAGGCCATGTATGCCGATGACCGGGCCATCGCGACGCTGGGGCAGCTGGACGCAAAAGCCCGCCGCCGGTTTCTGGAGTGGTTCCGGGCTAAAGAAGACTCCTTTGAGCGGGCTGGTGTTCAGTCGGACTTCCTGATGCGTGCCCTGACCCTTACGGCCCGTATCGACGCGCGTGAACCGTGGGCCGACCTGTTGCAGCAGGCCATGAACTTTTGCCGCCTCCAGCCTGGCACTCGCATGGTGGATCCCGCGGCCCGTATCGCCGCGCGTCTCTCGGAGGTGACCCGTGCTGGCTGGGATGTCGGGGAGGGTTGGAAGACTTTTGCCAACCTCGTCACGACGCGTGGCGACGCGTTGCGCCCGGGGTCGCAGATTCGCCTGCTTACTGCCGTGATGGATAATCTCAACGTACCGGTTGAGAACGAGACCCCGCCCGGCGTGTTGTGGAATATTCTGGTGGTTCGCCTTTGCGAGCGTTATGAGAGTTTGCTCAATCCAGCGCGCGATGAGGGTCTTGCGGGGCTCGTCGCCCGGCTCAGCGGAAAAGAGCTGTACGATCGTGCACTGGAGATATGTAGGCATATCGAGGGGCAGGCCCTTGCGTTCTGGAAAGAGGCGGAAGTCTACAGCGCTCAGGAGGACTTTAAGAAAGCAGCGGCATCGTGCGAAAAGGTGGAAGAGATCGACTCCGGGAAGCTTGCCGCCCAAGCATTGCGGATGCGTGCAGCACTCTACAAAGAGAGCCTAGCCCGGTACGATGACGCGATTAATCTGTTTCAGCTTATCAACGAGCCTCCGGCCACGGTCTGGCAGATTGTCGACTGTTATGAAATGAAAAAAGACCCGAAATCGGCAGTTGGATCATGTAGTGAGATCGAGAACTTCTTTGAGAAGGATGCGCCACGTGCCGCCTACCGCAAAGCCCTGATCTGGCAGAAGGTGGGAAACAAGGCCCAGGCTATTGCGGAAGCAAGACGCGTTCTGAAGGTCTATCCGCGGGACCAGGTGGCGTCGCAGGCACATCAGATGCTCGAGCGGTACGGCATTGCTACAGGGGGTGGAATCATTGACACGGAATAGGAAAACAAGGAGAACGAAAGTGAGAAGTGTATTGAAAGTGGGACTGATCGCCCTTTGCGGATTGTGCGTGGCCGCGCCGTATACGGTGGCCCAGGGAGTCGTGGAGGTCAACGGGACTGGCGAGGGTGCTGGTGTGGAAACTGAGCGCGATGCGCTGAAAATGCTGCGCCGCGGGGAGGCGCTCATGGAGGACCGGCAGGAGGAGCGTGCCGTCAAGATCATGGAGGGCGTCATGTTGAATTTCCCGCGCGCCTTGGTTCGCCACCAGGCCGCGCTGGCGCTGGGCCGCTTCCATATCGACAAACACGAGTATCCGTTGGCGATCAAAACCCTGACCAGCGTGCTGAATTCAAAGGATGCCGATGAGGATGATCGGGCGCAGGCTATGTACCGCATCGGCATATGTGACTATGGGCAGAGCGACTACGACAAGGCGTTGTCGACGTTACGTCAGCTCACCGTGAAGTACCCTTGGAGTGTCTACGCCAACGAGGCCTACTATTATATTGGCCTTTGCCATTTTCGCTTTCAGCGCTGGACCAAGGCGGTTGAGGCTCTGAAGATGGTGGGGACGAGCGTGCCGCCGAGTCATGAAAAGATCACCCTCACTGAGGCCGACCAGCGCTACCTTGTCAAAGTATCGGATAAAGATTTGCGGGTGTTGTCGGTCCTGGGTACGAACTTTGTTGTCACGGTCAAGACCGCTACGGGTGACACCGAGACGCTCCCCATGGAGATATTTGACAAGGAGGGGGAAACGTATATGGGAAGCCTACAGACTGAGTCTGGGGCGCCTGTGCCCGATGATGGAATCCTGCAGTTTCAGGGGCGCGACACGTTTCGTGCGGTGTATGAAGATGCGAACAGCGTTTCTGGCGCACAGTCGCAGAAACGGTTGGCTGTCTCACGCGTTGTCAGTACGGCGGCCATCGGCTTCATGGACGGCGCCTATCGGGAGTATGTGCACGGCGTCTTTGCGGGGCAACGCAGCTTTCTGCGTGTCAAGGACTTCGATGCCGATACGACTGCGGCACCGGATCGCGTCAGGGTTCGTGTATTCAGTCAGTACGAGGAGACGTCGGAGGATGCCGAAGACAGCCTAGCGATATCTGAGGACGCCGAAGACAGCCTAGCGATATCCGAGGACACCGCGAAGGTCAAGGTGCGGGCTGAGACCTCGGCAGTCCTGACCGAGACGGGGCCGCATACCGGTCTTTTCACGTCCGACTTGACCATCCAGCTGGTCGGCACGCCGGGCACGGCCTTGGTTGCCGAGGAGGGCGACTTGGTGATTATGGAGTACACGGATGTCGAGCATATAGCCGCTCTGGATGCTCCGCGCAAGGTCACGAGCCGGGCCGAGTTCCTGACCGGTGAGATTCCTGACGTGTGGGTGGCGCATCGGGAAGTGGATACGATTGAGCTAAAGGCCCGCAAGAATGTTCTGGAAGCGCAGTTCTATCTGCGGCTCGCGCAGATTTTCGGTGAGGTCGGGCTGCAGGATCGCGCCGAGCAGAAGGCGGATATTGGCCTTGAGAAGGTTGACGTCGTCTTGCGCGATGAACTCAAGACTAGCATCTCGCGTGAGCTGGTGGAGGACGCCTATCGCACTAAGTGGGAGTTGATGCTGGCCAAGGGCGATTTGGACGGGGCGATCAGAACCTGCCAGACGCTGATGTCCCTGTACCCGACTTCGGCCCTGACGGATGTGGCTTTGTTGAACATTGCCAAGGCGAATCTGGCCGCGGGGAAGGGGTCTGATGCGCTGCGGATCCTGAATGCAATTGCCGGGCTTTCGGCTGCTCCGGAACTAAAAGCCGAAGCCTTGTTCATGAAAGCGGAGGTCCAGGAACAGAGTGCCGAGACGACCGATGCCATGGGCCCGGCCATCGCGTCCTTCAAGCAATGTGCCGATATGTATCCCAATTCCCCATTCGCGGGGCATGCACTCGAAAAAGTCATCGATTTTCACCTTGAGGCCCGCGACTATCAGCGCTGCACGGAACTGCTCGAGACGTGTTTTGTCGATTTTCCAGACGCATCGTTTCTGGATACAATGTTGCTGAAGTGGGGTGTCACGCTCGCACGTATGCAGCAGTACGAAGAGGCGAGCGTGAAGCTTCGGCAACTGTTAAGGGAGTATCCGAACAGCAACTCGGCGGGGAAGGCTCAGAAGTTCCTCGAGGTAGTGAACAAGAAGATGAGGCAATAGTCAGCGGGAGGAAATGACAGCATGCTAGCATACATTCTGGACGGCGGATTGATGATGTGGATTTTGTTGAGCCTGTCCATTCTGGGACTGGCGATTATTCTGGAGCGGAGACAGGTATTTAGGATTGCGGGTGCCGACAGCTCGGCCCTACGGCGCATGGTGCGGCAACTGCTTTCCGAGGGTCAGCTGGATGACGCGGTGAAGATCTGTGAAGAAACACGCGGACCTGTGGCCTCCGTATTATTGGTTGGGCTTAACCGATACCGCCATTTGTTGGCGATGGCCAAGCCTCAGCGCGAGGTCGAAGAAAGCGTCTCCAGTAGCATGCAGGACTATGCGCCTCATGTGGTGAGCCTTTTGGAGCAGCGGCTGGGGTTGCTGTTAATGGTCGGCAGTGTGGCTCCACTGGTTGGCATGTGCGGGACGGTTTTGGGCATGATTAGCGCGTTTAAGGCGATGGCCTCGGCCGAGAGTCTGGGTGGCAACGTGGTCGCAGGCGGTATCTCCGTGGCCCTGATTACGACGGCGGCAGGCCTGTTAATCGCTGTGCCCGCCGTGATTTTCTACCACATTTACTCGACGCGGGCCGAGAAGCTCACGGAGATCATTGAGGAGTCTGCCACCGAGTTGGTTGACTTCATCCACTTGCGGGGAGCGGCACGGTGAGACTCGCGCGCCCAGTCAGACCGCCCGGCGATGTCGATGTCACGAGTTTCTCGGATCTCGCCTTCCTGCTGATTGTGTTTTTCGTGTTGACCACGACGTTCCTACGGCCGGAGGGCGCCGCCATTTCAATCCCATCGTCGACCCACGATCCGGAGCGCAAGCCCAAACAGGATCCGACCATGATCAATCTGTCGGCCGATACATTGCTTCTGAACGGGAAGAACATCACGATGGATGCGCTTCGGTCACAGCTCTTCGATATGAAGCTGGACCAGGTCGAGGATGACCAGAAAACCATTATTCTGGACAGTGCTTCCGATGTGACATTCCAGCGTTATTTTAGAATTGTGACGTCGGTGTCGCGGGCGGGTGGCATTCTGGCAATTCAGGAGCCGGTGGAAGACGCCGAGGAAGGGAACGAAACATGAAGTTGGCACGCAAAAAACGAAAAGCGTGTCTAGTTCCAATGACGTCATTCGGCGACATCGCGTTCCTGCTCATCATTTTCTTCATGGTGGCCTCTGTCTTCATGAAAGAGGCCCATATCAAGGTCCAGCAGGCGGACTCGCCGGACGTCGACAAAGCCAAGGGCCAGATTAGTGTGGTCATGGATACGGAGGGTGATGTGTGGCTGGAGGGACACAGCTGCCCGATCGAGGCGCTGGAATCGGCTATGGGCGCTATGCTAGATGATCGGTCCGACAAGATTGTGTTGGTCAAGATTGACCGGGACCTGAAGCAGGAAGAATTTGGAAAGATACTTGCGGCGCTGGCTGAGGCCGGCGCCGATATTGTGATGCTCGGTGAAAGAGAGGTGGAGTAACCATGGACAGAATAGAGTTTCAATGCGAGAACTGTGGCGCGGTGCTGAAGGTGCGTGTTGCAGTAGCGGGGCGTACGGTTCAATGTCCGCGCTGTGCCAAGAAGACGAAGGTGCCGTCTCTGGACGTGGCGAATCCTCCTGCCCCCGAACCGATCGTGGCGGCGTCAGAACCCCCTTCGCCTCCGGAACCCCCTCTGTCGCCAGAACCCCCTTTGGCTCCGGAACCCCCTCTGTCGCCAGAACTCCCTCCGTCGCCAGAACTCCCTCCGGCTCCGGAACCCCCGCTGTCGCTAGAATCCCCTCCGTCGCCAGAACCCCTTTTGGCTCCGGAACCCTCTCTGTCGCTAGAACCCCCTCCGTCGCCAGAACCCCCTTTGGCTCCGGAACCCCCTCTGTCGCCAGAGCTCCCTCCGTCGCCAGAACTCCCTCTGGCTCCGGAACCCCCTTTGTCGCCAGAGCCTCCTCTGGCTCCAGAGCTCCCTCCGCCGCCAGTTGCCGTCCGTCCCCCTGTCGTTCCCGAACCCCCGCCGGTGGACACCACTGCCTACACGAAGCGGATTGCGACCCTGGAGGAGGCTTTGGTGCTGGCTAAAACGCAAGCGGAAGCGAGTGCCGAGAGACTGCACGCGGTAGAGTCCGAGGTCCTGACGGTCAAGGCTTCGGCGAGTCTGGATGTTGATGCGCTACAAGAGGAAGTGGCGGTGCGCTATGACGCGGAGCTTAAGGCTGCACGCTCAACGATTACGGAACTGCAGGGCAAGCTCTCAGCCGCGTACCAGTCGCGTATTGCGGACGCGGCACCCGTGCAGAGTCCCGCCCCGGCAGCGGATGATGACCGGGACCTTGTTGATCCGGACGTTCTGTTGGCTGAGCTGCATGCCGTAACATTTGGAAAGTACCTTCGTATGGCTGTCGTATTGCATTTGGTCGTCATTCTGTTGACTTCGGGCGGCATGCTTATGCATCTCATGCGCCCGGCCGTCACCGAGGAAGCCACCGCGCCAGACGGTGGCGCGATTACGACGCCGGCAGAGACGCCGAGTGACGAGGAAGCCACTGCGTCGGACGGTGGTGAGATTACGACGCCGGCAGAGACGCCGAGTGATGAGGATTCCGAGGTTCAGGAGCATGCACAACCGGAGGCGGTGCGACGCAGTGCGGAGCCTGTCGCTCGTCCCAAGACTCGGCTTGAGAAAGAGCTTGAGTCGATACCTTCGCCCGGTGAGCGCGCGCCAGTGAGTAGCGTGAGCCTTGATGGCGATCTCTAGGAAGGAACCTCTGTGCAGTCCTTGTTGCAGATATTGCGGTACATACCGGAGCGGTGCGATGACCTGTTGGTCTCGGCATCCCGTTTGCTATGGCGCAAATTCGTCACGATGCGTACGAGACTGGCCCCTACGTTGGGCCTCGTCTGGCGCCGATCGAAACGGATAGCGCGCCGTGCCTGCGCGCGGGTTGCTGGCGTCCTGGCCTTGTTGCTGTCGTTTGCGCACCGCCACCTGAGCGCGCCGTCTGTCGTGGGTATCCTCGCGCTTGCCGTAACGGCGGTGGCCGCCGCCCTATGGCGAGGTGGGAATGTGGTGCTTCTGGGATATTTCTGCGGGCTCACGAAGGGGCAGATTGCGCCTCTGATGCAGCACCTTGGCATGGCGATGTTCTGCGTCATGCTGTTGCGTCTCGCTGCTGTGGTGGCCTTGTTCGGAGGTGTGGCATCGCTGTTGGCTTTTGTTCGAAAGCCGTTCGCGTTCTGGGTGGTCAAGGCTGCCGCCGCCGGTTACGCCTTGCTGTCGCTGTTGGTGGTCTACACGACCTGGCATGTTCCCTCGCTGCTGAATAGCATGGATCCAGAACTCTTTGATAAGTACAGCCGTAACGAGGTGTGGGTAACCGGGACGGGCCGCTCCCTGCCGCTGTTGCTGCTGGGGATTTTCTTTCTGTTTGTGCTTGTGTTGCGCGTTGTATCCGAGTCCTACGGACGAGCTCCGACTGCAGGTCTGGCACTCGGCGACCGCATCTGGAGTGACCTCGTTTCGCACGGTTCAGATCCGACCTTCCGCAAAGCCCTCTATCGCTCCGCCTTCGCGCACCTGTTTGTTTTTCTGATCCTCCCGGAAATGCTGGGGTTGCAGGGCTGCATGAAGCCGTACGGTGTCCCCCTGGGTAGCGGGAGTCCGGTCCTCGAAATGGTCCGCATCAAAAAGGTCAAAAAAAAGAAGATCGAAAAGAAACTTGTCTTCAATATGAATTCGGCGATTTCCTTCTATGTGCCAAAAATTGATGACAGTGAGGTTTTCGAGGAGGTTGAGGTAGAGACGGAGCGTCTGCACGAAGCCGAATCGCTCGGTAAATTGGGTCAAGGCGGCGGCAAAACGGGCGGCTGGCCCAATGGTATGGAAAAGGCCAAAGTGCGGTTCATTCGGCTGGAGTACAGTGGTGGAGACTGGGACCAGGACATGGGGGCTGACGGAGATTATAACATGCTTCTCATATTCCGCGAGCTGACCGGGTTTAATATCTGGCCTCGTACCGAACACATTCCGGTGGCAAAACTTTCCAAGTTCCCGCGTAAGCGGGCCCCTCCATTTGTGTACCTCACGGGAGGGTTGCAAGGCAGCATGTTCTTTACCCAGTCGGAGATTAAGGCGCTGCGGCACTACTGCCTCAAGATGGGGGGGCTTATCTTCGCGGACAACGGTGGGGGGAATTTTGACAGGAACTTCCGACTCCTGTTGCGCCGTGTCTTTCCCGACCTTCCTATAGTTACGATCTCGCATGATGATGTTATTTTCAGGCAGCCCTTTGTGTTCCCCAATGGGGCCCCCGCGTTATGGCACCATTCTGGAAACGATGCCATGGGCGTTAAGTATCGTGGCCGATGGGTGGTGTTTTATCACCAGGGAGACGTCAATGACGCCTGGAAGAATGGCCACTCTGGCGCCTCGAAAGGGGTCGCACGACAAGCTTACAAGCTCGGCATCAACGTGATCAACTACTCCTTCAATCAGTACATGCAGATCAATTTTGGCGGCACCGTCGGGCGGTGAAGGCTCGAAGAGGTAGTCTGATCGCTGTATTGGGCGTCTCGCCCAAAATGCCGCCACCGCCACCGGCGGCGTCAGCCCAGAGGGCTGGATGATGCGTGCTTGCTTTGCATGCTGTTTGGCCGGGACGGCCAACGCTACATCTTCCGCAAAGGAAAGCGTTACATGAAGAAGGTTGCATTGTTTGTGGTGTGTGCGGAGGTGGTGCTGGTCCTCTTTCTGATGTACGTCAAGTTTTCGAAGGAAGGGGGACGATCGATTTCTCCGACCGTCCCCGTCGCGGTTCCGCGTGAGAGTCCGCCCCCCTCTTCTAAGCCGCTCCCGACGGATGTGGTGTTAGCATCCGATGTTCGAGCCATACCGGGGCAGACGTTGACGTGGGGGCTTTGCTATAGAAATCCTGCGGCAAAAACGGTCATGGTTTCCGGCACATGGGATGGATGGACTGGAAATACGCCCATGGTAAAGAAGAGGGGGCAATGGGTTATGGATCTTCGGCCACTGAAACTGGATTTTGGGCGCCATGATTTCAAGTTTCTGCCGGATGGAATCTGGGAAAAGGGTGAAAATCGAACGCTCTACATTAATGAGGATGGCTTGGTGGAACGGCCGTCTGATATTATTGTTTCTGCCATACAGGAAACCCCGACATGCGTGGATGTTAGCTTTCGGGGGGATATTAAGCTTACAGAGCATATTCATGTTCATATTCGTCAGGCGGGAGGTGGTGATGAGGTGCCCGTTGTGGCAACACGATGGCTGAGAGCCCCCATCAGTGCCAC
The DNA here is from genome assembly GCA_964576795.1 of uncultured Victivallales bacterium. Taxonomy (GTDB): domain Bacteria; phylum Verrucomicrobiota; class Kiritimatiellia; order UBA8416; family UBA8416; genus JABGOW01. The sequence goes on from CAZNWT010000047.1 coordinate 22,833, forward strand.
AAATGCAATTTCGGATAGTGAAGGGAATGTCAACCTGAAGCTTGCGCCGAAGCTTTCATCAAGCACGTTTCTGCATGTGGAAACCGGAGAGGCGTTGCTTCTCTCGGAATGTTATACCCTGATTGTTGATGGCTTATGCTCCCGTCCCGCCTTTCATACAATTTATCCGGAGGGGGTGTTGGATGCGCTTTATTCATCAAAGCCGCTTGGAGCGACGCTGGACAAGCAAAGCAATCGCACGAGCTTTGGCGAGTTTGCCCCGCGAGCATCGGCCGTTGAACTCTGTATTTATGATGGGCCAGTGTTTCGTTCGGTTGAAAGTGGCGCGCTGATTCCGCCCTCAGCTGTGTATGCCATGCGGTCTGATGAGGATGGCGTTTGGGAGGTGCGATTGCCGGGGCTCTTGACGGGAACCTACTATGCATTTCGTATAGATGGACCCTCGGGACCGGGGGAGAGTTTTGATCCAAAACAGCCCATTAGTGACCCCTATGCTCGTGCCGTCGCGCATGCTAGCAATGCGTCCATTGTGATGGATCCGGAAGAGACTAATGCGTGGTTTTCGGGGTGGACAGATCAAGCCCACCGGTTGCCACCACTCGAAGATGTGGTTATCTATGAAACCCATGTACGGGATTTGACGATGCATGAATCATCGGGGGTTGAGGTTGCCAAGCGGGGGCGCTATGCGGGTGTGTCGGCCAGCACGGGAACCGGAACAGGGTTGGATCATCTCAAAGCGCTCGGCATCAACATGATTGAGTTCATGCCCATCAGTGAATTTGAGAATGGAACTTTCGGGCATTCTTGGGGATATCGCCCTGCATTTTATGCTGCCCCTGAGGCCTCTTACGGCAGTGCGCCTCTAGAGGGGTCCCAGTATCATGAGTTCAAAGCGCTCGTGGATGATCTGCATCGAAAGGGTTTTGGGGTGATTCTTGATGTGGTCTATAACCACGTGGGGACCCCTAACGTGTTCTTGGGACTTGATCGCAAGTACTACTTTAGGCAGGACAGCGAATTTATCTTCAGCAATTTTAGCGGCTGTGGCAACGACGTTCGTACAGAAGCTCCGATGATGCGTCGCTTTATTGTCGACAATGTTTTGTACTGGATGCGTGAGCATCACGTGGATGGCTTTCGCTTTGATCTTGCTGAGTTGATTGACATGGAGACGCTGCGCGAAATTGAAAAGGCAGCTAGAGCTCTCAATCCTGATGTATTGCTGATCTCGGAACCGTGGAGTTTCAGGGGGGATCATAAGCGCAAACTCAAGGGGACTGGTTGGTCGGCGTGGAATAATGAGTTCCGGGATTCGGTGAAGCACTTTGTGGCAGGGCATGAAGATCGTGATCGGGTCATGCGTGTCCTTCAGGGGGCTGTCGACTTGTGGACAGCACATTCGCTCCAGTCGGTGAACTATCTTGAGAGTCACGATGACATGTGTTTGACGGATGAGCTTTCGACCGACCCGAAGAATAACGGAACAAATTTAACCGAGGAACTTGCGGCAAAAAGTCGTCTTGGGGCCACGCTGCTGTTTACCGCTTTGGGAATTCCCATGATTGCGGAAGGGCAGGAATACTTGCGCAGCAAGCTGGGCCTTCACAACACATTTGATCGAGGGGACGCTGTTAACGCGTTGCGATGGACGGATCGCGACCGCCCGTTGGCGAAGTTGACGCAAGACTACTACGCCGGGCTGGCGCGTTTGCGGGGCGGTACGTCGGGCAAAGCCTTTAAGGTTGGTAGAAGCGTCCCCCGGGATCATTACCGCTGGATTCTTCCGAACGAAAAGAGTGCGTTCGGGTATAGGGTCAACATGAATCGGCATTTTGGCAACGCCTCATTTGTTGTCTTGGTCAATGCGAGTCACCGGACAGTGGCATTTGATGTCGACTTCCCGGATGGCAATTGGATTGGGATTGGGGACGGTCGGCAGATTGACGAGCAGGGGATTCCCGGCATGGTGTTGCCACCTGCGGGGATGGGGGGAGAGCGTCATGTCAAGGTGCCGAAGTTGAGTTCGATGATTTTCATGAGACGATAACGAGAACCAAATGATTAGGATCAACCATGAGTTGGATAGACGAAGCTGTTATTTATCAAATCAATCTCCAATCTCTGGTTTCTCGGCGAGCTGATTTGTGGAGCACTTGTGAAAATCGACATTGGTGAGGATGCTCCTGGAAAATTGCGAACGGTTCTTACGTTTGAGCGACGATTGGACGATTCGGTTCTCGCCTGTGCAGTGAATATGGGGCCAGAACCTCGACGGCTCACACAAGCCGAAGCTTTTCGCAGTGCCTCTCTTTACGGAAGATTGGTTGAGGACACTCTTGAACCCTTCGGTGCCATCGTGGTAAGAAGAGGACGTTAGGCGTCGCCGTTTTGGCGCGAGAACCCAAGCTTTAATCGGTTTTCTTGGAGGTCACCATGCGTAGTCGAAGAGCATCATCAAACGTTCCACATCGTGCTGCTGGATTCTCGCTGATTGAGTTGCTGGTTGTCATTGGGATTATTGTCATTCTAGCAGGGCTTTTGATGGTTGCAATTGGCAAGGTCACTCAAAGCGCTAAGCGTGCAAAAGCCAAAGTGCAGATCAAGCAGATCGAGAAGGCCTTTATTGCTTACCACGATGAGTATGGGGAGTGGCCCGTTTTTGGAAGCGAGAACGAGGCTGCCGCGGGTATTAATTATGATACGAATGTAGTCAACCTTTTGAACGGTGAGATTGTTACGGTGGCTGGCGATAACCTTAACCCCCAGAAGATTGAGTATTATGATGTAACGGACACGATGGTGAGGCAGGATGCCGATGGTAGGTTTGGATTTGTCGATCCTTGGAAGCGTTGTTACAAATATATGATGGATTTCAATGATGATGGGGTTCTCGAGGTTGTGTATAGCAGTTCAGATAGTGTTGAGATCGAAGGAGCGTGCGTTGCCGTGTGGAGCCAAGGCCCCGATGGCGATGATGCTCTCACGAAAGACAACGTCACGAGTTGGAAGTCGCAGTAGAAAAAAAGTTCATTACGGAAGTGTTTAGTTCGAGTGGGAAAGGCGCAAAGCGCAATACTTACTCACATTCTCCGACAGGGATTGTTGGGGATGCACGCCGCGCAAATCGCGGTCCGGCCAAGGGGGCTACACCTCGGAGAGGTGTGCCTGCTTCTCATAAACCCAAGTTTCACCCTCGGAGGATCCGAGTCCACTCGGGGGGGGGGCAACATTTCCCTGTGCTTGGCGCTTGTGTCTGTCGCACAATATGCGAATATGAGGCGTCTGTTGATGAAATATTTGATTAGTTGCCACAGGAGTTTTAAATGTTTACGGGTGTGTATACAGCGATTGTGACGCCATTCAATGAAGATGGCAGTGTTGATTATGGGTGTCTGCGGGCGCTGATTGATCGGCAGGCTGCCGCTGGAGTGGATGGTATTGTTCCTGTGGGGACGACGGGTGAGAGCCCTACATTGACTTACGATGAGCACTGTCGCGTCATTGATGCGACCATTGAGGCGTGTCGCGGCCGCATGAAGGTTATTGCGGGGACGGGATCCAACTCGACGGCTGAGGCGCTTGAGCTAACGCAACGCGCCAAAATCGCTGGGGCTGACGGCACCTTGCAGGTGACGCCCTATTACAACAAGCCCAATCAGGAAGGGCTCTATCGTCATTTTTCGTCGATTGCAGATCTTGGGTTGCCCGTGCTGCTTTACAATGTTCCCGGGCGAAGCAGCCGGGAAATTGCGATTGAAACGATTGTGCGGCTATCGACCCATCCCTCAATTGTTGGCGTTAAAGAGGCCGGCGGCTGTGCGAATCGCGTGAGTCTCATTTTGAGCCAATGCCGTATTGGTGTCCTGTCTGGCGATGATGCGTTGACACTGCCGATGATGAGTGCCGGTGCTGTGGGCGTAATCAGTGTGGCATCAAATGTCGTTCCTGAGGTGTTGGTTGAATTGGTGCATGCGGTTCAAGAGGGGCGTTGGGATGATGCCCGGGCCATTCATCTGGCGCACCATAAACTCTTTAGTGATCTGTTTTTGGATACAAATCCCCTCCCTGTGAAGGCGGCTATGGCCATGAAGGGGCTTTGCAAAGAGGTCTATCGTCTGCCGCTCTGTGAGATGGATGATGTATTACGGACGCGTCTACAGGCGACGCTGCAATCGGCCGGAGTCTTGTAAGGAAATGTGATGACAAAGATTGTGTTAGTGGGTGCGGCGGGAAGAATGGGGCAGGCATTGGTTCGCTGTGCTCAGCAGATTGAGGGTGTTGAACTGGTGGGTGCTGTTGAGCATGCTGAACATGAAGCACTGGGACGTGATGTGGGGACGTTGGCGGGACTGGAGCCTGTGGGGGTTGTGCTCTCGGCCGATCTTCGGGAGGCGCTTGCGTCTGCAGATGTGATTATTGATTTTACGGTTCATACTGCGGTTCCTGTGAATGCGAGCCTTGCTGCCGAGCTCGGGCGTGCCGTCGTGATTGGAACCACGGCGCTTGATGATACCGAACAGATGCTTGTTCAAAAGGCGGCGGACAAAGTTCCGATTGTGTGGGCTCCCAATATGAGTCTAGGCGTTAATCTTCTCTTTGCGGTTTCAAAGCGTGCGGCATCTGTTTTGGGCCCGGGGTATCGCGTGGTGCTTGATGAGACGCATCATGTGCACAAACTGGATGCACCCAGTGGAACAGCATTGCGGTTGGGCGAAAAGGTTGCCGAAGGTACGGGAGTTCGCTTTGAAGATGTGATGGTACACGATGAGGGAGGCCGGCAGGAATCCTATCCTGAAGGCAGCATTGCGATTCGATCCTTTCGTGAGGGCGAGGTCGTGGGAGATCACACCGTTAGTTTTGAAAATGTAGGAGAGCGTATTGAGTTGACGCATCATGCTTATAGCCGTGATGCTTTTGCGATGGGGGCACTACATGCGGCGCAGTGGGTCTGTACTCACCGTCCTCGTCTCTATGATATGCAAGATGTGTTGGGGTTGCGCGAATGAAAAAATGGACATCCACTCGGATTCAGGCGTGCAAAGGGAAGCAGCGAATTGCCTGCCTCACGGCATATGATTACGCAACCGCTCGTCTGATGGATGCCGCAGATATTCCTCTGGTGCTCGTGGGGGATTCGCTTGGCATGACGGTGCTGGGGTACGAGACAACACTGCCCGTAACGATGGAGGACATGTTGCACCACTCCGCCGCCGTGGTGCGTGGGGTCAATAATGCCCTGGTTGTTGCGGATATGCCATTTATGTCTTACCAGATTTCCATTCAGCAGGCCCTACAGAATGCAGGGCGTTTTCTTAAAGAGGCTGGTGCGGATGCCGTCAAGATTGAGGGTGGCCATCTGCGGCTGGAGACGGTGAAGGCGCTTGTGGGAAATGGAATTCCCGTAATGGGGCATATTGGTCTCACCCCGCAGAGTGTCCGGCAGTTTGGGGGTTACAAGGTTCAGGGCAAGCACCCGGCTGCAGCAAAAACGCTGATTGAGGATGCCATAGGGCTTGTGGATGCGGGAGTGTTTACTCTTGTGTTGGAGTGTGTGCCGCGCGCGCTTGCTGCGGAGATCACGAAGACGATTGCCGTCCCGACGATTGGCATTGGTGCCGGGCCGGAATGTGACGGACAAATTCTTGTTTCGCATGATATGTTAGGGATGTACTCGGATGTGTCCCCTTCATTTGTGAAACAATATGCTAAGCTTGGCCCGCTCATGCAGCAAGCATTTGAATCCTACCGGGACGAAGTCACCCAGGGCACCTTTCCGACCGCTGAGCACAGTTTTTGAGTTTAGAGTTCGGGGTTTGGTGTTCAGAGTTGATTGCATGGGTGTAGAGAGGCCCGAAAAGCTGGAGATTCCTCGCCCCCGCTCGGAATGACAACCGTGGAGAAGCTAGAAAATCCTAAAAAATTATCATGCTGAGCTTATCGAAGCATCTCGGCGAAGCCGCCGTTACGATTTAAGCAAAGCCCTTTGTTTTCTCTTTTCCCTCCTGTTCAAAACGTCTGGACTCGCGACTCGTGGGTTCCATTCCGTTCCCCACAGTCCATTTCAGTTTTCAGCTTTTCTCCTCGTTCCAGCTCCATGATTACGGGAGAGCCCCATAGGCGTGTAAGCCCAAGGCTGCGGCAAATTCCTTCCAAGATTGCAGAGAGGGTGGGGCAGCGCAGCACCCGGTGTAGTACCATGGGCAGAAAGAATTGCTTCTGTTGCCGCTTGCAGCGGAACCCGTGCCGCTGAAATACGGCTTCGAGCTCTTGCGGCTTGAATAACCGCCATGTGCGGGTATTGCCTTCTAGTTTCTTCTTGAATGAGAAAAGCCCCCCCGAAATGACATTTAGGCTCAGGCTCGTGGGGTAGTCGATGATGATCCGACGCGTTGCGACCCGGCACAGTTCCGAGATGAGCTTCTCCCATTCAGTGCAATGTGTGATCAACCGGAAACAGAGGACCGTTTCTGTAGAGGCGGACTTAAAGGGAAGCGTTAGTATGGGGCCGCACACAAATTGGCAGGAGCCTGAATCAACGAGATCACCAATACGCACGGCACACTCTGGCGCACTGCCGTGAACCGTTACCGAAAAACCTGCCTCTACCAGAGGCCGCGCAAGCTGCGCATGGCCGCCGCCGATGTCGAGCACAGCACTCCTGGGGGTATCCTTGAGCATGTTGAGAACGATGCGCGTTTGGCATTGCAGCATCCACATGCCAATTGGGCCTGAAAACCGTTGGGCATACCCCTCCGATGCGGTCTCAATGTCTGCGTTCTCAAGTGGTTCTGCCGAGTTTACCATGTATTTCACCTCTTACTCCGGTTTGACGTCGCGCCCCATGAGATCCTCGACCGCTTCCATGGGGGACTTGCCGTTGTGAAGAATGTTGTAGACTTCTTCCGTGATGGGAAGATCGACGCCTTGGCTTAGCCCTAGGGCTCTTGCATTACTGCAGTTCCAGACTCCCTCGGCAACCTGTTTCATGCTGTTCAGAATCTCGTCAATGGTTTCACCGCGCCCGAGGCGTTCACCAACGCCGCGGTTTCGGCTGTGCTGGCTGGTACAGGTTACGATCAGATCACCCATGCCGCTAAGTCCGGAAAAGGTTGACGGATGACAGCCCATCTTCGTCCCCAGTCGCGTTATTTCCGCTAGGCCGCGTGTAATGAGCGCGGCGCGTGTGTTATCGCCAAAATCGAGTCCATCGCTAATGCCGACGGCAATCGCGATGACATTTTTGAGCGCGCCACCCAGCTGCACACCCAGGACATCGGTCGTTGTGTACACCCGGAAAGTCTCCCCCGAAAAGAGCTCCTGTAGCGCTGTGGCTTGTGACTCGTCTTCTGATGCAATCACAACGGCAGTGGGAATGCCGCGAGCGACCTCTTCTGCATGGCTGGGCCCCGAGAGTGCGGCTACTGGAGACACACCCAGAAGCTCTTCAGCGACCCCTGTCATGGTCTTGTGTGTGTCTCGATCCAACCCCTTTGCTACACTCACGACATGGGTTCCCGGCGCAATCAACCCTTTGAATCGGGTGGCAACGTCGCGATAGAATTGCGTGGGCACGGCCATGACGACGGTATTTACATTTTCTGCGGCTGCTGCGGGATCCGTTGTCCACTGCATGTCGACGGGTAATGTCACCCCTGGTAGAAACGTTGCGTTGCAGTGGGATTGTTTCGCGGCCTCAATATTCTCGGCAAATGGTCCCCACACCGTCACCCTATGCCCATTTTGATGTAATACGAGTGCTAGTGCCGTTCCCCATCCGCCATCGCCAATTACGGTTACCCTCTGACTCATGTCTTCTCCGATTTCTGTTTCCTGAATTCAATGCGATTTTCTTTTCCGTTCAAGATACGTCCGATATTGGCCCGATGTCGCCAAATGACGAGGATGCCCAGTACGGTCAATACGGCAGGAGTGAGATGGTTTTCGCCGTGGTATAACCACCACGAGGCGATGGGAATGACGATCGCTGCACTGATCGAGCCGAGTGCTACCATTCTAGAAACCCCAAACACGACAGCGAATGTAATCAGCCCAACAAGAAGGGCGGTTGGCGCGATGCCAATCAGTGCGCCTGCTGTTGTGGCGACGCCTTTGCCTCCTTTGAACTTCAGGTAGACGGGATAGTTGTGCCCCAAAACCGCGGTGCATCCGCACACAACGCGCATGATCGAGCCGTCGTCAAGATCGAAAATGGTGCGTGCGAGGATCGGGAAACCCAACGCTGGCAGGAGTCCTTTGAGCGCATCCAGTACAAGTGTCAGGATGCCCCAGGATTTGCCGACAGAGCGTAGCACGTTGGTAGCGCCAATGTTGCCGCTTCCAACGGTACGGATGTCGATTCCACGGGCACGTGCGATTAAGAATCCAAAGGGAACGGCGCCTAAGAGATAGGCAAGGGGCACGAAGAGCAGATAGGGCAATATCCTTTCCATCACTAGTGACTCCTCATAAGCATATACTGAGCGATTGCTGCCAGAGGGGTGGCGCGGTCTCCGAATCCACTCAGTGCGCTGACCGCCTCTTTAGTGAGTTTATCAGCACGCTTTCGTGCCTCATCAATCCCGTAGACTGAAATGCAGGAGCAACTGTCATCATCCGGGTCATCTGAATCCAGAATGTCATCAATGATTTGGAACGCGAGGCCGATACTCGACCCGAAGACGGATAGGTCAGCAAGCTGATCCTCTGAAGCACTCCCGGCAATGGTCCCCATACGTATTGCAGCATGGAAGAGATCTGCCGTCTTGTGTTGATGGATGAATTCAAGTTCCTCAAGCGTTAAAGAATTGGTTGCGGAAATATCGGCAACCTGTCCGCCGACGACCCCTCGGCTGCCCGCAGCAAGGGCCAACTCGCGGACGACGCGCTCGGGCGCAATCGGGCTTTGCGCGGCCATTTCAAACGCCAGGGCCTGTAGGGCATCCCCGGCAAGAATGGCATTTGCCTCGCCAAACACCTTATGACATGTCGGTTTCCCCCGCCGTTCGTTATCATCATCCATGCAGGGCAAGTCATCATGAATCAACGTATAGGTGTGCAGAAGCTCGACGGCAATGGCGGGAGCTATTATAGCCTGCATATCGCCTTCAGGTGTGACACATGCCGCCGCGGCGAGCGCGAGGGTAGGGCGCAGGCGCTTTCCGCCAGATAACACGCTATACCGCATGGCTGCATGTAGCTGCGTGGGGTGTTCCGTTTTCGCGGGGAGCGCACTTTTGAGAGCAGCTTCAATTTCTCTCTGACGTTGCGACAAATAATCTGATAAAGCAAACATGCCCCCCAGCATAGACAGGAGCACCGGATGCGCAAGTCAAAGTTGAGTTCATTCTTGCAGTTTAGGGGCATTCCTTGCTAGCGTGCCCGACGTTCTTACTGAATCAGAGGCTTGACCGTTTTTAATTCGTAAGCAACGCCAACGTGGGAGAGGTGTCAGAGTGGTCGATTGAGCACGCTTGGAAAGCGTGTGAACCTTAACCGGTTCCGCGGGTTCGAATCCCGCCCTCTCCGCCATTTTGAGTTTTTGCGATTTTCGCCGCTTTTGGCGGCGAAATCGGCGACG
>CAZNWT010000048.1:0-32402 GCA_964576795.1 uncultured Victivallales bacterium
CTTAAAAAAGCTCGCAAACGTATTCAAAACGGCGAACGCGACATTTACTTTTAGGAAACAATCCAGTCCTATTTTCAAATGGGTGGAAGAATTGGGTCGGGATGCTGGGTCGACGCTGGATCGGAAAGAGGATTGATCAATGAAAAAATGGCTGGGGTATATTGTATTAGGCGGTTCGTTGGTTGCATGTTCTGCAAGTTTTTATCTGCTCCACTATTTTCTCTTTCACGATGCTCATCATATTTTTGTTTATCTGGTTGGTGATATCGCCTTTGTCTTTATCGAAGTGCTGCTGGTGAGTGTGATCATCCATCGCCTGCTCGGTGAGCACGAAAAACAGGCGCGGTTGGAAAAGCTCAACATGATTATCGGTGTCTTTTTCAGCGAGGTCGGAATGCAGCTTTTAAAACTCCTGTCCGCGCACGATCCACAAATTGAAAAGATTCAACCCCATCCGTCCGCCGCCAATGAGTCCACCCAGCAGAAGTTTACTCGCATTTTTCGTTTTCTGAAGCGACATCATTATAACCTTGAAACTAAGGAAATGGATTGGGACGTCGCTGGAGATTTTTTATGTTCAAAAAAAGATTTTCTCCTGCGTTTGCTCGAAAACACCAGCTTGCACGAACACGAATCGTTCGCCGAAGTCCTGCGCTCCGTTTTTCATCTGACCGAAGAGCTGGAAGCCCGCGAGTCGCTTCAGAACCTGTCGGACGCGGATTGCGAGCATCTCGCCGGTGATGTTAAACGGGTTTACGGGCAGCTGACCCTCCAGTGGATGAGCTACATGAAATATCTCGAACGGAGCTATCCCTACCTATTTTCGCTCTCGCAACGGATGAATCCGTTCGATCGTACCGCTACCCCTGTCGTGCAAAAACCTATAGCATAACGGGGTAAACAAGAGTCTTTTGAAATGCGAGAAAGATCAATATCAAAGGATTGCCTTTTTTTTCTGGAGTCCAGCAACATGCATATTGAAGTTGACAGCCATACCCATACCATCGCCAGCGGCCATGCCTACAGCACCCTTGCCGAAAATGTCGCCGTAGCCGCAGACAGGGGCATCAAACTACTTGCCATAACCGACCATGGACCCGCAATGCCAGGAGGGCCGCACTCTTGGTTTTTTATGAATATGCGGGTCATTCCTCGAATCATCGGCGGAGTGGGTGTCCTGCGCGGTGCAGAAGCCAATATTATGGATAGGCACGGAGAACTGGATATAAATGTCGATATACAGCAACAGTTGGACATCGTTCTTGGAAGCCTACATGCACCCATATTCACACCCCAAAATAGAACTATCCACACGGATGCTGTGATCAAAACAATGGCATCTGGACAGATTGATGTTTTTGCGCATGGTGGAAACCCGGCTTTTCCAATCGATCCAGACGAGGTGGCAAAAGCGGCTACCGAGTATCGAGTCCTGGTTGAAATTAACAACTCCTCTTTTACCACGTCCCAGCGAGGCAGTGAGCCAAACTGTAGGGCTCTCGCAGAAGCGGTTGCAATACATGGCGGCCAACTGGCCTTTGGTACAGATGCACATATTGCAAGCCAAGTCGGTTTGTTTGATCAATGCGTCACCTTCGCTCAAAGTATTGATTTTCCAGAGGAGCAGATTCTCAGTCGCAGCGGCCTCGAGTTTTTAAATTTTCTTTTCTCAAAAAACAGACAATCAGATCTTTCAGAACTAAGTTCGTTATTTGATCTATAGGTGTGCACAAGGTATTGTCATAAATAGTTCAATGGTTGCTCCATTTCTTGAGTTTAACCACCAAAGGAAAAACGGAAGCGCTTTGTTGATCGGGTTCCGCTCTTTTGAAATTCACAGGATCAACTGAAAGTCGTTATGAAAAATAGTCTTTGGAAACACATTCTCGCTGTTCGTGCCCACGCCCCGCTAGTGCACAACATCACCAACCATGTGGTCATGAACAATACCGCCAATGCTTTGCTGGCGATCGGCGCTTCGCCAATCATGGCCCATGCCCGGCAGGAGATGGACCAGATGGTCGCACTCAGCAATGTCTTGGTGGTGAACATCGGAACACTGGACGACGTGTGGGTCGACGCCATGCTGCAGGCAGCCCGCCAAGCGCAGACGCTCAACAAGCCTTGGGTATTGGATCCCGTCGGCGCAGGAGCTACCTCCTATCGGGATCAGGTCTTGACGCAGCTCATCGCGTTGCACCCAACGGCCATCCGCGGCAACGCCTCCGAGATTTTGGCGCTGGCCCATTCCAATCAGAACCAGACAAAGGGCGTCGACAGTACCGCACAAAGTCAGGAAGCCCTGACGGCTGCACGAGCCCTGCACGAACTGACCGGAGCGGATATCGGCATTTCCGGCGCAACGGATTTCATCGTGTCGGACCAGCCCATCGTGCAAGTGCATAACGACACGCCCCTGATGACGCGCGTCACAGGACTCGGTTGCACCGCAACTGCCCTGATTGGCGCGTTTCTGGCTGTGGTCAAAAACAAAACCGAAGCAATGGTTGCGGCCACGGCCCTACTCAGCGTTGCCGGCGAGCTCGCCGAAAAAACAAGCAGCGGGCCCGGCAGTCTGCAGATGAACCTGCTGGACAAGCTTTACAACCTAACCGCCGCCGAATTTGAAAACACCCTGCGGATCGAGTTCTAGCCATGTCTAGCCCGTTCCCTTATCGCTTGTATTTGGTGATCTCGGAGGCGGACTGCGCGGGGCGCGATTTCGTCAGCGTCGCCGAGCAAGCCGTGCGGGGTGGCGTCGATCTGATTCAACTGCGCGAAAAACAGGCCACACCCGATGAATTCCTCCGAAAAGCCGCACGCTTGCAGGCGATGCTCCAGACTTATCAGGTCCCGTTGATCATCAACGACAATCTGGATGTAGCCATTCAATCGTGTGCATTCGGGATTCACGTTGGCCGCAGCGACTGCTCCCCGGCCCACGTCCGCTCTGTTTGGAAAAACTGCCGTTTGCTCGGCTATTCCATCGAGCACCTCGACCAGCTCCAAACGCAGGACGTGCAGCGCTCCGACTGCCTCGGCATCAGTCCGGTGTTCAGGACGTCGACCAAAACCGATACCGTCACCGAATGGGGACTGGATGGAATCCAGACCATCCGCCAGTGCACCAACAAACCGCTGGTCGCCATCGGCCACATCAACGCCGCCAATGCCGGCGACGTCATCCGAGCAGGCGCGGATTGTCTGGCTGTCGTTTCCGCAATTTGTCAGGCACCAGACCCGCAGCAAGCCGCACGCGAAATCCGCAACCAAATCAACCGGGCCTTGCATCCGGACGGCAGGTAAAGAATCTTCCAAACAGAAATTTACTCGCGCGCTTACTCCCACACTTGAACCCAACTCTTCGTCGAGTACCCTTAATCCAACCGACTCGTCGCTGGACGATAGAGTTCGGCAGATTCTTTGATGATAAATGAATCATCCCAATCGTTGTTTGCCTGCTTGGGATTGAAGTGATTCGATGCGTTTTTTTGAGTCCTCTGCGGCAGTAACCTTCCGCAACGTTCAGGTGGATGGAGTCAACGGAAGCCATTCGAGGACGCGCTGGATCTGCCGGTCCCAGTAGGCCCAGTTATGGGTTTCATCGGCGTGCTCTTCATAGGTGAGGTCGAGGCCTGCCTGTTTGGCGCAGGTTTTAAAGGTCTGGTTTTCCTGGTAAAGGAAATCGCCAGTTCCACAGCACTGGTAGAATTTCGTTTTTCCAGATATTGGAAAGTTTTTTGTCAGAGCGAGCAGGTCGTTCTTGCTTCCGGGGACCTGATCCGCCGGTCCGAAAACATCTTCGAAGACACACATTTCAGTACGTTTGGCGAAGGAGGTTGCAATGTCGAGGGAACCTGAGAGGCTAGCGACGGCGGCGTAGCGGTCGGGGTGGGTAAGGCCGAGTTTAAATGCGCCGTAGCCGCCCATCGAGAGCCCAGCGACGAACGTTTTTTTTAAATCATTGGAAACATTGAAGAAGGAATGAACAAGCTGCGGGAGTTCTTCGCTAATAAAGGTCCAGTAGGCGGCATCGGCGATGTCGGTGTAAAAGCTGCGGTTGACTGCTGGCATCACCACGGCCAACGGATAGTCGGCCACGTAGCGTTCGATGGAGGTGCGGCGCAGCCAGATGGAGTGGTCGTCGGAAAGGCCATGCAGCAGGTAGAGCACGGCGGGCGGCTCTTCGCTCGTGCTGCCGCCCATACCGATTTGTCCCGTGCAGGATTGCGGCAGAATGACGTTCATGGAGGCGGAAATCCGCAGACTTTCAGAAAAGAAGGAGCATTGCAGCAGAGCCATAGGAATCCTTTCTGGGACGCGGAGTCTAGTCTTAACATTCCAACATTACATATGCCGAAACAATTCGACCGCTCCGCCCCGAAACATCGAGGGTCAAACAAAAGTCTCACGAGCGTCTTTGACGCCTATTTTTAGTTATTTTCAACAGTTTTTCTCTGGGTGCGTTTCCCCGCACGGGAATCTTTCTACACCATTTTTCAACCCCTTGCAAACGATGAGCCAAAAAGCTTCCAATGATGGCCATCGGCCAGTACTGCGATCAGAGTAAACGCATGATGGCGCCTTCCAGAAATACGCTACGCAGGATGACCAGGAAGTAGCGCAGCGGATTGGTATAGGTGAGAAGCTGCAGGTACTCCGGCATGTTGGCGAGGGGCGTCGAGAAGCCGGAAAGGATGATGGCCGGGCCAGATTCAGACTATATGACCGGACAGGCGTCAATCATTGATGGGGGGATCGTGTATCGCTGATGTTGTACTGATGATCGCCAACCATAGCCCGAGAGGCAGAATGGAGTGCTCAAGGTGATGCCGATGCTTTCATGCGTCGCCACAGCGTGGTCGGACTGATGCCCAGAATGCGGGCGGCCTGTGTGCGATTGTCTCCGACCGAGGCCAGCACCTTGCGGATATGCTTGCGCTCCACGGCCATCAGCGTCTGGTTCAGCGAAACGGGATCCGCAACTGGGTGAAGCAACACCGCAGGCAGGTCTTCAGGGTGGATGGATGCGTCCGGAGAGAGTACGGCGGCACGCTCAATTGCATTCTCAAGTTCGCGAGCATTGCCGGGCCAGTGATAGGAGAGCAACGGATCAATACAGGTCGCCTCCAGACGCAGCTTCGGCATCCGCAACTTTGTCGCCAGACGCCCTACGAAGTGACGCGCAAGGGGAAGAATGTCTTCCGGTCGTTCGCGCAAGGGCGGGACCTGGATTTCGATAACCCCCAAACGGTAGTAAAGATCTTGACGAAAATCACCGGCGATAATGGCGTCAGCTAGATTGCGGTTTGTGGCGGCAACCACACGGATGTCTACCACTCGCGACTTACTCTCCCCCACCCTCGTAATCTCGCGTTCCTGAAGAACGCGCAGTAACCGTAACTGCATTCCCGCCGAGATGTCTCCAATCTCATCGAGGAAAATGGTGCCGCCCTGCGATTGTTCAAAGAGTCCAACCCGGTCTTCGTTGGCGCCTGTGAAAGCACCACGGCGGTGTCCAAACAGTTCACTTTCCAGCAGCGTCTCAGGAAGAGCGCTACAGTTAACCCCCACAAAAGGGCCATCACTCCTGGGGGAGAGTCGATGAATCTCACTGGCCACAATCTCCTTTCCCACACCGCTCTCACCGGTAATCAAGACTGAAGAATCATACAGCGCCACGCGCTCGGCAATATCCATAACATGCCGGAACGATTTGCTGGGCAGCTCGGCCCGCGACGCACGCTTCTCTGAGTCGTCCTTGCCAAGTGCGGGAGTGTGGATTTCCCGCACGCGATTGCGCGACCGCAATGCTTTGGAGAGATGAAGGATCCGACCATGAATATCATCCGCTCCAAAGTATGCCAGATGCGGTCGAATCGCATCGCCCCACTCTTCCCGTGTTTGACCAAGGGCCATACAGTAGTCATCCCCGGCTGCTCGACATTTTTGCTCCATAAAGTAGACATCCTTGCCAAGGCAAAACGTCGCGTAGCCACTCGCATAGCCGACCAACATTGAGCAAACCGAATCCACACTAGGGCCGAACTCCAGCAAATGCTCCTCGGCCTCGTCCGATCCCCGCCAGATAACTTTCATTTGGAGTGTACCCTCGCTATCATCCAAGTGCAGGGTCTCTATCTCAACCTGCGCCACCCCCTGCAGCTCAGTCAATCGCGCTCCCGCCAACAGCCATTCGCGTGTCGACTCCCATTTGAATATCCGCTTCATAGCTGCGGCATCCGCCTGCCCCCAATAAAACCCGAACCGTGTCAATATGCGACGCGCTTCGTGAGGCCCCATCGATTCGATAAACTCTCGGCGAAAGTGCGCAAATGCATGCAACGGATGCAACACCAGCCGCCGTCCTTGCAAATCCAATGCGCCTTGGCCAAAATTCACGAGTTCTTCGATCTGAATGTCGGATGCTTTCATAACGAAACCTTTCATAATGAAATAACTGTTGTTTCAACATGAAATACTAAAGTCCAAACGTCAACCAAAACCCACGCCAACTCGATACTCCATTGGTTTAGCGCCTCAGCACCATCAACATACGCAACTCATTACCACACAGACTGATACAACAAAACCAGCATTGCACAACGCACCAAACCCTAAACAAAGTTCCAGCATTTCTACAATATGGCACTGGTCTTGCGATAGGAGAGGCGTTTGATAGAAACAAAACACTAACAACAACACCCTAAAAGGATGCCATTCTATGATCGCAAAAAATCCGACTAAAGACGGAGGCCTACAGGCCCTTCTCGAACCTTCTTCTATCGCCGTTATCGGCGCATCCCGCAATCCTCGCAAGGTGGGACACAAGATTTTACGCAACCTGTTGAACAGTCACTATCCGGGAGAAATCGTCCCCGTCAACCCTTCCGGCGGGGAGATTCTTGGTGTACGCGGATACACAAGCTTAGAGAGTTACGGCAAGCCTATTGAACACTGCGTGATCGTGGTTCCGCGAGCAGCAGTCAAAGAAGCGACGACGCTCTGCCTGAAAGCGGGCACAAAAGCCCTTACCGTTATTACAGCAGGTTTTAAAGAGCAGGATGCTATCGGCGCGGAAATGGAAAAGGAACTCCAAGCCGTCTGTCACAAAGCGGGAGTACGGCTTCTGGGGCCCAACTGTCTTGGCCTGCTCAATACACAATACCCGTTTGATGCTTCGTTTGGAAAAAAATGGCCGGTTAAAGGCAATATGGCCTTCATTTCACAGTCCGGCGCGTTGTGCTCAGCCATTCTCGACAGAGCCGTTGAGCGAGGTTTTGGGCTGTCAAAAATGATTAGCATCGGAAACAAATCGGATGTGGGTGAAAACGATCTTATGACCTACCTGGCCGACGACGCAGACACAGATGTCATCGTCGCCTACCTTGAGGGGATCGACGATGGGCCAACCTTCCTCAAGTCCGCAGAAGCCGCCTCGCGCCAAAAGCCTATCATTGTTTTCAAATCAGGCGTGACAGCAGGCGGATCGAAAGCAGCCTCCTCACATACGGGAAGTCTTGCGGGGGCTGACGCCGCCTACAAAGCCGCTTTTCAGCGTTGCGGTATCACCCGGGCTCAAACGTATGAATCCATGTTTGAATACGCGATTGGCTTTGCATCCCAGCCTTTGCCAAAGGGACGTCGTGTGGCGGTTATCACAAATGCAGGGGGCGTTGGCATCATGGCAACCGATGCAATTGAGCTTTCCGGCCTAACCATGGCGAAGCTCACCCAGAAGACGAAGGACCGCTTGAGCGAGCTATTGCCAGCTGCCGCCAGTGTTCGCAACCCCGTCGACGTCCTCGGTGATGCACAAGCTGAGCCGTATTCCCAAGCCATGACCGCCGTGATGGCAGATCCAGAAGTTGACGCAATTGTGGTGTTGCTAACCCCACAGGCGGTGACAGATCCGCTGGACACAGCCAAGGAGCTATGCCGCTGCATGGATGGCAGCAAGCCTGTTCTGGCCTCATTCCTCGGAGGTGAAGATGTCAATCCCGCCCGACGGTACATGATTGAAAATCAACTTCCCGACTACCGCTCTCCCGAAAAAGCCGTACACGTGCTGAAGGCGATGCGAGACTACGCAGAGTGGCGCGAGCGCCCAGCGCGGAAAGAGGCATGCTTTGCCGCCGACAAAGATACGGTTCGGGCCGTCATTGACCTCTACCGCCAAAGAGGCGAAATTCAGATCTCTGAACCTGATGCAAAGCTCATTCTAGCGGCCTATGGAATTCCGACACCGGCCGGCGCATGCGTTGCATCTGCCGAGGCGGCTGAAAAAGTTTCGGCATCATTGGAATTCCCACTGGCAATGAAAATTGTGTCCGCTGATGTCGTGCACAAATCTGATGCCGGCGGAGTTGCGTTGAACCTGAAAAACCCGACTGAGGTCAAACAGGCCTACGAAGACATGATGGACAGAGTGAAACAGGCGGTCCCCGCTGCCCGCATCCGCGGCGTGTATATCGAGCACATGTGCAACCCACAAAGTCGTGAGGTGATTATAGGCATGAAGCGGGATCCACAATTCGGGCCGCTTCTGATGTTCGGTTTGGGGGGCATCTTCGTGGAAGTGCTCAAAGACGTTACATTCCGTATTGCACCGGTGACAGAGCAGGAAGCCATCGAAATGATTCGGGAAATTCGCACTTACGCACTTCTGGCGGGTGTGCGCGGCGAGCCGGGCGTCTGCATCCCTGCACTCGTTCAAGGCATCCAACGCATGGGGCAACTGGTAACCGATTTTGAAGAAATCGCAGAACTGGACATCAACCCGTTCATGGCCCATCCGAAAAGTGAATTTTCATTGGCAGCGGACGCGAGAATAACGCTAAGCTAAGTCTATGACATGGGCGCGAAGGCGCAGCTATTACGGCAGTTCCTGCTAGTCATGGGGATCACGGCCCACCGACAGCACTCTGCGAAGGCAGCGCAAGCGCACCTTCGCATTCATCACGAGTAGCGTTTTCGCTACTTGAGTGAATGCCGAATGGAAAAGGAATGTGCATATTTCGCACACCGTGTCGCTTTGTTTAGGCATGTCACAACCTACTCGAGAATCGTGCGAGCCGTTAAGCATATGATTGGCATGGAGAATGCTAAAGACAATACTATGCGATAATGCGGTCGATTCCGTGGGCCTTGGAATGCCTACGGATGTTCACCAACAGAAGAGAAAATCGTAAACAACAAACAGAAGAGGTAGTGATTATGATACCTGAGACAGTGAAGCAAGCGTGGACCAAACGAGAAGGTTCAGTCATTCTGGCGACAGTAAACAGCGATGGTGTCCCGAACATCATCTACGTTGCATGCGTCAGTCTCTATGGCGATGACCGGCTTGTAGTAGCCGACAACTACTTTGACAAAACCCGACAAAACATTAAGTCTGGCTCCAAGGGAGCGGCATTGTTCATAACCGATGACAACAAAGCCTATCAGCTCAAGGGAACACTCGAATATCACGAATCGGGCCCAATCTTCGAAGATATGAAAAAGTGGAATCCTCCCACCCTTCCGGGGCACGGAGCAACCGCTCTGGTTGTAAGCGAAGTCTTTTCCGGAGCTGAACGTGTGACCTCATAACGTCCGCGCAAGAGCGACCTGAAAGGAATACCTCACGGACGACGTGCCTGAAGCGCCCCGGCGTGTTGGACGTGAGGTAACCATTCCTCGCCACCTCAAATCTCGCGCTATTCTGTCGCGGAGACTTAAAAAAGAGCGGAAGCGGATGTACGCATGCGCTTAGATAAGACGGTTTGTTGCGTCGAGAAGGATTTCGAGAAAGAGGCGTTTATGGACAGGGCGAATGCGTGACAGATCATAGCAAACAGGCTCGCTTAGGAAGAGAAGGCGCGTTCCTTTCAATAGGTTTCCGAATCAAGCGTAAGCTGACACAATACCTCACTACGATGAGTCCAGAGGGGCGGCGTAGACGATCAGAGTGGCTCACGTGTAGCGGTGTTGAATTCCTGCGTGCAGCGGGCATTGATTACGGCAACACGGTGATTGATTTCGGATGCGGCACGGGAACCTACAGCATTCCCGCCGCGGTACTCGTTGGAAACGGGGGGCGGGTTGTGTCAGTAGACACTAACGCTCGAAAGCTCAGACGGTTGATGCGCAGCGCCTCCGCTGCAGGGCTCGAAAATATTCACGCGGTGCAACACTTCGCCGAGATAGCACCCGTTCTCGATGGCCAACTTTGCCAGACCGCTCTCCTCTACGACGTTCTTCATTTTATGGACACAAACGCAAGAAAATCAATTTACCAGACCCTTCATCAATTCTTGGAGCCAGAGGGTTCTCTCTCCGTCTTCCCAAAACATCATAGCGTAGACAGCCCGGCTCGGTACTTCCGAAACATAACCATTGAAGACGTCGTAAAGGAGATCGAAGAGACGGGCTTTCGCCTGTCCCGAAGAGAAACGGTCGATCTATGGCACCATGTATCCCGAGAGCAAGGCACGCTGCTAACCTTCCACAAGGCATCCCAAATATGAAAACAGCATTAGAGTGTATTCCCTGTTTTGTTCGTCAGGCGTCAGAAGCGGTCGACATGACCGATGGCGACGACCTGCTCAAAGAGCGGCTTCTTCGTCGTCTGCTTCAAGACATTGCCAACGCCGACTGGGCCGTTACGCCGGTTACGATCGCACAACACATTCAACGCACCGTGCGCGAAGACACCGGACAGGCAGACCCCTATCGCGCGCTCAAGGACAGGATGAACCAAATCGCCCTCGATCTGTTGCCCACATTGGCCAACACCATACGCAGCCAGCCGGACCGGCATGAAGCCATCGTGCGCGTGGCAATTGCCGGCAACCTCCTGGATGCCGGGTCCAAGCTCCGGCTCGCTCCGGAAGACTTGGCTAACCGTCTCAATACGATCTGGGATATGCCGCTTACCGGAAACGTCGAAGACTTGTTCAGGGCTGCCAACGACGCGAACCACATCCTCTATCTGGCCGACAATGCCGGTGAGATCGTTTTTGACCGCCTACTCCTTGAAGCACTTCCGATCGGGAAAATCACAGTCGCGGTCCGGGGAGCTCCGGTCATCAACGACGCCACCATGGAGGATGCGAAAATAGCGGGTATTATAAAAATTGTCCCCGTCATCTCAAACGGGTCCGATGCGCCCGGCTCGGTGGTAGAGGAATGTTCTCAAGAGTTCCGCGATTGCTTCAATCGCGCCGACTTGATCATCTCTAAGGGACAAGGCAACTACGAGACGTTATCGGACGCTCACAAGCACATCTTTTTCCTACTCTCGGTTAAGTGCCCCATGATCGCAGCTGATATTGGCGCGCCAGAGGGGGCATTGGTTGTGAAACAATCACAGTGCCAATTAAAGAACGAGTCGCGAAAGATATTTTCCACAGCCGCCCGCAACGTGTAATCTTCAATCTGGGTACCGAGAATCCGGCTCTAGCCGAGCGTCTTCAGATGGCCGGCATAGAGCCGCTGATAGCCTGTACATTGGTTTTTCTGAAAACCGGCCAATTTCAATTGTGAACGGGGGAAACAACATAATGATGCCTGACGCACAGAAACAAAGTTTGGGGGGCGGAAACATATCCAAAACCATAGCAAAGCACATCAGATGTTCTGAATGTGATACACCCACTTCCGAAGAAGATATTTTCGTGATCGACAACGCTCCAATTTGCCGTTGCTGCCTTTTCGGCGAGACTGAACCCATTCAGATCTATCCGATAGGGTTCGTGTCAAACGCACAAGAACGAGACGATAGCGATTTTGGCCTCAAAAACCATGCCGACACATCCCAAATCAAGCTGCATCCCTCACAGAAGCCCTTCATGTACAAACTGGAAGAGGAAGCACATCTCACGATTGTCTACTACTTGCACAAAGCTCGCCCGATTCGATCGCGGTTCAAGCGAGGACTGGACGGAAAAGAAGTCGGGGTTTTCGCGTCACGCACGCCGGATCGGCTTTCGCCAATCGGCATCCAGAAAGTACAGCTTGTGCAGATTAAGGGAACAACGCTGATCGTCGAGGGACTTGACGCCATCGACGGCACACCCGTGCTGGACATCAAGATGTGCTGGCACACTTGAAAGGGTTACCAAACGACAAAAAAATCTGGTGGCGCAATGCAAGGCGCTGTGCAGCGAGGGAACAAGATAAACGAGGGCAACATTCCGACATCCACCTTAATTTTCTTTCCGCAGTAAAGTTGCAAGAGCAGGAGATCTTAATCGAGAATATTGTCATCCTCTTCCGCACCATCCCGATCAATCTTAGGCGGGTTGCATACCTGCTACCCTGTTCATTACCGTTGGTGCGAAGGCGCTACCGACGGCATCGCACCTTTCCTTATGATACAATCTATAACCTATTTTCAGCATGTAAGTTATGCATCTAGATAATGCATATCAACCGTTTGGCACGCGGAATGCGCTAAAACAAGGTGAGATAAGATGGTCAATGACATCGTTCAGAAGGCCCGAGACAAGACGATTTGTTGCATCGAGCAGGATTTCGAGAATGCGGTGTTAATGGACGGGGAAAATGTGTAACAGAGCATAGCAAAGAGTTTGGTGGCAGGAGCAAGAGCGCGATCCTTTCGGTAAACACCCCGCGCCCACCTCGGGTATTAGATCGCCAACGAGGGCATGAGTTGTAAAATGACCACAGTACAAATCAAAGGAATATCACAATGAATGTCGCAATCGTTGGTGCCAGCAACAAGCCCAACCGCTATGGTTACAAAGCGGTCATGTTGCTCAAGGAGAAAGGCCACACCCCCTATCCCGTCCATCCCGCGATCTCGTCGATCGAAGGCATTCCTGCGTTCGCTTCACTACGCCAGATTCCTGTACCGCTAGATGTGGTAACGCTCTACTTGGCTCCCGCCAATCAAGAGCGAGTCGCGGAGGATATTATCCACAGCCACCCGAAACGCGTAATCTTCAATCCGGGTACGGAGAATCCGGCTCTAGTCGAGCGTCTCCATACAGCTGGTATCGAGCCTCTGGAAGCCTGCACATTGGTGCTCCTTAAAACCGGGCAATTCTAAAAACAAACAACGCATGAACAGTCGTAGTTTGACGATCATGCACACATGGAGAAAACACAATGACAGAGAAAACGACGATACTTCTCGTAGACGATGACCTTGATTTTCTGGAATCGCAAAAACAACTTCTGGTAGCTGCTGGGTATGACGTTCATACAGCCTGTACCGGTAAAGAGGGTGTGGAAAAAGCAAAGTCCCTCCATCCCCACTTGATCCTTCTCGACGTGATGATGAACACACAAACAGAGGGATTCGCCGCAAATCAAGAGATTCGTAGCACGCCAGAACTTAGCGATATACCCGTCATTATGTTATCGGGAATCAATACAGAACTCGATCTTCCTCACCGTTTTGACGTTGCCGAAGGCTGGCCGTGCGTAGCCTTTATCGAGAAACCGGTTCTCCCCGAGATACTACTGGCAAAAGTCCGAGAATACGCCCGATGAAAGAGGTGTTCCTTCACGTCTTCGCGACATGGAACGAATAGAAGAGAGGTTTTCGTTAGTGACCTATTTGCAATTGTCCAATGCCAAAGCGCAGTTTGAACGCTATGTGGGGAGCTTTACCGTTGACGGAGGTGAGCTCCCTCCGTTGCTGCTTCTCAAAGCCGACCATTGCCAACGCGTCGCCGCTGAAACTCGAGGATTGAGTTCTGACCTAGGGTGGTCTCTGCCCGAACAGAATTCAGCCGAAGCGATCGGACTGTTGCACGACATCGGCAGATTCTCACAATTCGCCGAGTTCAGCACATTTTCCGATTCTGCATCCATAGATCATGGTCAACGCGGAGCCACGGTGATCGAGCAAGCAGGCTGGCTTATGGTATTACAGACCGAAGAACGCCTCGCCATTCTGAACGGCATTCGATACCACAATTGCCTGACGATTCCTGGTAATATTGACGAACGCCATCTTGCGCTCCTCCATCTTGTGAGGGACGCAGATAAGCTGGATATTTTTCGGATTGTTCTGGATGCGGTGGAACGCGACGGCTTCCGCGATTTGCCGTCAATGCTTCCCCATATCTCGCTGGAGCGCACGCCATCACCGCAACTCCTTGATGAAATTATCCTCAAGAAACGCGCATCTCTGAACAAAGTGAGGACCTTAGCGGACTTCCTCCTGATGCAGCTGGCATGGGCATACGATCTGAATTATGCTCCCTCGTGTCGCCGATTTCACGATCGTTGCATTCGTGCCAAGATTCTGAAGCATATTAAGGGGGATCCCCGCATTCAAGCTTTTGGACAAGAAGTTGATCGCTTTATCTCGAATCGCATCAGTAGATGAGAAATACGCACCGACTAAGCAGTTCGATTAAGCGTAGCCGACTAAGGGTGGGGACTAAGGGTGCGACGAAGTGTATACGCTTCGCACTCTTCCTACACTTAATCCCACACTTCATCACACTTTTAGTCGGTTACACTTCGTCGAACCACTTAGTTGACTTCCAGTGGGGCCGCAATGTCAATCTACCCACAGATTCTGCGGAAGACCCCCTTTATTTCAGTTGCATTCACGCTACCCTTCCCCGCTCTACCATTGCTCTATCGCCACCATACCAAACGACATTCCCTTTGGCAGATAGTATGTAACCAACTGATTACCTATGCGTTACATATTTACAGTCGCGCTTCCATTCGGCTGGCACGGAGAATGCGTAAAGACAACAGTATAAGTAAAGAAGAGAAAGCCATAAGGGAGATGGAGAGCAGTAGTCAGTCTGGGATTTCACAGACAACACGGATGGAGACACAAACAGCAAAGAGGTATGTCATGCCACGAGGAGATGGAACAGGACCAGTGGGCGGAGGAGGTCCCGGAACGGGACGCGGCAGGGGGATGGGCTCAGCCACAAACGACACAAGCGGGCGCGTCGGCCAAAGCTCAGGGCGGGGCCGGATGGGCGGTTTTGCAATGGGTTCGGGTGGAAATTGCGTATGCCCGAGTTGTGGCAAGACCGTAGGCCACGGGCGAGGCACCGCCTGCAATCAGATCAAATGCCCCGCCTGCGGCACAACGATGACGAGGGCACAATAACCATGTCAGACTATAAATATTTATTCGGGCCAGTGCCTTCGCGGCGATTTGGACGCTCACTGGGAGTCGATCTGACGCCACACAAAACCTGTAGCTTTGACTGCATTTTCTGTCAGCTCGGGCGAACGACTAACAAAACCATCACGAGGGCGGAGTACGTCCCTACGTCAGCGGTGATCAAGGAACTCCGCGACTGGATTGAGACTGATGGTCAAGCGGATTACATTTCATTGGCCGGGTCGGGGGAACCGACGCTTCACTCCGCTTTTGGCAAAATCATAGATTTCGTCAGATCAGCCACAACCGTTCCCGTTGCGCTTTTAACGAATGGCTCAATGCTCAAAGACGAGACTGTCCGTCAGGCAGCAGCTCACGCGAACGTTGTCAAAGTATCCCTGAGCGCATGGGATCAGCACTCTCTCGGGTATATCAATCGTCCACATCCCGACATCGTATTGAAGGACATTATCGAGGGTGCACGAAAGCTACGCAAAATATTGGAAGGCGAATTGTGGATTGAGGTATTTGTCGCTTGGGGAATGAATTCCGTGCCAAAAGATGTCGCCAAGATTGCCGACCTTGTCAGAGCACTTGAACCGGATCGCGTTCAATTGAACACAGCCGTGCGGCCACCGGCAGAGGATTTCGTTCAGGCAGTACCACAAGAACATCTGATAAAGCTCGCAGAGTTGTTCGATCCGACCGCCGAGGTAATTGCAGAATTTCGCTCGGATGGTGATCCCTCTATCCAGGCCAACGAGAAGAACATCCTTGCCATGCTGGCGCGCCGACCCTGCACGGCAGAACAAATCACGAAGGTGTTTGGTATGCACGAAAACGAGGTCTCCAAGTATATTGGAAAACTGACACGAAACGGTCTGATCCGTATGGAACGTAAGGCATCGGGTGCCTACTTCATGGTCATGGAGAAATCCACCGTATGATGGGATTGGGTATAGGACCACGATGGGGTGCTCCGTGCATCGCGTACGGGGTCACGGCCGTGCTGCTGACGCATCGCTTCCCGGATGTATTCATGTTTTCGCATAGAGCAGACGCCGCATTGGGGGCAGCAGGAGCATTGCTGCTCACAGTGGGGCTGGCCATCTACTTGATAACGGTTGGTTGGTTCCTTTCTGCACACAGAAACGGCGCGCTGGCAACAACAGGGCCCTTCAGGATTGTTCGTCACCCGCTGTATGCGACATGGCTATGGCTGATTTTCCCTGGAATCGCCCTGCTGTGCCGTTCCTGGCTCGTGCTAGGCGTTGTCCCGGTGGGGTACGCAACCTTTAGGGCTTTTATCAGACATGAAGAAGACGAGTTGGAGCGTAGGTTTGGTCGCGAATATGAGACGTATCGTTGGAACGTGAATCAGATTATTCCACGGATTTTCTCTGCATCTTCGAGTCGACATACACAGGGCGAAGATGATAAAAACCGGCACCGTAAACCACCATCAGGAACCGGGAACAGCTGCCGTTGAATAAGAATATTGGAGGGGGACAAAATGAACAAGAAAAAGACAGACGACCCGTTGACGCCTTATGGCAACCGCCCGATGGTTACCCCCATCGTTCATGCCGTTAACTATGAATACCTCGATTTCGAGGTTCTTCGCCAGATTACAGATGGGGAGGTTGATGGCTATACCTACCATCGTGACGACAACCCGACCGTCCGGAAAGTCGAGCAAGACATCGCCGCCATGGAACAGGCCGAGGACTGCGTAGTCTGCACAACCGGCATGGCCGCTTGCACCATGGTCTACATGTCATATCTTCATGCAGGGGACAATCTGCTCCTATTCCATGACATCTACGGTGCTCACTACAAGGTATCGCTCATGCTCGAGCGTTTTGGCATTGATGTGACATGGATCAATGCGGATGAAGGGCATAATGTGGGCGCCTACCTGAAGCCCAACACGCGCATGATCTTCATGGAGTCCCCAACCAATCCGCTCTGCAAGATCATTGACATCGCGAAGACAAAAGCCCTCGCCGACAAGGTGGGTGCTATGCTCATTGTCGACAACACATTTGCGACCCCATGGCATCAAAACCCCTTGGCTCTCGGTGCAGATCTGGTTGTACACAGTGCCACGAAAGCCCTTGGCGGACACAACGATCTCATGGCGGGAGCCATTGCGGGGTCGAAGGAGCACTATGACACGCTCTGGTTCACGCGCCAAGCAATGGGAACGACGCTTGATGCCTATTCGGCATCGTTGCTTGAACGTGGACTCAAAACCTTCAACCTGCGGGCCGACCGTATGGCGACCAACGCCATGGCAGTTGCTACTTACCTTAGCGGTCACCCGAAGGTGTCGCGGATACGGTATCCTGGGCTAACAACGGATGCGGGACACGCAATCGCAGCCAAGCAGATGCACGACGGCTTTGGCGGGGTGATGGCTTTCGACGTCGGCGAAACGGGAGAAGACGCCAAGGCATTCATCAGTTCACTTGACCTAATGTACCATGCCGTCAGTCTGGGCTCAACCGAGACGCTAATCTGCATTCCCTACTTAACCACAATGCTATACCTGCCCCCTGAGCGACGAACCACATTTGGCGTTTCACAGAATACGGTCAGGCTCTCACTCGGCATCGAACCGCCCGAGGCCCTTATTCGCGATCTGGAACAAGCGTTGAAACAAATCTAAAAGTCGCAAAGCCATATCCTGATAGCATGCTTGTTACGTAGCGTATCATAAACACGGCGAAATTTATAACGGTTGCGGTTTTGCAACTCTATTCAATTTTCCGGTAGCCCTATTGCCATCACTCCCAAGAAAAATCCCTCGTTCATATACATTGTAAACAACTCACACCCTAGGCGTTATGCATCCACGGGCACGACTTTACTCGGTTGGCACGAAGAATGCGAATGAACAAAGGCGTGAGAAGAAGGAAAAAGCCATCAGCATGAACACGATCATAGCCATTCCGGTGTGGGAAGACCAAGTGTCAACGACATTTGACTTTGCACGTAAGCTTCTGATCGTAGAAGCGGAGGGTGCACGAGAGATCTCCCGAAGCGAAGTGATCCTCAGCGAGGAACCTGTGGCTAGAATGGCACGGCAACTACGTGATTTGACAGTGCAAGTTGTGCTCTGCGGAGCCATCTCACAACCGCTGGCACGCGCGATGTCTCGAGCGGGAATTCAAGTCATCCCCTATATTTCAGGCGAAGTGGACCCCGTGTTGGCCGCATACCTATGCGGTCAACTTTCTGAACCTCGCTTTCTGCAACCGGGATGTCAGTCTGGGGCGAGGCGACGATGGCGACAGCGCGGTGGGTTTTGCGGGGGATGCGAAATATCGAGCGAAACGCATTCACCGAAGGAGAACACATTATGAAGACTTACGATGAGTGTTTATCCTGTTTTGAACGCCAGGCATCCGAGGCCTGCGCGCTCTGCGATATGACCCCGGAGAAAACCGCCGAGGTCGTTGATACTGTGCGTGCCAAAACGGCGGAATTTTCCCGCTCGCGCTCACCCGTCGAAATGGCCGTTGATATTCATGCGTTAGTCCATGCGGCAGCTGGGAACGAAGATCCCTATGCGGCAATTAAGCAAGCGAGCAATCAAGCATGCCGAGATTCCATGCCAGTGCTAACGGAGTATGCGACGTTATCGACTCATCCCTATAAAACGGCAGTAAAACTTGCCATCGCAGGCAACCTGATTGATTTCGGCGCCTATAAGCCCGTCACGCTTTCCGACGGACATATCCTCCGTACCGTGCAGGAAACGCTCGAACAACCCCTCTCAGGAGATTCCATTGAGGATCTAATAGCGCTCATAGACAGCGCGGAGAACATCCTTTTTGTTGGTGACAACGCAGGAGAGTGTTTTCTCGACACCTTCCTACTGGATCAGATGCCTTGTGAGCGCGTGACATACGCCGTCCGTGGGAAGCCGGTTTTGAACGATGCCACGATGGCCGACGCAGAGGCAGCCGGTGTTCACAAACGGTGCCGGGTAATCGACACCGGAGATGGCACCCCCGGCGTGATTCTCGACCACTGCTCAGAAACATTTATGACAACCTTTAACGAAGCCGACTTGGTTATCGCCAAAGGTCAGGGGAATTATGAATCCCTAAGCGAAATCCCCAGCAAAACGCGAGCTTTTCTCACAAAGGTTAAATGCCCCGTGATCGCAAGAGATATTGGGCACCCCGCCGGTAGCAATGTAATCCAAATCGTAAAACATAACTAAAGGAATGAACAAAATGATCATAACCGTGGCAAGCGGAAAAGGCGGAACGGGCAAGACGACATTTTCGGTGAATCTTGCGTATGCATTGGCAAAACAGGGTAAGAAAGTCCGACTTCTGGACTGTGACGTTGAAGAGCCGAACGATCATCTTTTTGTGAAGCCTGAATTCAAGGAAGATACAGTGGTGACGGTTCTCAAACCGATCTGGGATGCGGAAAAATGTACGGGCTGCGGAAAGTGTGCAGAAGCATGCAACTACAACGCTATTGCGGTCGTAAAAGGCAAGGTGCTCATTTTCAATGAGCTCTGCCATTCGTGTGGAGCTTGCGCTTATGTCTGCCCCGAAGATGCGCTGCATGAGGAATCCGCATGTATCGGAAAAGTTCAGGACGCTCCAAACAACAGCCCCTTCTTCTTCGCACATGGACTTCTCAACATCGGCGAGGCGCTCGCTCCCAATGTTGTGCGTGGGGTCAAAGCCCATATCGCACCCGATGCCATAAACATTCTCGATGCATGCCCAGGAACAGCCTGCCCCGTAGTCGAGGCCTTGGAGGGTTCAGATGTTGCAGTGCTACTCACCGAGCCAACACCGTTCGGACTAAACGACCTGAAGCTCGCAACGGCGATGACACTTAAGATGGGAATTCCCACCGGCATCGTAGTGAACCGCTCAGACGGCGAAGATGCGATCATCGCGGATTGGGCGAAATCCGTCGACGTTCCTATCGTGGGTAGAATTCCATTCGAACGAAAATATGCCGAGACATATTCATCAGGAGATATTCTTGTCGAGCGGCATGAGGAGTTGCGTGAGAATCTGTTGAGCATCTACGAAACGCTCACAACATTGCAGGGAACTCCTGTTGCAGCCCCCCCTGTCATGGAGAGCATCAAGGCAACCCACAAAGAAATACAGCCCTTCCCAATCGGCAATTCACCAGACCACAAAGAAGTCACCATCATCAGTGGAAAAGGGGGCACGGGCAAGACGACGGTGACCGCATCGTTTGCCGCACTCTCTTCCAACCAAGTATTGGCCGACAACGATGTAGATGCGGCGGATCTGCATCTGCTACTTACACCTGAAGTTCGCGAGGCGTATCCCTTTGTTGGCGGAACCAAAGCCACTGTGGATTCAACGAAATGCATAGGCTGCGGCAGATGTGCCGAGGCCTGCCATTTTGACGCATTCCGCTTTGATGGCCCCGCCAACGACATTGTCGGAAAGACGTGGCGAATTGATCCCGTGGCATGCGAAGGCTGTGGCCTCTGCCCTCGGGTCTGTCCGGTAGAGGCTATCCAATCCGCCCCATCCGTCACGGGAAGATGGTTCGTATCCGGGACTGACTACGGACCCATGATTCATGCTCGCCTCGGGGTTGCCGAAGAGAACTCAGGCAAACTTGTCGCACAGGTACGCAACCGAGCCGGTGAGCTTGCGGCAGAGCTACGCGTTGAACGCATCCTGGGCGATGGTCCTCCGGGAACCGGGTGTCCGGTTATTGCTTCAGTCTCAGGTTGTGACTTGGTGCTGATTGTTACCGAGCCCACAGTATCCGGCGTCCACGACATGGAACGCGTTCTGGACCTTGCCACTCACTTCGGTGTTCCAGCACGTGTAATCATCAACAAAGCCGATCTCAACACCGAACAAGTCGCACGCATCGAAGCCATTGCCAATCAAAAGGGATCCAGTGTCATCGCACACATCCCGTTTGACCAGGCAGTCAACGACGCACTCATGGCAGGCAAAACCGTTGTTCAATATGGCGAAAGCGTAGCCGCTGATGCAATCAAAGACGCATGGGACAAGGTGCAAACCGCGTTACAAGAAATCAAGTAAAGTAATCACAAAATAAAGTAATCACAAAAACGAAAGGCTGAAAAAAATGAAAATAGCAGTAACATCAAGAGGAACAACGCTGGATGCCGCAGTCGACCCACGGTTTGGGCGTTGCGCCAATTTCGTCATTGTCGAAACAGATGACATGTCTTTTGAAGTCGTCGCCAACGAAAACATATCAGCAAGCGGAGGCGCGGGTATTCAGTCGGCTCAATGCGTGGCCGAGCAAGACGTGGCAGTCGTCCTCACGGGCAACTGCGGGCCAAATGCATTTCGGACACTGGATGCGGCGGGGATCAAAGTTGTCATTGGGACTTCAGGAACAGTCCAAGAAGCCGTTGAGGCATACAAGACCGGCAATATCGAGACGACTGGGGGTCCGAATGTTGGCAGCCACGCGGGGATGAAGTCATAGAATGAAGACCCTTAGACTGACAGTGCTTGTTGAGAATACGGCGCGGCGCCACGGGTTGCTAGCGGAGCATGGACTCGCGTTTTGGATCGAGATTGGATCCCGCCGTATTCTCTTTGATACCGGACAGAGTGGAGTCATACGCCACAACGCACGTCAACTCGATGTCAATCTGGGGGCCGTCGACGCGATCGTGCTCAGTCACGGTCACTATGATCATACAAGTGGTCTTTCCGCTATCCCTTTGACTGAAGGAAGCAGACGTGCATGCCTTAACGGGGACAAAAAACAGAGGGTCCCACCGCTTCGAGTGTTTGCACATCCAGAGGCGCTCACGGACAAATATGCGTGGAACGCCGACGGCACGAGCCGTTATATCGGCATGCCTGCATCTGTTCAGGCGGTACTACAGTCGCAAACAGACCTCGTGCATACAGAAGGCCCGACCGAAGTAGGCGATGGATTCTCGGTCACGGGTCCCATACCTCGGCTCAATGACTTTGAAGACACAGGCGGGGCGTTCTTCAAAGATCCTTTGTGTGAGCAACCAGACACTTTGATCGACGATCAAACGGCGTTCATAGAAACGGAAGACGGCATTATCGTTATCCTCGGCTGTGCACATGCTGGAGTGATCAACACGCTTCGGTATATCAAGACGCTTGTACCGAATAGCCCCATACGCACCGTTATTGGAGGCATGCATCTCGCGGCAGCCAACGAGACGCGCATGGCAAACACCGTGGACGCCTTTCGCGAATTCGATATTAAACAGTTATACCCTTTACACTGCACAGGGTTTAAGGCAGCAGCCCGACTCTGGAACGAGTTCCCCGGACGCGTTTCAATGTGCCCGGCGGGGACGCGATTGAAGATGCGCGCATGATAAAGCACAAACGGTAACGCAAGGAGAGCGAATCGGAATGATGAAGTTTGGTTCACGACTTGACATGCTGTTTCCAAACGCAGATGTTGCAATTCAGGTGAGACTCGGACAGAAAGTCAAAGCCGGTGAGACCATTATAGGCAAAACAACATACAACAATAGAAGATGAGTGAGATATGATGACAGCAGAACAGAAACAGAAAACCGCTGATGAAGAAGCGGACATCCAGATTCGGATGAACCAAATTAAACACAAGGTCCTTGTGCTGTCTGGAAAAGGGGGCGTAGGCAAGAGCACAGTGGCAGCCAATCTGGCCATATCACTGGCTGCTCAGGGGAAAAAGGTAGGAATCCTTGATGTCGACATCCACGGCCCCAGTATACCCCAATTGCTTGGCGTTACCGCCACGAGCGCAGACCTTGTACACCCAGATGGGGACCCCTCCCACCTAATGCCTGTCTCTTTCAATGACAACTTGAGCGTGATGTCCACAGCATTCTTGGTTGAGGATCGGGATTCTGCAATTATCTGGCGGGGCCCAATGAAGTACGGTGCCATCAAACAGTTCCTGAAAGATATCGAATGGGGACAACTCGACTACTTGATCATCGACTCCCCCCCCGGAACCGGTGATGAACCCCTCTCCGTCGCACAGTTGGTCGGAGATGGCGCTGGTGCCATTATCGTGACAACCCCCCAAGACCTAGCAATTTCTGATGTTCGACGGTGTGTCACATTCTGCCGGAAGTTGGCGCTACCCGTCCTCGGCGTTGTTGAAAACATGAGTGGATTTGTGTGCCCGAAGTGCGGTGAAACGATCGACATCTTCAAGTCCGGCGGGGGTCAGAAAATGGCAGACGAGATGGACATTCCATTCCTCAGCCGTATCCCAATCGACCCTACCATCGTCACGGGTGGAGATAGCGGCACCTTACATCTGGGGCGTACGGCAGACACCGAGACGGCTCGGGCATTCAAAACTGTAGTTGACGCTGTGATAAAGATAACAGAAGCAACAAACGAAGAAATGCCCACGAACAATCAAGGAGATAAAATGAAAATAGCAATACCGGTAACCGAAGGAAAACTGTCCGCCCATTTCGGACACTGCGAGCAATTCGCATTGGTTGACGTGAATACAGAGGCCAAAACCATAACAGCAACAGAGATGGCTACGCCCCCTGGACACGAACCTGGTCTTTTGCCTCGTTGGCTTTCCGAAAAAGGCGCTAACATGATTATCGCTGGAGGCATGGGCAGTCGTGCCAAAGGACTCTTCGAACAGAATAACATCAAAGTCATTGTCGGCGCACCCACCGATATTCCGCAGAACATCGCCAATGCCTACTTAGAGGGAGCATTGGAAACCGGCGAAAATATATGTGACCACTGAGGGTGAATCATCGTGGTAAACATTCTTGCATTTTTCTGTAGCATCTGCCCGTTCTGTATATGCGCGAGACGCTGGCCCAACAGCAGGTTCGCTCGCATGCTGGCAGTAGTCGAGAAACAGTGCCCTGCTTGCAAGGCGTACAGGACGCTGCATACAAACACCAAGGCACCGGACAAGAAGCATGTCATCAATGCGTTTCGCCTAAAGTTCAAGCCCAACTACATTAAGCAATATGATGAAGAGGCGATCTTTCGCGCAGCGTTCAAGAGCAAGATTCCCTTGATCGTCAAGGGGCCAACGGGATGTGGCAAAACGCGCTTTATTGAGCATATGGCCTATGCCCTCGGCCTCCCGCTCGTTACGGTCTCCTGCCATGAAGACCTCACGGCAGCGGACCTGGTGGGACGTTTTCTGTTCAAGGACAACGAGACCGTCTGGCAGGATGGTCCGCTCACCCTGGCCGTGAGGCACGGAGGCATTTGCTACTTGGACGAAATCGTTGAGGCGCGCAAAGACACAACGGTCATCATCCACGCCCTAACCGATGACCGTCGTCTCCTGTATATTGACAAGACTGGCGATGTCATTCGGGCGCACCCACAGTTCATGATGGTGCTCAGCTACAACCCTGGATACCAGAGCATCATAAAGGATCTAAAGGAGTCTACAAAACAGCGTTTTGCCAGCCTTGTGTTCGGCAACCCTCCTGTCGATGTCGAAACTCGGATCATACAAACCGAATCTGGCCTGCCCGAGGACGATAGCCGCAAGCTGGCAGAGATGGGCTCGAAGATCCGGGAACTGAAGGGCTTTGGGCTTGACGAAGGGGTGAGTTCACGCTTGTTGGTCTATGTCGGACGCCTCATCAAGGAAGGGCTCACGCCCGTCGAAGCGTGTACCTGCGCCATCAGCCATACGCTTACAGATGAAGCTGAAGTGGTGGGATCCATCCAGAATATCGTGAAGCTCTATTTCGGGAATCTGATGGAGAATGAGCAGTAACGCAGAACAACGCGTGGAAGCAATGGGGGAGCGTCTATATGGCTTCTCCTTGCGGGATGTTTGCTGGGGATACCGAAATATTTTCGCGCAAGTGATCGAGGGCCTCTTCAAAGAAGGGCTGCTTGGCGCTGAACATGAACAGTCAAGCAGACACTTCTTCGACCTCCTCAAGCAGGCGAGCCAAAGCGGCTTCGATCATGTGCTCAAGGAGTTTGTCTCCGCCATCAATCCGAAAACGCGCTGGATCATGAATCTACCCGGAGTGTTTGCGGAGGTCGTCACCCTCGGACGTAAATTCGCCGAGGGCAAGCTGTGCGATGGCGTCACCTTTTTCAAGATATGGGGTGAAGGTGGATTCGGAGATACCCCCAGCGAAGTCAGAGCGTTAATCAGCCGAATCCTTCGGCTACGAGAAGTCGACAACAACCTCGCGATGGCATTCCTGCGCGGCTACAGTACGCTGCGAAAACGACTCCGGAACAAGGAGATCGACCTCTACATCAATGAAGGACTGCGTCTCCATCACGGCAATCCACAACATGCTCAGTCCTTCATGGAGGGTACCACCAAGAGTGCAGAGAATATCATTCGCTCCATCACTCGCGAGTGCCGACTTGACGACATTCACCGGGAACTTACGCCCCTCTTGCGAGCCCTGATTGGGTACGACATTGAAATCGACAACCTCGGCCAACTGGACAGTGATGATCTGATCGAACGCGGCACGTCCATCGTCTGCATGTATCGCTGGCTTTACGTTCCCATCGTCTTTCGACATTTCGACAATGCAGAGAAGAACCGTGCCTGGTATCTGCTGATCGCTGTCATTGCGGCCGGCATGCTGGCGGAGAACAGTTTTCCAAGCATTCACGGGCATCCGCAGTACCGGACCTGCGCCGATCTGGTCGGCAACGATGTGGTAAAGCTGAATCTTCTGCAGGTCGTGGAGTATGTGCGCGTAATCGAGCGGGTCCGGGCGCGTTGGCCAGGCGCTACGAAGCTGTTGGAACTCGGCATAGAGACCGAATTTGCCAACCGACCCGCCAGCACACAGGAGGAACGGTTGCTTGAGGAATGCTTGACCTCGGCGTCATCCTATTCTGCCGCAGCAGAGGCGTTGCTGCAACTTTCCAGCCAATCCGTCAACATTTTCGACACCGCGTCTCTTCTCGACGATCAGGAGATTGAGTTCCTGCGACGATTGTGTCCAGGCATAGGCAACCGGATTCTTCGCCCATTCAGCTTCCTGCCGGACTTTCTCTTTCCTGGAAAAGTCAGCAGCCCGCCTCAGGACAAGCTCGTTGCCGACCTGCGTGAGAAAGCGTCACGTCAAAACGACCTTTCGTCCAATACGAATACCGAACGCACGAAGGTCACCAGCTCCACTACCAAATCCACCGATCAGACCGAGGAAGGCGAATCGGAAGGCGAGCCGAGTGCTCGGGCATGCTTTATGTATGACGAATGGTGCCAGGCTGAGAACGACTACTATCGAGATCACTGCTTGCTGCATGAACGGCTGATGAAACCGCGTACAGGCATGACACGGCCGAAAGACATCGGTGAGGACGTGCGCCAAGTCCGGCAAACATTCGAGCGACTCAAACCACAGTTGGTAAAGAGGGAAAAGCGGTTGCAGGAAGGCGATGAAATCAACGCCGAGAGGCTACTCGACTTTCTCGTTGCGAAACAAAGAGAACCCTCGCCGCGCGTTGATTTCTATGAAAGGCCTCTGACTTCCCGCAGAGATCTCGCTGTCTTGGTTTTACTCGATGTCAGTGGCTCCACCGGCAATATGGAGGGACAACAGAAGATCATCGAGATTGAGAAGCGCACAGCCCTCATCTTCGGAGAAGGACTGGCTTCACTTGGAGACGCATTTGCAATCTGTGGGTTCAGCAGCAACGGCAGGGAGAAGTGCGATTACTACATCTACAAAGATTTCGAAATGCCATGGAATCAGACGGCGATTGATACGTTGCTGTCTGCCTTTCCGTCGTGTTCCACGCGTATCGGCCCAGCACTGCGCCACTCCGGGGAGAAGTTGTCCCGGCGCGAGAACCGGCAACGTCTAATCATTCTCGTAACAGACGGGAAGCCCATGGACAGTGGGTACGATTCGAATACAAGATACGCACAGTACGACGTGCGCAAGGCATGCCAGGAAAATATCAGGCGAGGTGTTCATACGTTTGCCTTTTCAACCGAGGAGAATACGCGTGACGACATGGAGATCATGTTTCCTCATGGCAGGTTTGTCATTTTGCCCGGCATGCAACGGCTCCCTGCTATTCTGCCGAAACTCTATCTGAAGATTACGACATAACAACAACGGGAGAGACCAATGAAAGAGGCCAACAGCGATCCCCACTTCGGAAGGATGAACGACCCGACCAGTGCCGCATCAATCTGTGGTCCATGCGGTGACGAGATGGAATTCTATCTGGTGATTCGAGATGATGTTATTGAGGACGTGAGGTACTACACAACCGGCTGCGGTAACACGCTCTCATGCGGGACCGCCGTCGCGCGGCGTGCAAAGGGCAAGAGCATAACCGAAGCCTTGTCTATCAGCGCCGGCGAACTCATCACCTCCAAAGCCTGCCTACCCGAAGAGGGCCGCCACTGCGCCATCCTCGCGGTAAGCACTCTGTATCGGGCAATTGCGGATTACCTACTGAAACCCTGAACCCCGAAGCCTACTCCCTGCTGACGCGATTACTGGAGAAACACGACAAGTAGGCACACATTCCCGAGGTGTAGCCCCAAACTGCGTCGGCCTTTCGGGCCTTCAGCCTGACCCGCCTGACAGGCGGGAATACGTCATGCAATGACGCACTACAACTGGTATGCATCCCCGCCACCCCCTACCGGGGTTCTCAACTCGGAGATAGATGGCCTCAGGAAGCCAGTAGGCGAAACTCCCGTACGGGCTTTGAACAGCCGGCACCCCAGGAGTGCAAAAGAAAAGCCACGTCACCTCGAAGCACCGATCCAGATTGTGTCGATATATGACATTTTTTCGACATTGACCATGGGTATATCATTGTTTATAAACCACTTATCCTCAATACTTAACTTTGTCAGATATTTGATATTTTACTCACAAACAAGAATCCTCAGAAGGGATACAACATGACCAAGCGCGAAATCATCAAATCACTGCTTGCAAAAGAGATCCCGGAGCGCGTCGGCCTTAACGAATCTTTTTGGCCATTCATCATTGAAAACGCTTGGGGCAAGCAAGGCATTGAACCAAGAACCAATTTTGAAAACCGCTTCGATCTCGACCTCCAGAGCATCTCCTGGTTCGGAGTGCCTGGACCACGACCAGACCTGGAGTGCGTTGTAGAAGAGTCAGAAGAGTGGATCGTCAATCGCAACAGCTGGGGGGCTTCTTTCAAAACCTGGAAGCACAAAGCTGGCACCCCCGAACATGTCGCATTCATGGTATCAAACCCGGATATATGGAAGAATGACTTTCGCGATGCACTCGAGTCCATTGATGTGCGTGACCACGTGGACCTGAACGCCCTGAAGCACGACTATACCGAAGCCATGGCTGGCGAGCGGTTTGTGACCTACTCTGGACTCTTCGTCTTTGAGGATCTGCGCCGAATCCTCGGTGATGTAACCATGCTGGAATCGCTTCTGCTGGAACCGGAATGGATCCACGACTTCTGCTCTCTCGTCACTCGCAAATACATTGAGCATTTCGAACTGCTCTTCAACGAAGTGGGACTGCCCGACGGCCTCCATATTTACGAAGACCTAGGCTACACGGCAGCCCCCTTCGCCTCGCCCACCTGCCATCGCGAAATGATCCTTCCCTATCACAAGCAGCTCTTCGGATTTTTCAAAGATCACAACCTACCCATCATCCTGCACACTTGCGGTGAATTCCGTCCGCACATCGATAGCATCATCGAAACCGGCGTCGACTGCATCCAGGCCATAGAAGCCAAAACTGGAATGGATGTGGTACAGATGGCGGAGACCTATAAAGACAAGCTCTGCTTCATGGGCAACATCGACATCCGCGCCCTCGAAAGTGGAAATCGTGACAAGATCAAAGACGAATGCCTCACCAAACTAAACGGCATGAAAGCGCTTCGCGCCCCCTACGTCTATATGTCCGATCACTCCATCCCTCCCAGCGTCACCGTGGAAGACTACGAATATATGCTCGAACTCTTCTGGGACAACTGCAAGTACTGAGGGCGGAAGAACAGAGATCGGACGGCGGAGATCAGACGGAAGAGGGCAGAAAACGGGGACGTTTTCATCGGCCCGTCCTGAAATAGGTTGTCACTAATGATGTATATAATCCTCCACGGGACGTTGTTGAATACATATTCATACATCATGGTGTTGAATACACAAAGAAACCAAATACCGGAGGACTAACCTTGCGTTTCCCACAACACGACATTGACATTCTTCGTGGCCTCGCCGGACGTTGCCGCGAGATCACAGATAACGAAACCAATCTTGTACGCAAAAAACGATGGACCGACCTGAATGATCTCAAACACTCCGGGCCGCCCTTGTTGCTTACCTCACCCGAAGGAGCGTGGCGTGAAATCATTCCGACATTCCCCGTCGAGTGTGATGACTCACAAGCGCGTCAATGGGAGTGCAGCCTAAGACAGTGCATCTACCAGCACGACGTCATCCAGGATGACGCCACCTTCGATCCAATTTTCACGGTTGGACGTACCATCAGCGAGAGCAACTTTGGCATTCCTTTCAAACAGACTCGCAGCAACGAGACCCAGGGCGCATACCATGATGAACCGGTGCTGACGAATCTGAACGAGGACTTGGACAAACTTCACTTCCGCACCATCACCGCCGACCGTGCAAAATCAGAAGCAACCTTCGATCTGGCATCGGAGACATTAGGCGACCTGCTGGATGTTCAGTTCCAGTCTACATACTGGTGGACCTGCGGCCTAACGTGGACCGCCATCAGACTGTGGGGACTTGAGAACCTGATGATGTCGATGTACGACAACCCGGAAGGATTGCACCGACTCATGAAATTCCTCTCCGACGAAATGCTAAACTACATCACATGCTTCGAGCGCGAGGCGTTGCTGGGCTATAACGCCAACGGAGGCGTTGGCTCAGGCGGCCTGGGTTTCACCACACAGCTTCCTTCACGCGACAAGCCGGCGGATGGCCCGGTGAAGCTCTCGCAGATGTGGGGCTTCGCCGAATCACAGGAAACGGTGGGCGTCTCACCCGACATGTTCGGTGAGTTCATCTACCCCTACCAGAAACCGCTACAGGAGAAGTTTGGCCTCAACTACTACGGATGCTGCGAAGCAAGCGAAGGGCGATGGAAATATATCAGCCAAACGCCCAATCTGCGCAGCATCTCCGTGGCGCCGTGGAGCGACCAGGCAGTCTGTGCCGAGATGTTCGGCCGCGACTATGTCTACTGCCGCAAGCCGAACCCCTCCCCCGTATGCATCAACTTCAACGAGGACGAGATCCGCAAGGAGTTCAGAGAGACCCTCACCCACGCCGGAGAACTCAACACGGCTATGATCCTCAAAGACACGCACACGGTAGAAAACGAACCCGACCGCTTCGCACGCTGGGTCGCAATCGGGCGGGAAGAACTTGGCTGCTAGCAGCCTGTCGGACTTAAAAAGACTACGCGATTAACTGATTTCACGGTTCGTCCTCATCATATTGCTTCTACCTTGTGCAAACAGGCTGCTAATAAGGGCTCTGCAGTTGGCGAAGCCAACAGTGGTGAAACTTGATTCACGACAAGTTGGCACACATTCCCAGTTGTAGCCCCAGACTGCGTCTGGTCTTCAGGGCCTTTGGCCCGGCCCGCCTGAGGGGCGGGAATACGTCATCCAATGACGCACTACATTCCGCGTCCCACTAATCAAGCGGATTCAGATCGGCGTCGCGCCATGGTTTCCAGTCAGCATTTGCAACAGGATTGATGGCGTTGACCTCATCCTGCCACGCATGGAGTTCTGCTAGCAGCGACTGAACTTTTTCCGGATGCCGCTCTGCGAGATTCCGGGTCTCACCGATGTCATCCTTAAGATTGTAGAGCTCAAGCTCGCCTTCAAACAATGCGATCAGTTTCCAATCCCCATTACGAATAGAGCACCCCGGGCAACCGCCCTGATTGGCATAGTGGGGGAAATGCCAAAAGACACTACCACGCTCGAACGGTGAGCCCTCCAGCACCGGCAGAAAACTCGTTCCATCCACATGCTGTTCTGGAACCAGAGGCAGCCCGCACGCCTCCAGCAGCGTTGGATAGAAGTCGGGACTCGTGATCACGGCATCGGTCTGACACCCCGCAGCCACTTTTGCAGGCCAGCGAAGTAGCATGGGCTCCCGCACCCCACCTTCGTACATCCAGCCTTTACCTTCTAACAATGGCGCATTGCATGTGGATGATCCCTCAGCAGTGCTGAGTCCGCCGTTGTCCGAGGTGAAGATTACGATCGTGTCGTCGGCAATACCTTTCGTATCGAGGGCATCGAGAATTTTCCCCACATTCTCATCAAGACTCTCAATCATCGCGGCATAAACGGGATCGGACTGCACGACCCGCCGCTGAATTCGATGCCTCATCTTATGCTCAGCAGGAAAGAAATCGCCTTCAACAATAGCGTCGACCTTATCCAGACCGAGGTCACGCGCTTTTTGCTCATACTTCGCGATCTTCTCAGGCTTGGCTTGAACCGGCGTATGGACGGAGTAGAACCACATGTTCATGAAGAATGGCGTTCCGTCACTCTCCCGAATCAAGCGTGCGGCTTCATCGCCAAAGCGATCTGTGAGATAGCCATCGCCCTCCCGCTGTTCAAGTGTCGGAATCTCCCACGGAGGAAAGTAGTGCCCCTTGCCTGAAGGATGCCCCATGTGACAGCCCCCCAGATTAAGATCAAAACCGTGCTTGTCCGGCCAGTAATTCTCCCGGCCAAGATGCCATTTACCAAGATGCCAGGTCGCATAACCATTGCGCTTGAATGCAGATGCCATCGACATCTCTTCCGTTGAGAGAAATGGAACATAGGGAGCACTCAAAAGCTTACCCCGCTCGCCTCCTAGCTTACAATGCTCTGGACCGCCGATGTAATTGGTCAAACCAATCCGTGCCGGGTACTTTCCGCTCATGATGCTGGCGCGAGTCGGCGAGCACACCGGACAGGATGCATAAGCATCCGTAAAACGCATACCCTCGGCTGCGAGTCGATCAATGTTAGGCGTTTCGTAAAAGGAACTCCCCTGGCATGAGATATCCATCCACCCCATATCATCAATCAGTATAAAAACAACATTCGGACGCTTCATCGTATCTCCCGCTATCAAATTCAGATGCGCCAAATATCCCGCCCAGATTGGTGAATGAGTCAACATTCAACCGAGAAGAATGCCCCGCCGCAACACTGACCTATCACCCAACACCTAACACCTAGCCGCGCCCCGCGGGGGGGCGCGGGGGGGGGGGGGGGGGGGGGGGGGGGGGGGGGGGGGGGGGGGGGGGGGGGGG
>CAZNWT010000049.1:0-31727 GCA_964576795.1 uncultured Victivallales bacterium
AACCACGCTGGTTTTCTGCCCCACTCCTGCTATTCTACCCCGTGAACGGTTACTCATTTCCGAATGCTGTATGCCTGTCCCTGCCACATTCACTCTAAGGGGTCTCGCCATGAAATTCACCACGACACAAGGCTCGCTACGCGGCAAGATCCATATCTCGTATCTTTAGACGTGCCCCCGCCCCCGGGGGCGGCACGCACACCGCACAGGATCTGCGTCAGGCTGGCAATCATCTCAACCGTTACTACCCCTTCTCTCTGTATTCAAGCAGCGCCCGCGCCGCGTCACGGGTGATACAAAAAGCGCCGGATGGTCCCGCATCTGCTGGTTAACATTCTCCTCGCTCAGCTTGACCTTCATGAACTGTGGGACCGCGTCGAGAGCTAACCCCGGTTCATGAAAGCCCCAATGCCCGTTCTCGCCGATGCCCTTCAACTGCAAGTCCGGCCCTAACTTGAGCAGGAGATCGGTGTAGCGGCGGCAAGCCTCGTCCACGGCGTCAGCGTCTGCGTCGAAAAGGTGAATTTTGGCCGCATCGCAATGGACAGCAATCTCCGCTTAATTTGCTAAGTAACCAGCGTCCCCTAAGTATTTCCCTTTTGTATTTTGACATCCTGCAATTTTTAGATATATTCCATATCTAGTTTATGTTTTATATTTGGAATAACTTAGTATATGCAAAACAATCTTCCTGCCCCGGCGCTACAGCGCGGACTGCTCATCCTTGAATTACTTAAGGATGGCAAATCCCGTTCACTCGAAGAAATCGCCGGTACCCTTAAGTTTCCCAAAAGCAGTGTAATCCGATTGATGGAGACACTTGCCAGAATGTTCTATGTAGCACGAGATGAAGCAACAAAATTATATACCACTAAGGTAGCCCTCTTTCCGCAGACACAACGTCAATCAAAATTCAGAGAAGTAGTTCAGGAGCATCTGGAAACGCTCGCTAAAGAATTGAATATGACAGTCGAATGGTTTACTCCACAGCAAGACCATATGCTGCTTACGCAACGGTGCGAAAACACCAATAGTTCGGTGTGTATACGTGCTCAACTGGGACACGAGCGGACCTACTGGGGTGAATTTGATGCAATATCAAGAATCGCCCATAAAGTCCGCAAGCCAAAAGGCAGTAAAAAAAAGTATGAAAAATGCTGGAAGTATAAAAAAGGTGACCAGATACAGATAAGCTCCCAGAACATAACGCAAGGTATTGCATCTATTGGTGATGATATTGTCACTATTGATGATGAATATAATCCCAATGGTATCAGACGTATGGCCAAGGGTATACGTGATATCGACGGAAGCCTGTTCGGCATTCTATCAATTCCCGAACATTATAACCCCAAATCTGAAGCAATACGAAAAATACGACTAGACATGCTCCAAAAAAAAGGGGCTGCATTAGAAAAAAACCTTAAGGAGATTTAAAATGTCAAATTCACGTCCAAATATCCTATTTATTATGAGCGATGACCACGCCGCCAATGCGATCAGCGCCTATGGCAGCAAGATCAACCAAACTCCCAACATCGATAGGATCGCCAATGAAGGTGTTCGGCTGGATCATTGTTATGTTACCAATTCGATCTGCACCCCTTCCCGGGCAGCGATCCTGACAGGCACCCATAACCATCTCAACCGGGTGACAACCTTAGATACCCATATCGACAATAGACTGCCCCATGTCGCCAAACATCTACAGCATGGTGGATATCAAACAGCCATCGTCGGTAAATGGCATTTAGGGACCGGGCCCAAACATTGCCCGACCGGATTTGATTTCTGGTCAGTAGTACCTGGACAGGGCGAATATCTGAATCCACAGTTCCATGAAATGAGTGAAGAGATAAAAGTCGATGGTTATGTTACAGACATCATCGCAGACAAATGTATTGACTGGCTCGATAAACGCGACAAAGAAAAACCGTTCTTTTTGATGTGTCACAATAAAGCCCCTCACCGGCCTTGGGAGCCCAAGTTGGAACACCGTTCCCTCTATCTCGATGACTTCCCCGTTCCGGAAACATTTGATGATGACTACAGCAACAGGGCTAAAGCAGCCACGGAAGCCCATATGCGCATTTCCAGAGATATGACCTACAACGATCTCGATCTGGTATGCTTTGGTCCCGATAAAACGATCCCTGAATCGGAAAATCTTGAAGGCTTCTCGCTCCGCTGCAAGCTGACCGGCGAAGCCCATACTTTTGAGTCGCACGAAGAACTGAATAGATGGAAGTATAATCGTTATATCCGTAAGTATGTTCAGACCATTCACTCGATTGATGAAAACGTCGGCCGAATGCTTGACTATCTTGATGATAATAATCTGACTGAAAATACGATTGTTATATACACATCAGACCAGGGGTTCTATCTGGGTGAACATGGTTGGTTTGATAAACGGTTTATCTATGAAGAAAGTTTTCAGATGCCGTTTGTAATGCGCTATCCCAAGGAGATCGAA
Organism: uncultured Victivallales bacterium; assembly: GCA_964576795.1. Lineage (GTDB taxonomy): Bacteria > Verrucomicrobiota > Kiritimatiellia > UBA8416 > UBA8416 > JABGOW01. Next base: position 2,477 of record CAZNWT010000049.1, read on the forward strand.
GCGGGTACCGTCAATACTGACATGACATCAAATGTCGACTTTGCACCGACCTGGCTTGAGTATGCCGGTGTTACCACACCAAACTATATGCAAGGTCGCAGTTTTAAATCCAATGTTAAGGGCAACACCCCGGACGACTGGACCGACCTCGCCTATCACCGCTACTGGATGAATCAGGATAGCTGTCACAACGCTTATGCCCATTATGGGATCCGTACCGAGAAATATAAAATCATTTATTGGTATAATGAAGATCTGGATCAAGACGGAGCACGTCCGGGAGAATTCGAAGAAAAAGAGTGGGAGCTCTTTAACTTGGAAAAAGATCCAATGGAGTTATTCAATGTCTATGATGATCCTGAATATGCTGAGGTAGTCAAAGAGATGACTGCCAAACTGAATGCAGAGATGCTACGTATCGGAGATATTCCGGAGCATGATATAGCAGTATAGAGCTTGCCACGTCAGTGTATTACTCTAACGTGGTTCAAAGTAAGAAATTCAAGATATCGCATGCTTGCTTCTTGAGGTCTTTTGCGGGGCGAATTCTCTTGTTCTTCTCGAGCCCGCGGACCCATTCGCTGATGGTGAGCATTGAACCCACTGCTGTACGCCTGTCCTAGCCATTGCATCCCTTAACTCAGATTGAGCTCAAGAGTCTCGATGATACCGTGATAATGGTTTCAAGCTTCTGGACGCCACTGCACTAAAGAATTGTTGTAAAACATGCAGACTAGCTCGGCGGTGCCATGAAGTATTCGGCACACTTCATCGATTAAATCCTGCGAGTCATACCCCTTGCGGAAGGTTGGAACGGAGGTATCCCGAATCACATATCCATCTTCATACGCTCGGACGACTTTGTGCTTGTTTAAAACCGGCCATTTTCCCTGCACGCAAAGATAAGCCGCGCCCTGCGAATCCGTGCAAGCGGCGATGTCGTCATAAACCAACCGGCGCTCCGTCGGAATAAGAATATTAAGGACATAGTTGCACAGCACGACGTCATAGGCGGAATTAAGCACCGAGCGATCTGGATAAAAATTGGGGTCGTAGTCATCAACCGACACCGCCCCCGCTTTCAGTAGCACGTCTTTTGCAAACCGATCTAATCCGGTTCCCAGATGCAACACACGCTTCCCATCGACCCGACCGTCGTTGCAAATCCGCACCACGGGTTGCGAAGCGTTGCGGGTATGATTCAACGCCGTCGTGCGCGACAGGGTTCGGATAGCGCTCAACCGGCCCTGCTCGATCTCCTGCAAATCTTTTTCCAGCGCAACCGCTATATCTTCCTCAGGCACAGACCAGCCCAAAGCCAGGTCATAGCGATACTCCCGAGCCTGCGAGGCATACACGATCCAGCCCCCTTTTTTTTCACGTACAATAGGCCAACCGGCCTTTTTCATTCCATCTGAAAGCGTTCCCATGGTTTCTCCTTCTTCCGTCAATATGAGCCCTGACCTTACCGAACCGATGTGCAGATTCCAAACTAGAGACGTTTTTTTTATGTCTTCTTGACTTAGGTCAAGGTTTCCTCCGCAAAAACATGTATAGTGTTCGCATCGTTTGGAGAGTCCAACCCGTACCGGAAGAAAACAATGAATGGAAAAAAGACAACCCCGCCGCTAAAACCTCTGGCACTAATTAATTTCAAGAAGACCGACGATGAGCTGGCCAAAATTATCAGCAACTTCTGGAAGCTGACCTGGAACAAGGAAAAACCGGCCATTGACCCAAAGACCAAATATCTGCTATCGCTGTCCAACGCCGTGGGTGCGCACCGCTACCGTCAGGCGACTCGCGAGCTCGTCAAAGCCTACGCCTTCGGAACAACCGTTGCGGAACTCGATGAACTGTTCAGCCTGTTTGTCTGGAATCAGGGTGCTGGCCACTTCGCCTCGGAGATTGGTCCGTCCCCACTGTTCGCCGCCTACCAGATGATCAAAACGCTCGAAAATGAGGAATTGCCTAGAGAACAAGCGATCGAGAAACTGGTCGAAGCTTTCGGAGAAAAGAACAAAAGTGTCGCAACGGGATACGCTCCTGCGAAATCCCAAAACCAAACCCAAGGAGAATAGTTATGTTTTGCTATCAATGTCAGGAAGCGATGAAAAACGAAGGCTGCACGAAACGCGGCATGTGCGGAAAAACCGAAGAAACAGCCAATCTGCAAGACCTGCTGATTTATGTGCTGAAGGGAATTTCAATCCGCGGCGAAAAAGCGGCGATCACAGATGCAAAAGCAGGCCGCTTCATTGCGGAAGGGCTCTTCGCCACGATCACTAACGCCAACTTTGACAGCGCCCGCTTTGAGGCGATGATTCGCGAAGCCATCACCCTCCGCGATGCGATCGAAGTCGATTCACTCGACGGTCTGCATGATGCCGCAACCTGGACCGCAGACACCTTGGCCGCCTTCCAACTCAAAGCAACAACGGTCGGTGTGCTTTCTACGCAAAACGAAGATGTGCGCTCGCTACGCGAACTCATTGTCTACGGACTGAAAGGGATCGCCGCCTACGTTGAACACGCCGCCGTGCTCGGATTCGAAGACGACGCGATCTATGCTTTCATCATGGAAGCGCTGGCGTCCACCACCCGCGACCTGTCGGTTGACGAACTGGTCGCCCTGACTCTGAAAACTGGTGAAATGGGCGTCAATGCCATGGCGATTCTCGACAAAGCCAACACCGAAACCTACGGCAACCCCGAAATCACCCAAGTCGACATTGGCGTTGGCACCAACCCGGGCATCCTGATTTCCGGTCACGACTTGAAAGATATGGAAGAGCTGCTCGAGCAGACACAGGGAACAGGCGTCGACGTCTACACCCACGGCGAAATGCTGCCGGCCAACTACTACCCGGCCTTCAAAAAGTATGACAACTTCCACGGCAACTACGGAGGGTCCTGGTGGAAACAGGACACCGAGTTCGCAAGCTTTAACGGACCGATCCTGATGACCACCAACTGCATTACTCCGGTAAAGGATGCCTACAAAGACCGCATCTTCACGACAAATACCGTGGGCTATCCCGGCGTGACACATATTGCAGATCGTACGGAAGCTGGCAAAAAGGACTTCTCTGTCCTCATCGAACTGGCAAAAACCTGCGCGGCACCAGTAGAGATTGAGACCGGCTCCATTACTGGTGGATTTGCCCACAATCAGGTGATGGCACTAGCCGACAAAGTCGTCGACGCAGTGAAGACCGGCGCCATCAAGCGCTTCGTCGTCATGGCGGGCTGCGACGGTCGCCACAAAACCCGCGACTACTACAGAGACGTCGCCGAAAACCTGCCGAAAGACACCGTTATTATGACCGCCGGTTGCGCGAAGTACCGCTATAACAAACTGAACCTCGGCGACATCGGCGGCATCCCGCGCGTCCTCGATGCCGGACAGTGCAACGACTCCTACTCACTGGCCGTCATCGCCATGAAGCTGCAGGAAGTCTTCGGACTCGACGACATCAACGACCTACCAATCTCCTACGACATCGCATGGTACGAACAGAAAGCGGTCATCGTGTTGCTCGCCCTGCTCTTCCTCGGTGTCAAAGGAATCCGCCTTGGCCCAACCCTGCCGGCATTCCTGTCGCCCAACGTCGCCAAAGTGCTCGTTGAAAACTTCGGCATCAAGCCAATCGGCGAAGTCGAAGCCGACGTCGCCGCCATGATGGCCGGCAACTAAACCGACCCGCAGAAATGCAACGAACCGAATCGGCGCTCACGCGTCGGTTCGGTTTTTTTATCCCAGGCAGCAACAGCAAATAGGTCAGGGCTCTGCCTAAAGTCCTAGAACCAGTGGAGCCAGTAGCTCTGTTGTGTTGGATATGCCCCGCTCCAACCCCAATCCACAGGACCACCGAACTTCATCTGTCCGTCGGAGCTTTGTAGAATAAACCAATTCTTAATACCGTCATGGGGCCAATATACGGCAATATCCGTGATGCCATCTCCATCATAGTCGCCGGGAACCGGAACGGTTTCGCTCCAGCCCCAATACTGTTCATGTGTCCCTACGCCACTATATCGGATATACCAGGTCCCGCCTTCTGGCCAGTAAACCGCAATGTCAGTCATTCCGTCACCGTCATAGTCCCCGGGAACCGGTACCGCAGCGCTCCAACCCCAATCCACAGGACCACCAAACTTCATCTGGCCGTCGGAGCTTTGTAGAATATACCAATTGTTCGTGACATCGGCGGGCCAGTAGACAGCGATATCCGTGATGCCATCTCCATCATAATCGCCGGGAACCGGAACGGTTTCGCTCCAGCCCCAATACTGTTCACGTGTCCCTCCGCCACTATATCGGATATACCAGGTCCCGCCTTCTGGCCAGTAAACCGCAATGTCAGTCATCCCGTCACCATCATAGTCCCCGGGAACCGGTACCGTAGCGCCCCACCCCCAGTCCACGGGATGACCGAACTTCAGCTGACTGTCAGAGCTTTGCAAAACATACCAATTGTTCGTGACATCGGCGGGCCAGTAGACAGACAAGTCCGTGATGCCATCGCCGTCATAGTCCCCGGGAACTGGAACACTTTCACTCCATCCCCAATTCTGTTCGCGCGACCCACCGCCGCTATAGCGAATATACCAAGTCCCGCCTTCTGGCCAGTAGACCGACAGGTCACTCATTCCATCACCATCGAAATCACATGGAATAATCCAATCTGCCTTTACACGGAAACTTATATCTACAGCAACCGCTGCAGCCCAGTTGGCATCTCCAATCTGCGTTGCACGCAGGGTAACTATACCTGGTGCCGTATAGGTCAACGGGGTTGGGCTATTCGAGACAGATAGTATTGCAGCACCACTAACTACCTCGAGTGATACATTCAGACCACTGGATGCGGTTGCCGCAATCGGAGTTACATTGGTTACAACTTGTTGTCCTGGGTTAAGAAAAGTAATCGTCTGTGATGCCTTACCAATTGTTAATTGCACTACAAACGACCGCGGCGAATTAGTTGCCTCTGCTGCCATAATACTATTGGTAGCCGTGTAGATTCCCACACTAAGGCCAGTAACAGTAACGGAAGATGTAAGTGTAATACCCTCTCCAATTGCCAACGTCCCATCAACAGGTGTTACTGTCAACCAGTCTACAGCTCCGGCACTATAGCTAATAGTATTAGTCCAGATCATGCCACTCTCTCCAGCATTGGTCAGAGTCAACATCTGGACAGCTGGATCGGATCCACCATAGGTCGCAGCAAAATTGAGCTGACCTGTGGAAAGACCAATATCAGCACCGCCCAGCATCGTGCGTGTAATCCGGACGCTGTCGCTTGCCACAACTCCCGCAAAATTGGTTCCTATGACCATGATCACATTTGAGCCGCAACCCAACGGGATCGCGTCCAGCGACCAGCTTGTGTCGTCGAGTGTGACCGGCCCGAACAGGCTCGCGGCATGAGTAAGGCTGTTCGACCAATGCATCATGCCCACAACATGCGCGTTGTGAGTACCGACAACGGTTACAGTGTTCGTCGTGTAGGGCACGATGGCGTCGGCCGTCGTGATGTCGATAAAAGGCACGCCTGTGCCGGCACGCTTCCGCGTAACCGTTACCACGTCGTTTATCCATGTTCCCAGAGCATTGGTGCCCGATACGGTGATCGTATTGTTCCCCTGCGCGAGGCTCAGGACCGGTGCCGTCCACCCCCCTGTCGCCGCGAACCCACATGTCGTGCCGTTGGCGGCATTAGAGGCGGTCATCATGCCGACAACGTAACTGTTGTTGGTTCCGCTGATGGCAAAGGTGACGGTCTCGTACGCGGTAGTCACGGGGTCTGTTGTGATTGAAATCAGCGGCAATGCTTCCCGAGCCACAATTCGCAGCACCGTCGTGTCGGCGGATACCTGGCCAACTGTATTGGCTGCCGCCCCATACACCCGCACCATCGCATCGGGGAATACCTGGCCAACTGTATTGGATGCCGCCCCATACACCAGCACGTTCGTGTTTCCGGAAACGCTGTAGACAGGTGTGACCGCGTTGCTCCAGGATGTGCCTCCCTGAGTCTGGGCAACCCCGTTGGTGATAAATCCGCCCCAAACGTTCGTAACCATAACCAGCACGCCCGACTGTTTCGTGCCATGGATCTGAACCAAAGGCAAGTTGACACACTCAACGAGGCCCTCGTCCCCAGCTGCAATAGCAACAGGCAGGCTGATTGCGGGAGGCGTCAGGTCGGCGTCGCGAGTCTGCTCGTAGCAACCGATATCCACGGCATCCCCAAGGATGCGCTCGACTCCATCCATGTCGAATGCTCCACCGGCGTATGTGTTGGTCCCAGCGTCCACGCAAGGAGACGAACTGAGCAGGTGGTAGTCACCAGCACCTGCGACGAATTGGGGGTCGTCGCTCAGATTGCCGGTACCCAAGAGCCCTGGGCTACAGCAATGGATGTAGTCCATTCCCTCGCCATCATCGGCGAGGTCCGGCAACGTCATGGCCGTATTACCTACCACAACCGTATTGCGAATGGCCCCGCCGTTGTACGTGTTGATTCCGCCACCCTTGAAGTCGGCCGTGTTCTCCGCCACGGTACAGTTGTTGAGTATGCCGCCATAGGAACAACGCACACCGCCCCCCTTGTATTCAGCATGGTTATCGGCCACAAGACAGTTGTTCAACACACCGCCCTCCTCAAGACAGATTCCCCCGGCACGGTAGTCGGCTCTGTTGGCGCTCACGGTGCACCGCTCCAGCATGCCGCCTCGCCACCCGTAGATACCCCCACCCTCGAACGCGGAATTGTCCGAAATTGTGCAGCACATGGCCGTGCCGGATTCACGGAAGTAGATGCCACCGCCATATTGTGAGGCCGATCCAGCCGTGACCACGCAGTTCGAGATCAAGCCGCCACGCACAAATGCGCCCCCTCCGTTGGCAGCGTCCCCGCCGCCGGTCCGTGTATGGCCATTGCTCAGTGTGAACCCGGTCAGAATCCCGTTCTCGCCAAGATAGACGCAGCGCACGGCGTCATCACCGTTCGGCCCGTCGCCCAGAATGATGGTGGCCGCCGGTCCGTTGATGCTCTGCACCGTCACAGCGTTCGTACTCACAATACGCGCAGGCATGTCGTCAGGGCCAACGCGGACGCCGACGCTATAGGTCCCGTTTGCGACGAAGACAACGTCGTTCGACATCGCCACATCGATTGCCGCCTGAATGTTGGTGGCGGCCGTAGTCCAGCATGTGAATGGTGGAATGTGTCGACCGACCGGCGAGACGTAGTGTGGAACCGATGTGAATTCGAACAGCTCGATTGCAAACAGCGTGCCTGGTGTGCCCATGTTCAGCCCTATGAATGCCGCCGTTTTGTCCACCAGGGCAAAGCAAGCCCCTGCGGATGTTTCCGAATCCGCCCCATACACGCCCTCGCGTGTCACACCCGTGTAGACACCCAAACGAGGGTCAAACTGCGCAATCAGCCTTCCTGTCAGCCCTTCTGTGCAGTAGACCCAGAGCCATGGGCCACCCGGGGACAGGTCGTCCCAGGCCAAGCCAGTCACGAACTTGTCATTCGCATGCTGCTGAACGACGTGGCCGACGCGGTCAATCTCGCAAATGTCGAAATACGTCCCTGCGACCCAGAAATGGTCGGACACCGAGTCGTAGGCCAAGGCCAAATTCCAAGGCAGTGGGCCGGGAATGGTCACTCCGGTCACATGACCGGTTTCCGGATCGATCTGATCGATTGTTCCGCCCGCGCTGCCGTAGAGGTAGGAGCCGTCCCATGCCAGGTCACCCCAACCCATCATACTGTCGTTGTCCGGTTGGTCGTACGCGGTCAGTAGGCTCCCGTCCTTTTCCAGCTTGTAAAGCTCAGGCGAATCCAATCCGAATGATAGCGTCGTGACCCAGAAGAAAGCTCCATCGAATTCGACACCGAAGCAGACCCCCTCCTCATCGGTTGGGGGCAAGTCGTAAGCCCATAGGGCCTCGCGCGTCGTGAACGCGTCGTCGGAACCCTCTGTTCGGCCAGCGCTATTCGTAGCAACAAGTCGGTAGTGGTATCCACTGTTGACAGCAAGTTCGGACTCGGCGGTGTTGACGGTAACCGTTGCCATGCCAGCAGACATAGTCTGTGGCGTAGTAGTCTGTCCATAGCCGGTCGTCGAACCGTACTCAAAATAGTACACCGTTTCTCCGCCGTTGGGACAGAGCGCTCCAGTAAATGTCGCCTGGCGCCACATTACGTTTGTGGCTGGCAAGGTGGTGACGGCGGGCGGAGTGGCCCATTCGCTTCGCGTGACAATCGTCGCCGCGTTGCTAAAGGAAGGATCGGACGAAACGACCACTACCGTGCATGTATCCGCTTCCCCCCACGCGGCATCGACCGGTACGGTGACCTGCAAGGTCACGCTGGTGCTCCCGCCATCAGCAAGCGATCCCGCCGTTGCCGGACCGGAGACGAACCAACTTTGATCCGCATAAGTCAAAGCGAAGGTGCCCGATACCCCCGTGAAGTTGACCAGCGAGAGCTCGTAGGCCACGGTCTCTCCCGGTGCCGCGGCGGCTTGTTGGAGAGACGGAGTCAGGACGATCTCACCGACGGCACATCCGTCGTCGACAGCGCTCATATCGCTCCATCCGGCATCTGTGCGGGCACGCACCCAGTAGTAATAGGTCTGGCCCAGCGTTACCGTGGTGTCCTCAAACGAGGTGCCATCAATGATGCCGGATATCGGCATGGCGCCCGAAACGTCGTCTTGCGTATTGCGGAATACCTGGTAGCACTTGTGCTCGGAAAACGTGAGATCCAAGACTTGCCAGTACAGGCTCCAGTAAATTTCGCCAGAATCAATAGATGTACAATCGTAGTTGATGTCTGTTTTCATGCGGAACAACGCGTTGGAGCGAAGTCCGCCGGCCGTGCCCCACGAGTTCAGTATTATCCAATAGGCGTTGGTCGGGTCAGAGTCGTCGTACCCAACGCACAGCACGGCGTGTCCGGCCCCGTCATCCCACTCCGTACCGTCTGTGTAGTCGAACCCTTCGTGGATCTGATTCTCCGGCGATGTACCCCAGAACCCAGAGAACGCAACCCAGTCCGCTTCCGTGGGGAGAAAGAACGCAAACCAAACAGCCTTGCCTTGATTGAGAACATTCTTGATGTTGGCGATGGCCTGGGCCTGACCGACGCCGTGGGTCTCAATCGTCTGTGCCTCAATGGTGTCAACGGGGTAGTTGGGCGTCGTCGATATGTCAGCGCACTCGACATTGCAACCGCCGTCTCCGTTCTGCCACTCGGCGTTGACGTTGGACTGCGGAATCGTGAAGCCCTTGTTTGTATAGAAATCGGCAACGTTGTACAGCCATCCTCCCTCGCAACACGACTTGTCCGGATTGCACGCACTGATGAACTGGACAGAGAGAAGATCAAAGATGCCTTCCTGGTAATCCAGCCCGATGCTCATGGCGGCGGTCCCCGCCCAGGCCCAGCAGGTGCCGCAGTGTCCCTGATCCCACTCCACGGGGATGTAATTCAGGTGGTCCAGTAGACTGACGTGGCCGGGCACGGCTTGCCGCGATAGAGTAAGGGTGGCTCTCGGCGCCTCTTCGTACGCCTGCTGCCATCGGAGGCGGGTTGCGTGGTTGGGATGCATGATCGAGTAGATCGTGCCCTCTTCGTACGCCTGAACGCCGGTAGAAAACATTGCGAGGAGAAGACCGATGACAGCTATAACGAGCATGGTGCGTCGCATTTCACTCTCCTTCTTGCGTGGTGCTGCCGCCGGTCCATCCCGAGTCCCATGTGATCGACAGTGGCAGGGGCTCACCGTCGGTCGCCGCAACATTAGCCGGTGCCACTGGAGGCGTTCCCTCGGAGCAAACTAAATAAGTGGCGGCACAGCTCACTGCGGCCGAGTGGTACTTGATGCGCATGTACCCCCCTTCACCCCAGTCCGGCCCCCAGGAATTACGCAAGATCCAGTAGCCCTCACTCTCCGCATCACCGTTGTCGTTCCATCCAACAAGCGCGATCGCGTGATTGCTGCGCTCGTAATAACAGGGATCGGCTTCGCACCCGGTATTGTCGTCCTCGTAGACTCCACTGCTGTAGGCCTGGAACGCACTGGTTACCAGCACAGCGGCATCGACACCGCCGTAGAGCATAACAGCCGCCTTGATGGCGTCGACATCGCTGCAGGGAACACGGTGCCAAGACTGGAAGACGGTACGGGAATCCACCCAACCCGCACTACCGCAGGACGAATCCGACGCGTCATAGGGTACTGTGCTCGCCGCGCAGGCGCCGAAGTCGACCAGCGCATCCAGCTCCTCGTAGTCGTAGCTGGCCCCGTAGCACCCCTCGAACCCGTCGTAGTAATCGGACAGGCAGAAGGCGAGAAAGGCCTCCGAGAACTTGACACGTGAATCGTCGTAGAGCCCCAAATTCCAGTTGTATGCGGCTTCAGCCGCGGCGCATGCAGCGAAGGCATAACAGGATCCGCACCTACCCTGGTCTTGGATGGGGGCGATGTAGGAATGGCCATTGTAATTGGTGAGACAGAAAGAAGGGGGCATTTGTTTGTCTAGGTCCGCCGCCAAGACCCCGATGTCGTCCGATGGTCTCACCGCCATACGTTCCAGCGGCGCGTGTCGGCTGAGCAGCTTATCCTTCTCATCGAAAGATAGATTGAACACCCAGTTGGTCGCCACCGTGAAGTCATACCCATTGTGCTGGATAATGGACTTCACCTCCACAAGTGAATTATCCCAGCTGAACGATAGCAGCACGGGGCCGCCATCTGCAGCGCACACGAGCGACACGGACACAAGCAAAACAAACAAAACGCTCATCGACATTCGCACTCGTACAGAATGTTTCATAACGCTCCATGCCTTTCTCCGTGCTCGTCAATTCCGGACATGCTCCAGAGTCTCTGCTCACTGCCGATGTCGGAACGGCTTGCGCCACAAGACGACACTCTCACGCTACGCGGAGTCTGTATGCAAGGTAAGTTTGTGACTTTGTGCGGGAAAAGTAAATAGGAAAACTGGAAATGAAAAATTGTGAGAAGTGTAACGTGAAATGCCGTAGGTATCGAAAAGAGCGTTCCAAACCGTGTTCGCTATCCTTTTGTGGTCTTACCACAGAACACAAAAGGAAGGAGCACGACATGGAACAGGTTGAGCGCAGCAGGAAGGTCAAGCACTTGACGAGAAATAAGCGCATTGTTCAAGGGCGAGGTTTTCGCTTCCATCTCGCATCACATCACTCTATCCTTTCCGCATGCGAGCATATATAATTGTACTAGACTCTGTGGGGATTGGCGAGGCGCCCGATGCAGCGGACTATGGCGATGTGGGTTCCAACACACTCGCGCATACGGCGGCGGCCGTAGGCGGACTATCCCTACCAACCCTTCAATCGTTTGGTCTTGGGAACATCCCAACACTGACCGGCGGCAAAGCCATTCTGGGAGTGCCGCAAACCGACACACCTTTGGCAGGGTTTGGAGCCATGCAAGAGATGTCGGTAGGCAAAGACACGACAACCGGACACTGGGAGATTGCCGGACTGCACCTCAGCAAAGGATTGCACATATTCCCACCCACCCCACCCTCCTTCCCGGATGAGCTCATCAATGCCCTTGAAGCACATACGGGGAGAAAGGTCATCGGTAATAAGGCGGCCAGCGGCATAGCGATCATTGATGAGCTCGGCGAAATTCAGATGAAAACAGGAGCCTGGATTGCATATACAAGCGCCGACTCTGTCCTTCAAATTGCGGCCCATGAGGAGATCATCCCGCTTGAGGAACTCTACGAAGCCTGCCGGTTCATGCGTGAGCAGTGCAATGCCCTTGCGGTTGGCCGCGTCATAGCACGCCCTTATATAGGCTCTCCTGGCACCTTCAGCCGCACCCAATCCCGCCGCGACTTTTCCTACCCCCTCCCCGAGCCAAGCATCCTCTCAATCTTGAGCGAAAGCGGGTGCGAGGTGATCAGTGTTGGAAAACTTGACGACATATTCCCCGACTCTGGGATAACCGAATCGCATCATGTCGAAAACAACCCCGATGCTGAAGCCGCCATTCTTTCTATATCAGAGCGACCATCACCCAAACGTGGCGCCCTCATTTTCGCAAACTTGATCGACTTTGATATGATGTTTGGACATCGACGGGACCCAAAAGGGTATGCTGGCGCCTTGGAATCGACCGATCATTTTTTGGCGGAATTAAAAATGAGGCTACTTGATGATGATCTGCTCATCATTACAGCCGATCACGGCAACGACCCCACCTTCAAAGGGACTGACCACACACGCGAATATGTACCACTTCTGGCTTACTGTCCGACATATTCGGGAGGATCTCTTGGCATTCGCATGGGCTTCTATGATATTGCTCAGTCGCTTGCTATTGGGTTTGGTATAAAGAACATGCCAAGAGGAAATTCTTTTCTTTCTGGCAATGGTTTCATCAACGATTGGTAACATCATTTCGGCTTTACTCATCTTAGCTCATTACCTAAACTCAAAACACATATGAATGTGGATTCGAATCAACCCAATACCGTGCGAAAAACCATCCGCACGGTAGTGCCCCCGATTGGGGATAGTCCATCGTCACTCTCATCGACAATGCGAATTCCCGTTGAAGATATTTTTGATGATATCGAGGTTAAGCACGTCTGTGGACTGCAAATCAAAATACCGGGTGAATCCGAGCCAGTAAATCGCTCCCTTCAAAATCGCAAAATGATTATTGGGAGAGAAGACAGCGCCGACATTGTCATTCCTCTAACCAGCGTATCCCGAGAACACGCCTGCATTCTCCCACAAAATGAAGAGTTTGTTATCGAAGATCTCAACAGTACCAATGGCACCTTCGTAAATGGGGTTCGCGTGAATCGTTGCATTTTACGCCACAACGATCTTATTCGTATTGGTGATGTCACTATCCTGTTTTCCCAGCAGAAACAATGGGGCCTGGAATGAGTACAGCGCCCAAGCAGAAGTTTCTGGCAACCTTCTGGGGTACGCGTGGATCCATCTCCACACCAGGCGGTAGCACTGAGAAGTATGGGGGGAACACCGCCTGTATATCGGTACAGCACGGCAAAAATACAATCATCCTTGATGCTGGCACTGGAATTCGCCCACTGGGCATTGAGCTCGCAGCAAAAATCAAAACAAATGGCCCCTCCCCCCAACATATTCTCCTAAGTCATACCCATTGGGATCATATTCAAGGACTTCCTTTCTTTGAGCCTGCCTATATGCCTAGAGCAGAAATGATCATCTATGGCAGCCCCCAGAAAGAGAGCTTTCTGGCGGCCATTCTTCGGGGTCAAATGGATATTAACTATTTTCCCATCGAAATGAAGGAGCTTGCCGCGAGCGTGACCATCCGTGAAGTAGGCGATCAGACCTTTACCATCGGTGATATCCAAGTCGATATTCAGGAACAGGTCTGTCATCCCGGCGGGTCCGTGCGCTTTCGCCTTGAAGCAGATGGCAAGCAGATCGTTTATGCAACCGATGTAGAGCTCGACGCCATATTCGCACCTCGCGAGCCTTCTAAAGCGATGGACAAGCTTGCCAATGAGTATCGAGACTTTATTAGCGGCGTTGATCTTCTGATTGCGGATGGACAGTTCACAGAAGAAGAATATGCAACAAAGCGAGGATGGGGACACACATCAATCCCGCTGTTGCTCAAAATTGCCCACGAGCAAAACGTTAAGCAGCTCGCCGTATTCCACCATGATCCCGAGAGGTCTGACAAGCTCATCGACGCCCTTTGGCATGAGTATGCCCCTCAATACCGCAGCACCACCCCCCCCATGAATGTTTTCTGGGCACGCGAGGGTATGACAATCGAAATCTGATCTCACGCGATTGCAGTCGAGCAAAGACCATCTATTCCAGTTAAGATTTTGAACAAAGTTGGGAACTCTGGCACGGAGAGTCGGAGAGGAAGCAAAAGAATACAAAAGCCTACCATTCCAGAGAACAAGGAAACTTGCCTTCTTTTCCTTCGCTACCTCTTTGTTCAAATATTTTTTTTTTGCAGCGCGAAGCCGGAAGCAGCCTCTGGCAGAATTGGGGATGAAGAGAGTGCGATTACGATTGGCGAATATGCGCTCATATAGACATGCCTTTATTCTCGCGCGCAAGGAGAAACGCAAAAAATGAAGATCCGTGAAGACCCAAAATTTCTGATTTCAAATTTACTCCCTCGATCTTGCACCGCTGGCATCTGCATGATAGGTTTCCCCCTCAATTCAAATGTGATTAATCACCCCATGACGTGAGGATAGCGATGTGCGAAGACTGTGGCTGTAGTGCGGCAAACCTTGGACACACTCATGCACACTCACATGATGGCGTAAACTACCACACGCACGATGCGCATGATGCCCACACGCATGATCACGCTCATGATGATCATGATCACGATTCGACGGCTCGTACAATTGTTCTAGAGCGCAATATTTTGGCCCGCAATGACGACGTTGCGGCTCAAAACCGGGAATGGTTGAATCGCCACAGTGTGGTGGCGGTTAACATGATCTCGTCCCCGGGATCTGGAAAGACGTTCCTTTTAGAGCGAACTCTGGAGCGCTTGAATGGAAAACTGAAGTGTGCCGTCATCACCGGTGACCAACAAACTCAGAATGATGCAAAGCGCCTCGAAGGCAAAGGGGCGGTCGTGAAGCAGATCGAAACCATTAGCTCCTGCCACCTTGACGCCGAACAGATCGCACGGCTGCTTCCAGAAACCATTGATGACGATACCAAGCTGCTCTTTATCGAGAATGTAGGGAATCTGGTATGCCCCTCAGCATTCGATCTAGGTGAACATTTCAAGATTGCGTTGCTCTCCACCACAGAAGGAGAAGACAAGCCAGTAAAGTATCCTTCACTTTTCTCGCAGGCTCCCATCGTCGTACTCACAAAGATGGATCTTGTCCCCCATCTGGATTGGGATCTGGCAACATGTCGGCAGCATCTACGCTCAGTTCGTCCCGGCGTATTCATCTTCGAGTTGAGTGCAAAGACAGGCGACGGCATGGACGCCTGGATTGACTATCTGCAGGGGCTTGTGAGCGAATAGAACTCCAAAACAGAGGCATACTGAATAATGGAGGTAGCCCGCCCTCGGGCCGCAGCAACTTGGGGTAAAGGCACCCCACCCCGGAGTCGGTCCTCCGCAACTCGACTGAGCTCGCCGAAGTCTGGATCGTTCAAGGGTAAAACTTGGGAGTGAACATCCAACATCAAACACTCAACATCGAAGTGTGGAATTCTCTCTTCGTCCCGACAGTCCCTCATCGGGATTCCCAATTCGATGTTGGGTCCCGCAGAGCGCATACGCGTTCAACGTTCGCAACGAACAAGTAACACGAGTGAAGTTTCAGATCAACAAGACCCCCGGCGTCGTGCCTCCGCCTGATCATTCAGGGGTGGAACATCCTAATATTCAATATTCAATTGTCCACGGAGAGAAAATGTTAAGAACACGGGGAAATTCAGGCTAAGCCAACGCCTCTGTAACCGCCTTGAGCAACTTCTCTGGTGGAATGGGTTTCTCAAGAACCGCCTTTACGGGAAGCCATCCACTGTCTGGCTCAAACGCAAATGGAAGATTGAGCGCACGCTTGATACCTGTAAGCAGGATCACAACCGTATCCTTCAACTCAGGCACATCTTTGAGTCGGCGACTAACATCGAAACCCTCAGTATCATGCGTCATCATCACGTCCAGAAGGATAAGATCGGGGATCTCCTCCTTTGCCTTCTGTATGCCAGAATCACCATCATGTGCGCTGACAACCGTATACCCCTTTGATTCAAGAAGAAGCGTATTGGCTTCCACAAGGTCGACATCATCATCAATCAGCAAGATTTTTTTCGCGTCGCTCATGCCTGAACTCCCTTCGCTTTATCAAACCCGTATTCGGTTAGAATCTTTTCGACTTCGGCAGGCTTCACATTACCATAAACGCGATCATTCACCAGCATCACCGGAGCCATTGCACAGGCTCCGATGCAGCGGGCGCAGTCGATGGAAAATTTGCCATCAGGCGTCGTGTCCCCCTCATCAATTTCCAATAGTCTCTTAAGCCGATCCAAAACCTTGGCCGCCCCCCGGACAAAGCATGCGGTACCCATGCAAACGGTTACACGGAATTCACCACGAGGCTTGAATGTAAAGAAGTGATAGAAAGTAGCAACCCCGGTCACTTTGGCCGCGGGAATCTGCATTTTCCAGGACACCTCATTCATACTCTCGACGGAGAGATACCCCATTGTTTCCTGCACCATCTGCAAGACGGGAATTAGATAGCTCTCACTGTGTGCTTTGGCATTGCATTCGACAATGTAAGCAACAATCTCTGCTGGTAAGACATTATGCTCTGTGCAGCAACTCATCGTACACCTCTTGGCTCTTGAGCCCTGTAGCTCGTGTGTAACAGTTCATGTGATTTTTTACCATTCGGCTCGCCAAGGAACTCCTCGTAGAGCTTGATAATAGATGGATTCTCGTGAGACTTCCGCAGGGTCTTCTCCTTATCAATTGTATAGAGCGCTTGAGCTCGCTTTTTCGTAAGCTCAGGGTCAAGCACATACGTTCCTGCTGGCGGATATGGCTGTCCACCACCCGCAACACATCCCCCCGGACACGCCATGATCTCCATGAGATGGTACGTTTTCTCACCACTCTCAATAGCATCCAACACCTGTTTTGCATTGTTCAGTCCGTTGGCAACCGCAACGTTGATCTTCGTGCCCTTAATATCAATTGTGGCTTCTTTTACGCCCTCAACTCCCCGTACCTCCAAAAAGTCAAGATCAGGGCAAGTCTCGCCTGTCAGCTTCTCATAAGCTGTACGCAGCGCAGCTTCCATGACGCCACCGGTCGCACCAAAAATGGCTCCGGCCCCCGAGGACTCACCCAGCGGATTATCGAAATCGCCATCGGGAAGATTCTGAAAATCGACGCCCAAACATTTAGCCAGCCAGATAAACTCACGCGTCGTGACAACCGCATCCGTATAGGGATATCCCTCAGGAGCCATAAGCTCCGGGCGCCTCGCTTCAAATTTCTTTGCCGTACACGGCATCACCGCAACGACATAGATTTTCGCGGGATCAATCCCCGTCTTTTCCGCGTAGTATGTCTTAAGCAGCGTCGAAAGCATACTCATGGGCGATTTGCAAGTCGATGCCAACGGAATCAATTCCGGGTAGAATCGCTCCATGAAGTTGATCCATCCCGGTGAACAGGAGGAGATCAGTGGGAGCTTCTTGCCCGAGGCAAACCGAGATAAAAACTCTGTCGCCTCCTCCACAATCGTCAAATCCGCACTAAAGTTCGTATCAAAGACTTGATCAAACCCCATCAAGCGGCACGCGGTTACCATCTTTCCCGTAACGGGTGTACCGACAGGAAAACCAAATCCTTCACCAACCGCCGCACGGATTGAAGGTGCCGTATGCACGACAACATGTAAATCTGGATTACCCAACGCATCAAGCACCTCATCCGTACTGCTTTGCTCTACGAAGGCCCCTGTTGGACAAACGTTAATGCACTGACCACATTGGATACAAACAGACTCATTCATGTCGCCATCATGTGCCGGGGCCACCAAATTCGAGAATCCCCGATGCTGTTGGCTTAGATTGCAAACCCCCTGCACCTCTTCGCAGACCCGAACACAGCGACCACAAAGAATACACTTCTCGGGATCACGAATCACGGCACATGACGAGGTGTCTCGTGGTAAATGCTTTCGCTCACCTTCATAGAGGCGTTCGCGCACCCCGAGGCTATAGGCCAAGTCCTGAAGCTCACAATGGCCACATCGCTCACATGTCTGACAATCCTTCGGGTGATTATCCAGCAGAAGTTCCACTATATCGCGCCGCAACTTACGCAATAGCGGTGACGATGTCGTAACCTTCATGCCTTCTGTTACAGGAAACGTACACGCTGTTACCGGGTTTCGTTGGCCTTCAACGTGGACAACACAGATTCGACAAGCGCCCAGCGAACTGAGGCTTGGATGGTAACACAGACGGGGAATGCGAATGCCAATCCCATCTGCGGCTTGCATAATGGTCTGTCCCACAGAGGCCTCAACCACAATGTCGTCAATGACGAGCTTAATTTTTGTATTATCAGTCATGTTCCTCTTTACCTCTTTACCGCATCAAATTTGCAGACGTCAAAGCAGCTTCCGCACTTAATGCACTTCTCAGTATCAATAACGTGGACATTCTTTGGAGATCCCGTGATGCAGCCTACGGGGCATGCGCGTTTGCACGCCGTACAACCAATGCATGCTTCGGGATCAATCGAATACGTTACCAAAGCTTTACAAACTCCCGCACTACAATGCTTGTCGCGAATGTGAGCATCGTACTCTTCTCGGAAGTGCGTAATGGTGCTGACGACCGGATTGGGTGAAGCCTGACCGAGTCCACACAACGATGTCAATTTGATGGTCTCGGCCAATCGCAGCAATTTCTCTACATCGCCTTCTACTCCATCACCGTCGGTGATACGCGTCAGAATCTCTAACATCCGCTTAGTCCCCTCACGACAAGGGGTACATTTTCCGCAAGACTCGTTCTGTGTGAAATCCAGGAAGAACTTGGCCACGTTCACCATGCAGGAATTCTCGTCCATGACGATCATGCCCCCGCTACCCATAATACTGCCCGCCGCAGAAAGCGTGTCATAGTCAATGGGGGTATCCAGCATCGAAGCAGGTAAACAACCACCGGCAGGTCCACCGGTCTGCACAGCCTTGAAATCACGATCATCCTTGATGCCGCCACCAACACCATAGACAACCTCACGTAGCGTCGTACCCATCGGCACCTCAATCAACCCCGTGTTCTTCACGTCACCCGCAAGCGCAAACACCTTGGTTCCTGCACTCTTCTCCGTTCCCACACTCTTGAACCACTCGGCACCATCCAGAATAACAACGGGGATATTGGCAAACGTTTCAACATTGTTGATTACAGTGGGCTTACCCCACAACCCTTCAATAGAAGGATAAGGGGGACGAGGACGCGGCATCCCGCGCTTACCTTCAATCGAGTTGATCAGCGCTGTCTCCTCACCACATACAAAAGCACCCGCACCCAACCGAACTTCAATATCGAAGTCGAATGTTGAGCCAAAGATCCCCTTCCCTAGAAAACCAGTTTTCTGCGCATCCGCAATTGCCTTTTCAATGCGCTTGATGGCAAGCGGATATTCCGCCCGGATATAGACGAACCCCTTCGTGGCACCGATGGCATACCCGCCAACAATCATGCCTTCGAGAATGGTATGCGGATCGCCCTCAATCGTACTGCGATCCATAAAGGCTCCAGGATCGCCCTCATCCGCGTTGCAAATGATAAACTTCTGATCAACCTTCTGTGCAGCTGCAAATTTCCACTTCGTGCCAGTCGGAAAACCGCCACCCCCACGGCCGCGCAGTCCGGATTCAGATATCGTCTTAATAACATCAGCAGGAGCACCGTCTTGGAGCACCGTCGCGGCGGCCTCATACCCTCGAACCGCCAGATATTCATCAATGCTCTCAGGCTCAATCACGCCGCAATTCCGAAGCGTCAAACGCAACTGACTACCAAAGAAGGGAACATCACCAAATACGGGAAGGAAACGGTTTGCAATACGCTCCCCCGTCCAAACATATTCGTCCACAGTGTTCCCTGCGACGAGATGCTCGGCCACAATCTTGCGAACCTTTTCTGGGGTTAGGGCCTGATACATCACCTCTTCAGGGTAAATGTAAGCCAGCGGGCCATCCTCATCCGGCCCCTGTGCCGCAGAGCGCATGACCACCACACTCTCGCTCAATCCCGCCTTCTCGATTTCTTCAATGAACGTTGTCTCAATTGCCTTGCCGCCGTTTTTGAGACACTGAGTACACTCACAAACACTAACCACACGCGATGCGTTTAAGATCCCAGCATGCCTGCGCATCGTCCACGCTTCAACCGGCTTGCCACCAAGAACATGCTGTTCAAACACCTTCTCAATGCGCTCAGGTGTCATGTGAATGTACTTTGTGGGAATCGTATTACGGGAGATGACGGTGACCACGGGTTCCATATCACACTTACCCGCACATCCAACGCGGCTCACCACAACATCCTTTGGCTGATGCTCATCCATAAGTGCTTTGAGGCGTGTGTGCACCGCTTCTGCACCCGCCGCATTCTCACACGTAGCAGATCCAACGGTGATCCGCATTCCTGCTTTGAATTTCGACTCAAAAAGTCGTTGTACTGCCTGCTTTCGCAGATTAACCAGCATATCGAGAGGTTTACTCATGCGCTTTCTATTCCTCCTTAGATGGACGCGGACGTATCGTTATTAAGTATGAAACGGTTCTTCGAATAGTGAAAAACAGCGGGAACCATAAAGGGGTGATTAAGCCTCGTCAAGTTTTACTTGTTAAATATTTAACGGTTTAACATGTAATCGGCAGGTAAACAGGAGGAAATAAGGTAGACGTCGGCCTCCGGACGGCGTTGAGGGCAAAAGGGGCGGCACGTCTCTAGCACGCCGCTGTAGCATCGGCAGACGATAACGGGCGACGAGAACGGTGGACGATGGAATGTTCTCTTCCCTGTCGCTCCGTAGCCCGTAGGGCGAAGGTGCATCGTTATCCGCTCTCGTCGCCCGTTATCGTAAGCCGGTTCGGAGGGTTCACAGTTATCTGGAAAAGGAAATGGAATGCGACAGCTCAAGCAAACTGGCAACGATACGCGAGTCAATCACCGATACCGAAGGCGGCACAATAATATGCGTCAATGCCATATTCAAAAGACCTTTGACTCCGGAAACAACAAGAAGATCCGCAACCGATTGCGCGGCTCCAGCAGGAACAGCAACAATTCCCATATTGACGCCATACTTAGCCACCACTGTAGGCAACTCACGCATCGGTTTCACAGACAAACGGCCAATCTTCATGCCATGTTTCGCCGTGTCCGCGTCAAAAACTCCAACAATATTAAATCCACGCCGGGGAAACTCCTCATGCAACGATAACGCATGGCCAAGGTTTCCCGCACCAACTACAACGACCTGCCATGCCGTATCAACTCCCAGGGTATTGATCAGCATGTTCTGCAAACCAATAATTTCATACCCACGCTTGGAAATCCCAGAGAAATCAAAATAGGAAAAATCCTGACGCACTGTTGAACTCGTTAAGCCAAGCTGCTCAGCAAGTTCACTGGAGGAAACCCATGCAACCTTCTGCAAACATAGGGCTTGTACATAAGCCAAATACTTCGGCAACCGTTTTACAACCGATGGTGGAACTGACTTTTTTGATGATTCCATATGGCGCGATAATATGAATAAATTTCCTATCTGTCAAACTTTTGACGAAAGGAACCCTCAACCCTCCCAGGAGGGGAACATAGATTCATATCTCCTCTCCTGCTAGTTGTGCATTTGCATTTTTGAACACGCAAAGACCGCGTGATCTGTCATGCTGAGCTTGCCGAAGCATCTCAGGCCCACAGTAATGCATGAGATTCCTCGGCAAGCTCGGAATAACAACAGCCACTTTCGGATGATCCGTGTTCACGTCCATTCAAAGTCATATGCCATAACCTGGGAGGGGTTGGGTTCTTTACTCCCCATCCCTTAGCTCTCTTCGCTCTTGACCTTCGTAGCCTTTGGCGTAGTAGGTTCCTCTTTGTTCAAACCAGCAGCATGTCCCGCCGTAACCTTGGCGTAGGCAGAAGCCATCAGCAACCCAAACTCAGCAACCCGGAACACAGAACCCAGAACTCTTCAAACAAGCATTCTCAGGAGCTCCCCAGCCAATTGCTTCATCTCAGGAAGATTTGGAAAGTTCCGTTCCAACACACGAAACGTCTCTGGATGATCATAGCGCCTCCCGCTTGAGCAATCGCTCGGAACAACGGCATGCAGCATTTCATGAAACACAATATACTCAACAAACTCCCGCGGAACACGTTCATCATCAAGAAGCGGATGTACACGAATCGTGTGTGTCGTGCGCGACCACGATCCAAAGCGAATCGAGCGTCCGCGCTGACCTCGACCTTTTCGGCGCTCCGGACGATTCCGCCCCCAGCCAATCTGATATCTGACACGACCACTAAAGAACCGCTGATTAACGGCCTTCCCAATCTCCGAAAGATCATAAATGCGCCCTTTCCCACTCAAGCGCGAGACTGGCTCACGCTTTGCTTCCGATGACGTATCTATTGTTTTTGAAAATGCAGCAACGCGATTCCAATCCCGACGCCGTCGAGTACGCAGATATGCGGCCAACGCATTCCAAATATCCTCAGGAGCTGTGATGAAATGAGCGTGAAGCCGTACGCGAACGTGTCTCTCAGTGATAAATGCAACTGATGCCATCGTAACGCGATTCCGAGTCAGTGTAAGATCAACCCGACAGTCCCCCGCTTCAGACAAAAACCGCCGAAGAGACTCTGCTGAGGCTTTTGCAGATGTAGCAAACAGATCTCCCTGTACAGGATGGTTCATGCGACCTAGCACTCCCACGGCGGTATGGAAGGCAGAAGGGCATCGAACTCGGCAATTAAACGGTATTCATAAGGTCCCGCATATTTCCCTGCAAGAAACATGGCATAGGCTTCATCATGAAACCGCGTCCATGACGCCTCTTCACCGCCCGAATTGATGGGGTAGAAACAAGCCCCTACAGCTTGAGCTGCGGCTCGATCCCCTGGTGCATCACCAACGAGAAGCACCCGACTCGAAGCATACTTCCCATGGGTTGCCATCTCAAGGTGCTCGGCCTTTGTGCCAAGTTCTTGACCGGCAATCACGGAAACATAGCCAGCAATATCATGAAGTCGCCACTCTTTGACCAAATCCGCTTCAGGCGTTTGTGAAACCACAATGGCATCCGATGTCTTATGAATCAGATTCAATGCCCTCACACAACCCTTGAAAGGAGGAATTTCTTCCATATTCTGATCAACATCCAAGCTGACGGCACGACTCCACTCAAGAACACGCTTCAATTCTGAATCTTGCGACCATGCCACTTCTTGCTCAAGAGAGGGAACCCCCAGCGAGAGGCCCGACGAGACATAGGCCCGCAACGCAGTCAGATCAGGAAGTGCAACACCAGCGACAAGGACATCAGCACGCGTGGAAAGCAATTCAAACACCTTAAGCAATGCGGGAAAACGATTACTGCCTCGCCACTTTGAGTAGAGGTTAACGAACTCGGATGTTTCGCGCAGTTGGGCTTCAATCGCTTCCAGATGCCAATGTGCAATAATCATCGGATGGAAATGCTGACACTGCTTAACCCCCATGCTGTCAAACACACATCCATCAGAATCGATGCCGACAAACGAATCACAAGTCGGAGCAAACTCAATCAAATCCTGTTTCTTATAAACCACCGTTTTCTCCCTTTGGCACAACCCCTACCCTCTGCAACACGTTGTAGCCCTAGACTGCGTCTGGGCTAAACTCTGAGGCGTATTGCCCAAATCCAGATTCCTCGACTTCGCTCGAGATGACACCCTCTAAAACCACGATCTTTCAAAGAAACTGTCATGCTGAGCTTGCCGAAGCATCTCGCCGAAGGCGCTCTTTCGATTTGATCAACATGCCATCTGTGTCTAACCCCAACCATCCAACGATCAACGTCCAAGGAAGCATTCCAAACGGTGCGTTGGGTGTCAGGAGTTCAAACACCGAACTCCAAACCAGGAACTCCGAACTCCGAACCAAAACCGCGTTTACTAATGCCATACTTGACACACGACACGCAAGCCGAGACACTCACCCGACAACGTACTCACATCAAAACTCAGGACTCTTACCATGCTTACAGTTAATGGACAATCCGTAGATCAAGCCCATATCGACGCAGAGGTCGCGCGACTCAAACCTCAATACAACCAGTACATGCAGCAACAGGGTCAACCCCCGGATGAAAAACGCCTTCATGGGTGGGCTCGCGAATCGGTCATCGAGCAGATCTTACTTCAACAAGAAGCCGTCAAACGTAAAGCGCCCCCTTCAACCGATGGCGATAAACCAGAGCAGGATGTCGACGACTCCAAAAAGCTCCATCAGCAAATGCAACATCTGATCACCTCGATAACAGACCCCATCCCCATTCCCACTGAAGACGAAATCGCACAAGCGTATGACGCCAATGCCGAACATTTCAAGACGCCTGAGCAAATCCATGCCGCTCACATTGTAAAGCACACCGAGGGGGGCGCATCCAATCCAGATGCCTATAGCGAGATGCTGAACATTCGCGAACGCATTCGCAAGGGGGAGGCCTTCGAAGCACTTGCGTCGGAACATTCAGACTGCTCTGACAATGCCGGAGATCTGGGAACCTTTCCCAGAGAGCAGATGGTGCAGGAATTTGATGACGTCGTGTTTGCACTGGCACCCGACGAAATCAGCGAAGTATTTCAAACGCCATTCGGATATCACATTGCAAAGGTGTTCAAGAAAATTGAAGCGAGCACCACACCGCTGGAGGTCGTACACGACAAGCTCGCCGCCCACCTCCACGACACACGACGCAGCCAAGCCATTCATGCCTTTGTTGATGGTCTTAAACAAAAAGCCACAATCAAAGACGACGAGGCTTGAAATCCCCCCCTCTGGGTGGTAAATCAATACCCCTTCACTAAATGGGGGCCTATAGCTCAGTTGGTCAGAGCAGGAGACTCATAATCTCTTGGTCGTAGGTTCGAGTCCTACTGGGCCCACCACTTTAAAGCCAACAGAAACAGGCACTTGCGACGACTCGCGCGCCAGCACCAACGCAAACAACCCGCCGATTTACGCCACTGTGCCCAGAAAAATCTCAATCTCATGCTCTGCCATTAACGAGGGGTGTTTCTTGCCATGGAATAGTATGTACTGCTTGATCCAATAGATATAAGTCTTCTCCGAACTCATAGCGTAATGCTTCATGCGCATTTTATCCCTAACCTGTTCCAACAACTTCTTCGGTCTGTTTGGCTCCTCGTGCGAATGTGGGGTGTTTAGTTGATTCTCGCTCGACATACCTTCTCCTCTCTTGCTCTGCCCATTATGCAATTGTGCGATAATAACGTAGACAGATGCAGTGATGGGAGTTTAGGGAAAGAGCATGCGCGCACACAAGGCGAACCACGCTTGATATTGATCGGACGCATCGGTGACAAACACTGGTCGGCGATCTTCACGATCCGCGATGACAGAACTCGGATCATCTCGGTTCGACGGTCGCGGACTAAGGAGGTAGAGCGATATGAAGAGTAAAGAATTCGACAAGAAGTTTGACGCAGACGAGGACATCTCTGAACACTTGGACTTCTCCAAGGCTACCCGCCCCGGTCGTGTGCAGAAACGAGTCAACGTGGATTTCCCTGTTTGGATGATCCAGTCGCTTGACCGAGAGGCTCAACGTCTCGGCGTTCCTAGGCAATCAGTGATCAAGGTCTGGATCGCAGATCGCCTTGAACATGCACATGCATGATCACGAGATTCGAGTCAAGGTGGCGGGAAACATATTCAGGTTTCTTGGTTTCTTTGACGGTCGGAAACTGGTGGTGCTAGCCGCTTGGCCAGTTGCTTTGCTCAAAGTAACCAGTTGGGGCACGACATGAGTCAGAACTGATCCCTGTCTAACCGTTTCCGCAGAGCTTTTGCCAGATCATCACGATTATATGGTTTTGGAAGAGAGTCTGCGCCCAACTTCAGAGCAGCAGTGATGCGTCCACTCTCCGCATGCCCGCTAGAAATAATGACTTTCTGTGCGGGATATAATTCAAGGATGGCCTGATACGTATCGAGGCCATCGAAATCAGGATCCATGGTCATGTCGAGTAGGACAAGATCGAACGGAGTCTCTTTATGTTCCTTCGCAGTTGCCGCAAATAAAGCAACTGCACCTTGGCCATTGGTCGCTACTGAAGCAGTATAGCCTAACCTCTTCAAGTTCATCGATGCGATAAAACGCTGCGACTTTTCGTCATCGACTATTAGGATGCGCTCCGAATACTGAAATTTTGTTGCCGGCTCTGAATCTGCGCCGACTATTTCTGCAGGCACGCTTATCATGGGAAGGTAAAGAGTGAATGTCGTTCCCTTGCCAACCTCCGAGGTTACATCAATGAATCCCTTATGGTCCTTAACGACGCCATGTGTAACAGCCAACCCGAGCCCGCTACCCGAATAATCACTATTCCTCTTTCTCGTGAAATACGGCTCAAAGATGTACGGAAGATTCTCTTTAGGAATACCTCCTCCTGTATCCGTGATTTCAAGAACGGCATAACGATCTGGCGGAACAGTCTCAAAGCCGGCCATAGGTGCATCTATTTGCACTACCGAGGTGCGAATATCCACACGTCCATTTTCAGAGATTGACTCAGCGGCATTGTGAACAAGATTACCAACAGCTCTTTCCAAATGCGATCTATCCGCCATGATCATCAACGGCTCAACCGAAAGGGAGCTGGTGAAGGTGACATTCTGATACGATGCCCGTATATTTCTTTGGCATCCACACTTTGCTTGAATGCACATTGTTGTATTCATTTCAAAAGGCTTAAGGCTATATTGCCCTCGCCTACTCAAACTAAGCAAGTCCTTCACCACCACAGCACTGCGTAGAGCAGAACCCTCGATAACAGACAAACCATCTTTTATCTCCTTTATGGTCTCGTTAGGTTCCATATCGAGACCTTGGATATCTTCGAGAATCATCGGCGGCAGCGCAACCAGCGGCCCCAGTGCATTATTCAGGTCATGAGCAACGCCGTCAGCAAGAACACCCACAGATTCTAAACGCTCCGCACGGGCAAACTTGGTTTGAAGTTCTTTCTGTTGTGCTTCCAACTGCTTTCGCTCGGTGATGTCCGTGAAAATACCGACGCGGCATTCAATGCCGTTGATGCTCATTTTGCCAGCACTGATATCTGCGCTGAACACTGTCCCGTTTTTCCTCAGACACGGAATATCAGCCACCATTGTCTTCTCGCCTTGATCCTGCGCCTCGAATTCGGACAGGACGTGGGCCAGTGCGTTTTTTGGGTGGATTTCGAGCACGCCCATCTGTCTGAGTTCGTCCTCGCTGTAGCCAAGCATGCGGCACATGGCCGGGTTCGCATACCGGAACCGTTTCGTCAAAATGTCTGCGGCAAGTATGCCTTCAGAAACCCTCTCGCAGATTGCCCGGTGTCGTTTTTCGCTCTCTCTCATCACCTCTTCCGCCCGATTGCGCTCGGTGATGTCCATGGCGATGCTTTCAAATACCGTCTCACCACCCCAAGATGTCAACCGGACAGTGACATAGAGAGGGAGGATGGATCCGTCTTTTCGGACATGGTGGACCTCGAAGGACGTTTCGCCACTGTCCTTGATTTCACGCAGCCGAGCTTCTATGAGCGTCTCGCTTTCCGGAACGTCGAGTTGATGAAGATTGATGGCCATGAACTCTTCTCGCGTATATCCGTGCAGCTCGAGCGGCTTCTGATTGGCGTAGAGGAACTTTCCTGTGAGGTCGTGGATGGTAACCGAAGCCGTGGAGACATCCACCAAGTGGGATAATCTATTTTGGTCATCCTGCACGTCCTGGTGCTCGGTGATGTCTCTGGATACCGCCAACACGCTGACCACGGACCCATCTGAAGCACACTCGGGCACAACCCGCCAGTCGAGAGCCATCATCCCTTCGGCGCTATCCCATTCCAAAACCTGCTGATGTGGCTCAGCCGTCTCGAACGTCTTGTCAATGATGTCTTCCCACAGGCGGCACAAATGTTCGGGAAAGCCAAACTCTCTGTGTGTCTTCCCGATGAACTCCTCTGCCGTCTTTCCCGACACTCGGAGGCAGGCTGCATTTGCAAACGTGTGACGGTGCTCCCTATCGTACCGCATTATGTAGTCTGGAATGTTGTCAGATACCGAACGCAGTTCATTCAGGTCTTCGATGAGCTGGGCTCTTGTCCTGTTTGCATATTCCACGCTGTGCCTCCCGTGATTGCGGACCCTATCCGATATCGAAGATACCGGGGAGTGGTAGGTCCTTCTTGTTTGCATGAAAAGATAGGTTCATTTTGAGCTCATCTGCGTCGAAAGGTTTGACGAGGTAGCCAGACGCTCCCAGTCGCATCATCTCGCTTATGACGTCACGATTAACGAAGGCGGTCATGAGCAGGATATGTGTCTCAGGTCGCTTTTTGATGTTCTTCATGAACCATATGCCGTTCGTTTCAGGCATGAGGTAGTCGACAAAGATAAAGTCGTATCCACCTTCATCCTGGGCTTTCGCGGCATCTGGCGCTTCGAGAAAGCAGTCAACTTCGTGTCCCATGAGCTCGAGCGTGCGCCTCAGAGAAGTAAGGATCTCCTTTTCGTCATCTACAAGCATGATCTTCATCAGGTTCCTCCGTGTTTAGCGGTTATAGTACTATGAGGTCGTCGTTTCCTTCACTGGGGTGCACGTGGTCTGGCACAAGGTAAGGCTCGGTTTTGTATGAGGATGTGTGGCTTATCTTCCATACGATTTCGCAGAGGGCTTCCACTGACTTAAAGGCCTCAACAAGCATGGCGCTCTGCGCCGAGTCGGTTTCCTTTCTTTTGAGCATGACAATATAGGTCCTCAGGACGGTAAGGGGCTGAGCCATATGGTGGCAGGCTGTTCCCAGACTCTGGAGCATGATCCGCTGTCGCTCCGATTCCAAGAGGTGTTTACGCTGCATCTCAAGCGAACGGGTCAGACGTACGCGGCTGACCGAGTGAATGATCGCGGATTCTATCTGCTTAATGGATATGGTGCCTTTCACTATATAGTCCATCGCCCCTTGCTTGATGGCTTCGGTTGCGACTTCTTCGCATCCTTCACCAGTCACGAAGATGATGGCCATGTCTGGGTATTTCATTAAAATATCGCGCTGTAGGTCGAGGCCGCTTTTCTCGGGCATTTTATAGTCGAGGATGCAACAGTCGACGTTGTGGGTCTCGAGCATGTGCATGGCTTCCTGCGGGCTGGTGGCGCTAAGCGCATGCATGTGCGCCTCTACGGTTACTACCCGAATCAGGTTCAGCGCACGCACGTAAGTGCGGCAGAATGCGGCGTCATCATCAACTATAAGCACCCTGAATGATTCATGGTGCTGAACCTTGTACAGCGACAATTACATTTCCCGTCTAGCGACAATTAGACTTCCCGTCTGAA
>CAZNWT010000050.1:0-31677 GCA_964576795.1 uncultured Victivallales bacterium
GAACAATCTGAGCTTGTTCATAGGTCGAACTGGATCCCGTGAACGGTTACAGAAAAAGACTCATTTGAGCAGGATCGTTTTGCTGGCACAGTTGCCGGAAAAGCAGAATCGGACATTCGATATGCCC
The DNA here is from genome assembly GCA_964576795.1 of uncultured Victivallales bacterium. Classification (GTDB taxonomy): domain Bacteria; phylum Verrucomicrobiota; class Kiritimatiellia; order UBA8416; family UBA8416; genus JABGOW01. The sequence goes on from CAZNWT010000050.1 coordinate 128, forward strand.
GAGCAGAACTTAAGATGCTAAAGTTGGGAAAAGAAGAGCACAATATAAAGCTTTCGGTACAGTACTTTGCAAAACCAGCCGGCGGATCCGGTGACCCTCGACAAGTTACAACAAAGCACATCACCCTATCCGTTCTTGATGCGCAGCCCATTTATGTAGATCTACCACCGGTAGCGATTGAGTCTGTATCGCGTACACTTTCTGGCGCACGTCGAGACTTTTCCAAAACCTCCGGTGATAAATTTTATGGGTATATTGTTACGGTTCTGAGTCACGACAACACAGTACTCTATCAAGGCGTGACAACAGGGGGGCTGCGCAAGCTGGCAACATCATCCACAGTAAACAAACCCGCTGATTCACTGCGTTTAAAAAGGAGCCCCACGCGCCTTAAACGGCTTGGTCGCTAATTCAATTACGCGAGGGATGCATTCCGTTTGAGCCGCTCTAATCCTATACGATAGACCGCAGTTCCTTTGAAGCGCTCCGTAAACTCCGCTTCGGTCATGGCAAGACACGCATTGGCTGAAGGTGTCGACTGCTGCGCGTCGAGCTCCGGCATCACGAGTGCCGTTCCACGGCGATTCCAGGGACACACCGCCGTGCAGCGGTCACAACCAAACAGAGTTCCAGACATTGCCGACTGAAACTCATTCGGAATAGCTCCTTTGTGCTCGATTGTAAGATATGACAAACAGCGTCTCGCATCGACGCGACCAGCACCAAGCGCCGCACCCGTCGGGCACGCATCAAGACAGCAACGGCAATCGCCACAACACTCTGCAACAGGATCTGATGCTGGCAGCTCAAGATCAACAAGCAGAAACCCCAGCACCAAACAACAGCCCGCCGAGGCATTTACCAACTGCCCCTGCTTTCCCTGCCAGCCCAGCCCGGCACGAATGGCCCACTCGCGCTCTAACAAAGGGGCGGAGTCCACACAAATTCTCTGCACCTGAAGCGGATGGTGTTCGTTAAGAGTCGCCGCCAGCGTACGCAGTTTGCTGCGAATCACATCATGATAATCCAAGCCGCGCGCATAGGCAGAAAACCCACTCTCAGGAGAGGGGTTCGTTGGATAGCGAGCCGCAACGGCGATAATGGATTTCACGCCTGGAGCAACATTGGCAGGATCCTTCTTAAGTTCAGCGTGGCGTTGGAGATAGGCCATATCGCCAGCCATCCCCTCTGCCAACCATTGCTCATAGACGGCAATGCTTTCTGCAAGGGAAGCCTTTGCAAAGCCAACAGCAGCAAATCCGGCAGCAAAGGCTTCATCGGTGATGAGTTGTGCAAGGGGAGTCATTCTACGTCTATTTCTTTTGGCTGAGACGGCCAACCCTACAAATCATGTCTCTTCTGAATAATCTGTGAGTACATTATTGTTGTCTGGTGTCGTTGCATCAGAAGCGCCTATACCCATCGTCGAAAGTTTAATTCCCTTTGTTCTTTCTAGAAGACGATTGGATTGGTCCAGGCGCGATGTCCGCGCTCATCCACTACGGTGGCGCGGACGTAGGTGGCGGTGGCGGATGGCTGGAATTCAACTTTTGTAAAAAGTTCACCATCGTCGGCATAGAAGCTCCGCCCGGAGCTGTTGCGACAATGGAAATGAATTTCACGGGCCGGTGAGCATTCGAGGGTGACCACACCCTCGTTCATTCGGCAATCTTTGATCTCGGGGCCGCTGGTCGCGTAGTAGCTCCCGGTGCGCACGGCCTGCATGATAGCTTCCGTGGTTAATTCTTCCGCCTTGATCATTGTCCAGCCGAGGAATCGGTCACGTTCGCAATGGACATCATCCACGGCGATCGCGGGCAAAGTCCGCCCAGCAGCGAGAACATAATCCCAGTGGACGGAACTGTCCGCCTTTCCAATTTTGCCGCAAGTAGAGTTAAAGACTTCAAGGCCGACAATGCCTTCGAGCGCGAGAATCTGGGCAACGGTTCGTCCGCACCAGTAGGGATGGGCGACAAAGACGGCGCCTCCCACCGCATTAACCTTCGCAATCATATCGTTCGCCGGCATTTCCTCATATTCGAAGCCCTTGGGGACATTGAGGCAAAGCAAGTGGTAGATCGGTCCGGTCAAACAGGGAGGATGTCCCTCGAAGGAACGGATGAGCAGGAGATCTTTGCTGTTGAGTTCCTCGATCTCTGTCACCGTCCGATGGTCGGAAAGGGCGAGGACATTGTAGCCCGCTTCGCGATACTGGGCCACCCGTTCCGCCGGGGGCGTATCGCCGTCCGAATTGGTTGTGTGTGTGTGCAGATTGGCCTTGAACCATTGGCCTGGTTGCTCGAAAGAATTTGTGATCTTCATTGTCTATTTTTCCTTTTTGACGCACCATTTTTTCTTCACATCATTGGCGAAGGCCGTAATGAAAAAGAAAGGAGAGAGAATTTTTCATTTTGGGAGTCCAAGATGCTTAAAATTTTAATTCAAATTTGCACAAGAACACAATCAGCAAAAATAAACCTTAGGATAAACGCTCAGCGCTTGCAAGTGAAAATGCACCAAAGAATGCTATTTTTTCAGAATTGAAACGCAGAAATCGCGGTAGCGGGCACTGCAGGTGTATATGTGGCAGAGTCCGATTTTAATTTGCAGGGACATGGGGATTCCCTGTAGAGGCAAAGTTATAGAGCCCGATGATACGATCAGTAACCTCATCTACCGTCAGATCCGAGGTGTCAATTTGATTTGGAATGGCATCGTAGAGCGATTGCCTGGATTCGAGCAAGGATCGGATTTTTTCCATTTTGTCGTCGGCATAGAGCAGCGGTCGGTTGGTGTCATGCTCAACCCGGGCAAGAACAACTTCGGGGGTGGCGGAAAGGCATATCACGAGGCCTTCTCGTTCAAAGTCATGGATGTTATCCGGATTGAGAACCACCCCTCCTCCTGTCGCGATGACATGGCCCATCGTTATTGAAAAGTCCATCACCACTTGTCGCTCAAGCTTACGAAAGTGCTTCTCGCCCTCATCGGCGAAGATATCAGGAATAGGCTTCTCTGCACGCTCCACAATAACATCATCCATGTCTACGAAAGCCAATCCCAGCCGCTTGGCAAGGGATTGTCCAATACATGTCTTTCCAGTGCCCATGAAACCGACAAGAACGATGTTGTTATAGTCTGCCATGATCAAGTCTGCTTTCCGAAACAGATATCGACTACTTCTTTGAACGTATGGACAAAATAGGGCTTGAGTCCCTTTTTGATATGATCAGGGATTTCGTCGAAATCCTTTTTGTTCTCGGCGGGGAAGATAAGGTGTTTCACCTTGGCCCGTTTGGCCGCAATGGCCTTCTCTTTTAGGCCACCAATGGGCATGACAAGACCCGTAAGGCTTAATTCGCCCGTCATCGCAAGGTGGCGCTTAACGGGTTTGTTGCAAACTAGAGAGTAGAGGGCAACAGCCATGGTGATGCCAGCAGACGGGCCATCCTTCGGAGTTGCGCCTGCTGGAACGTGCAAATGAATGAAATGCGTATCAAAGAAGGCGCGCTTCATTTCATCCTGATCGAGGAAAGACCTCACGTAGGTATAAGCAATCTCCGATGATTCCACCATGACGTCACCAAGCTGTCCGGTCTGTTTGAAACTACTCTTTCCCGTATGCACTTTGGCTGCCTCAATATAGAGCGTATCGCCTCCCATACTGGTCCATGCCAACCCCATCACAACGCCGGGGCGAGGGATTGTGTAGTAGTTCTCATCCATAAAGAGGCGCTGGCCGATGTAGTCGACAACATCGGCAACATCAACTTTCACTTTTTTGAGATCACCTGCCACGATGCGCTTAGCGACTTTGCGCATGATCTTTTTGATATGATTTTCAACGCCTCGAACCCCTGGCTCGCGGGCGTAACCGTCGATAATTTCACGTAGGGCCCTTACCGTAATCGTTACCTGACTCCGTTTGAGACCATGACTTTTTAACTGCTTGGGGATGAGATAACGCTTGGCAATTTCCAGCTTCTCTTGAAGGATGTATCCCGAAAGCTTGATCACCTCCATACGGTCCAGTAGTGCCTTCGGAATGGTATCGAGTTGATTGGCCGTACAGATGAAAAAGACATTTGAAAGATCAAATCGAACATCCAGATAGTGATCCAGAAACTCGCTATTCTGCTCACGATCGAGTACCTCCAGCAGGGCCGAAGCAGGATCCCCACGATAGCTAGCACCCACCTTATCAATTTCGTCAAGCATGATGACCGGATTGGCCGTTCCACAGGTTTTCATCGCCTGAATGAATTTTCCGGGCATGGCGCCGATATAGGTTCGCCGATGACCCTTAATTTCCGCTTCGTCTCGCATTCCTCCCAGCGAGAACCGATAGAACTTGCGATTGATGCTGCGCGCAATAGAACGCCCGAGAGAGGTTTTGCCTACGCCAGGAGGCCCCACGAAGCAGATAATGGATCCCGAAACATTCCCTTTCAAAATGCCGACCGCCAAAAATTCCAGGATGCGTTCTTTGACATCCTGAAGGCCATAATGGTCTTGGTTTAGGATCGTTTCAGACTGGGAAATATCATAGCTATCTTCAGAAAAGATTCCCCAAGGCAGAACAGTCAACCAATCCAGATAGCTTCGCGTGACATTAAATTCGGGTGAACTCGGCTCGATCATTTTAAGCTTTTCCAGCTCCTCAGTGATACACGCCTTTGCCTCTTCCGGAAGTGTCAGGGCTTCGATTCGCTTTTCAAAACGTTCAACTTCCGTCTCTTTACCACCCTTTTCAATTCCCAGTTCCTTCTTGATGGCCTTAAGTTGTTCGCGCAGGAAAAACTCCCGTTGACTGCTTGTCATCTTCTTTTCAACATCTGCACTGATCTTAACCTGAAGTTTTGAAATTTCGATTTCGCGCTTCAGAAGAACCAACACCTTGCGCAGCCGCGCACGAATGCGTACCGTTTTGAGAATATCTTGCATCTCTTCTCCAGAAGATGTGGTCAAAGCGGCCGCAAAATCGGCAAGTCGGCCAGGATCCTGAAGGTTTGAGTGCGACATGAAGATACTCAGCTCTTCTTTATAAAGTGGATTGAGCTTCACCAGATCCTTGATGCATTTGATGACTGAGACCGAATACGCTTTCAGCTCCTGGTTGTCCGTCATCTCGCTCTCAAACATGTAGCTGACTTTAGCAATGATGTGCGGAGATTCCTGAACAAAACCTTCAATGCTAAAGCGATCAAGAACAGTCAGCATCACGTGCAGCTCGGGTTGCGACTCGAACTGAGCCATCCTAACGATCTCGGCAACAACCCCAATATCGTAAAGGTCAGAGGTGCCAACCGCTTCCGCATTTTCCACACCTTCCTCGATCGGTCGATGCAGGACAATCCCCACAAAACGAGAGTCCCCTTCTGCGAGTTCGATGAGCATCTTGACGAGTGCCTCGTCATCCATAATCATAGGAACCGTCATTTTAGGAAAGAGGGGACGATCTGAAATGGGGATGATAGGAAGCTGCAACGGCAAGGCATCTCGCGCTAATATCAGCTTTTGATCGGAAGCTCTGGGCTGTGAATTCGGCATGTCAGTTTCGGGTGAAACAACTTCTACTTTATCTACTAATTCCGGTTTGTCGTCATTTGCCATAGCGTCCCCTCTTAATGTCGTGTGAGTATCTTGACAAACACGCTTCAAAAAATCAACGCGTGAACGTAATGAGCATTCTGGTGGAAACAATAATACATCTTGCAGCAACTTTAGGTACCAACATAGGAATTCTCGCGATTGTGCTTCTGTGCGCAGTTGCTGTCGTTCTTTCTTGTCTTTCGATTTCAGGAACATGGGTTGTGCTAGGGGCGGCAATCGTGGCGATGCTGATTCGGGGAGAATCACCATTTCCGGGGTGGATCACCATTGGGGTTTTTGCTGCATTATCTATTGCCATCGAAATCGCCGAAACTATGGCGGGATCGTGGAGTGTAACCAAACGCGGCGGCTCAAAGCTGGCGGGCATTGCGGCTTTGCTGGGAGGACTTGTAGGCCTTGTCCTTGGGGTTATCATTCCGATTCCAATCATAGGCCCAATCTTGGGAATGATGGTGCTCAGTTTTTCCGCAACCTTTATGGTTGAACTTTGGCGGTTAAAGCGCATTGAGCACGCCGCACATATTGCCTGGGGAGCCGTCTGGGCACGGATCTGGGTGATCATTCTCAAAGAGGGAATCACACTAGGGATGAGTGCAGCACTGCTCATCGGTATGGTACTTTCCCGACTATCGTAATGGGGGAGGCAATTGCGTTGTGTGATTGTCAAACGGTTTTAGCACGTAACGCTCCACCTTCTACCGTCCACAATTCACAATTTTCCTCTTCAGGGAAAACGCATTTGATTTTGGCTGAATCGGTGAGTTGTGCACATTTTGAGAGAAGTACAGGGAGGGCTGCGCACGCCCTACAGCGGGTACGCAGCCCCCACTGTACTTGTGTGGCCGCAAGCGGCCTTGAAATTAGATGCGTTTACCCTGCCCCCCCTCTCCTCTGCGCTTGCTCCATTGGGGAAAGTGTGAGACGCTTTTGCAAGTCAATTTGAGGAGTAAAAAACATGGATACAAAAGTTCTTATTACGGGGGGCAGTGGATTTTTGGGGATCAATATGATCCGCACCCTGTTGAATCAAGGCATAACAAATATCACCTCTCTGGATCTTGAACCATTCGATTATCCTGAGCGGGATAAGATCAATGCCGTGATCGGCGACATTCGAGACAAGGACATGGTCAAAACGTGCATGCAGGATGCCGAATGGGTCATTCATACCGCAGCGGCATTGCCCCTCTACACGCCCAAAGAGATCATGGCAACGGACGTCGATGGTACGCGCAACTTGCTTGAGGCCGCAAAGGAGGGGGGCACAGTCCAGCGGTTTGTCCACATTTCTTCCACCGCCGTCTACGGAATTCCCGATCATCATCCTCTGTTTGAAGGTGACAAACTCGATGGCGTCGGGCCCTATGGTATCGCAAAGATCGAAGCCGAAAACGTTTGTTTCGGGTTTCGCGACCAAGGCATGTGCGTCTCAGTGCTCCGGCCCAAATCGTTTGTCGGCCCAGAGCGCCTGGGCGTATTTGCCCTATTCTATGATTGGGCCAAAGACGGCAAGAACTTCCCCATGATTGGCAGTGGCAACAACCGCTATCAACTTCTGGATGTTCAAGATTTGTGTGACATGATTTGGAGCTGTCTGACGCTAGAGAAAATCGCGGTCAACGACACCTTCAATATCGGCGCCAAGGAATTCACAACGATGAAAGAGGACTACCAAGCCGTTCTTGATCATGCCGGGCACGGACGCCGCATTATTGGATGCCCCGCAAAACCCCTCATATGGGCGCTCAGAATTCTCGAGTTCTTCAAACTATCTCCCCTCTATAAATGGGTTTATGAAACGGCTTGTGAAGATTCGTTTGTGAGCATTGAACGCGCCGAGAAGAAGCTGGGATATGCACCGAAGTACTCCAACAAGGATGCGCTGGTTCGCAATTACGAATGGTATGTTGCAAACTTGGCCAACTTTGAGAATCGTAGTGGAATTTCCCACCGCGTTCCCTGGAAACAGGGCATCTTGCGGTATTTCAAAGTGTTCTTCTAGAAACGGGGAGCGGGACGCATGGGTCATAGAAAAGAGAATAGTGACCTCGTGGTGCAGCCGGTTTCCGGTGGCGCCACCGACCTTTCTGTCGTTATCCCGGTTTATAACGAAGCCGAGTGTATTGCCGATTCCCTGCATGAACTGACGAGTGTGCTACGCAGCACTACGTATCGTTGGGAAGTGTTGGCCGTCAATGATGGCTCCTCCGATGAGACATTATCCATCCTGAGATCGCTTACTGAAACAATTCCCGAGCTTCGAATCCTGTCGCTCATACCCAATGCAGGACAAAGCGCAGCTTTTGGTGTGGGATTCCGTGCCGCAGCAGGACGCATCATTGCAACGATGGATGCTGATGGACAGAATGATCCCGCTGACATTCCTATATTGTTGGCTGAACTTAATACCCACGACTGCTGTTTCGGCTATCGCGCAGTGCGGGATGACTCCTTTGCCAAACGCTTCGGTAGTAAAATTGGGAATGGCGTACGCAATTGGGTACTCAATGAGTCTATCTGGGATACGGGGTGTTCCTTGAAAGTATTTCCTGCGGAATTCGTACGGAATTTTACCATGTGGAAAGGGCTGCATCGCTTTCTCGGAACTCTGCTGTCCATCAAAGGGGCATCCATTGCTCAGATTCCCGTCAACCACCGTGCACGCCAAAAAGGGACAAGCAAGTACACCAATTTCGGCCGCTTGAAACAAACCGTTTGGGATCTCATGGCCGTACGTTGGATGAAATCCCGTGGGCCTCGATTCAGCGTCGAGCGAGGTTAGATTATGGGAAAGCGGCTGGTTGTTATCGTGCTGTTTGCCATTGCCTTTTGGATTCCCGGATATCTCCGCCGCGATCTCTGGCAACCCGACGAAGCGCGTTATGCCTATGTTGCTCAGGAAATGCGCGCGGACAACCACTGGTTTGTGCCACATCGCCATGGCCAATTTTACGCGCACAAACCACCACTCATGTTCTGGCTTATTAACGCAGGATCGTTCCTGACGGGTGGGGAGATTGGACCGATCGCCACCCGCCTCCCCTCCCTTTTGGGTGTTATCCTTGCTCTGTGGTCTGTTGGAACCCTTACGAAACTGTGGGTTGACGACCGAGCCTCCTGGAGAGCTATCTTCATCACTGCCACTACCCTGGCAATTTGGTGGCGCGCAGGATGGGGGCAAATTGACATGCTGCTCTGTGGGCTACAGATGATGGCCCTCTGTTTGTTGTTTCTGGATGATGAACGCCATACCTGGTGGCGCCCCCTCCTCGCGCACTGTTGTTTTGGCCTCGGTATTCTGGCAAAAGGCCCCGTTGGCTTCGTGGTGCCTTTGGGTGCCTATATTGCAGCCAACCTTGCGGGCGGTACGGGGCGAAATTTGCGCCGATGGCACTGGATTTGGTGCCTACCTGTGACATTGATTTGGCCGGGGACGTGGCTGTTGCTGGCTAAGGTAACAGGAGGATCGAACGCCTATTTCAAGGAGTTGTTTTTCGATCAGAACATTGATCGTGCCGGTGGTGGCTTGGGGCATATACAGCCATTCTATTACTATTTCGAGAATATGCTAGCCGATGGGTTGCCCTGGATTCTGATCCTGCCCTTTTCTATCTGGGCTCTTTTAAAAGCTATTCCTCTGAAAAAATCAGAAATCACCCATGATATCAGTCGGGTATTACGCCGATCGCTGGGGTGGTTCGGCTTTGTAGTTCTGTTCTTCACGATGCTACCCACAAAACGCAGTCTCTACATTCTGATTGCCTATCCCGCCATGGCAGTGATTGTGAGCGCGGCATGGCCTTTTCTTAAAAATCTCCCTAAAAAGGCGATCTGGGTTACCATAGGATTAGTGGCAACCCTATTGATTGTCGGAGGAGTAGGCATTGGGGCTGCTCCATGGATCCTCCCCGTAACCTTATCTCCTGGCATTTCTTTTTCCTGCGCCACAATCCTGCTGACTGGCAGCGCCCTTCTTATCATACGTTTTTATGCAAAAGGACTCACCTCGCAGGTCTTCGTTCTGATAACAGGCATCATGGCAACGCTGTATCTCATGGTTACACTCTTTCTGCTTCCAGCATTTAACCCGATGAAGACACCAGTCGCGCTGGTGCCCGAAGTGCAAAAACGTGTGCCTGAGGGAAAGCCCCTTTTACTTTTTCAGATTAACGCGGAAATCATGCCGCTCTACTGCAAGCGACCCGGCGAAGTCTATTGGGGCGATGTTGACTTCTGGCGTGGCATGCGCCGCCAAAAGCAGGGAGTCGCTGTGTTTCTGGATTCGGTTTGGGAACAAAAGAAGGGGCAGTATGCCAGACTTGGCGAAACGGGCACCTTCACAATGGGCCACAAACATTATGTTTGGCTGGCTTATGAAACAGACGGGTAGAACCGCTACTGAGTTGTTGACGGTCGGAGGCACTTGAGAGCCCTCGACTTCGCTCGGGATGACAGTTTCCAAAGGTTTATTGTCATATTTCGCGGTCTATATTACTGCTCTGCCAAACGACGGATTTGTTCCAGGTAGCGAGCAGCATGGGGCTTGGGGTCTATGGCCTGCGCAGCTTCTAGAAGCTCAACTGCGGCACTGAAGCGATTACGTTGCACGGCAAGTTGCGCACGCCGCACAAGCGATTCGGATGCCATCCCTTCAAGTCGCCCGGCCCGCTCATAAGCAAGTTCCGCTCCGCCAAGGTCTCCCGTTTCCTGCAAAAGAGATCCCAATCGCAGCATGGCATTTCCATCCAGCGGATTTTGCGACACCACTTTGCGAAAGCTCGCAATAGCATCCACGGTTTGCCCCTGGAGTGCGGTCAACTCCGCTCTGAACTTTATCAGATTTAGGGCTTGTGCAGGATTGGCATTCGCCGTTTCCAGTTTATCCAAAATGCGGACTGCCCCGGAAGCGTTACCAACCAGAATAAATCCTTCAATAGCCCGTTGCAGACGTGCGGAGTCCCCCCACCCTGCAGCAAGTGCCGCTTCGTAGCGCTCGACAGCATCCACGGGTTGTCCGGAATTCAGATAGAGATCGCCAAGTAATCCTAACATCTCAGAGCTGCACTGCCCAAGCCGCCGCGCCGTCTCCAGTGCTTCAATCGCATCATCCGTTGCATCTAATGCAATATTGACGTTGGCCAACAATGACCAGAGTGACTCACGGTGAACGTCTCTACGCAGAACACTCTTAAGTAAGCTTCGCGCTTCGCGGTAGCGCTCTTGCTGGAGAAGGCAGTTAACAAGCCCCTGTTGCACATCGGCATGATCCGGTGCCAAAAGCATAACTTGGCGATATGCATTCTCCGCAGACACGAAGTGTTCCTGTTGCATTAATCCATGCCCCAACAACAACAATGTGTCGGCATCCATCAACCCTTCTTCAACTAGTGTCTGATAAACACGAATGGCTTCCGCATTGCGATCCAGCATTAGGAAAACACGTCCCAGATTCTTTCGGGCATTTCTGAACGTCGGCAATTTCGCAATAGCATTGCTATAGGATTGAGCAGCCGCTTCCAGTTTTCCCTCCTGAAACTGAAAGTTGGCTATCGCAAAATCAAGGGCAGCACTTGCTTGCGGGAGTGCTTTGGTTTGAAGCATGGCAACGGCTTCAAGTCGATTGGTGGTCGAAGCGGCCGCTTCCAGAAGCACAGCTTCTTTCGATGAAACGGTCGGTTCGAGCTGCAAGGGCTTTGTTGCCGCAACGACAGACAGCGAACAGAACAAGAGCGCGCCAACAAGCCATCTCATTTCCAATGTTCGATTTCCAATTTGCCACTTCGTTGCCGATAATAATCGGCCAGTTGCCTTCGGCTGCGCAGCTTTACTCATCACCCTTATTTCTCCAACTGAAAACGAATGCGTTGATGCACACGGGCAGCGACAGGGTCTCCATCACGTGTGCCGGGATTAAACCGCCAGTGCTCAATGGCACGTACAGCAGCAGAAACAAAGAGCGAGCCCGGTTCACTGGCCCGCACGGTGACGTCTCCGGTGCGTCCATCCAGAAACACCACAAACTCAACATCAACGCTCCCTTCAATTTGACGCATGCGGGCGTGTACCGGATACTGCGGGCGAAGCTGCACAACAGGCTGTGGGCCACTATCGAGATCCGACAGAGCAAAAATGGTATCCAAAGCCAATCCTTCTCCGGTGCTGGAATCTATAACAAAGTTCATGTCAAAATCCCCACCGACATTTGCCAACCCCACATCGAAATCCAAGACAGCCTGGAGCGGGGCGACTTGGGGACGCGGGGATTTCAAGGCTGGTTTTGGCAAAGGCTCTACTGTGGAGATTTCCGCTTCACGTTGTGGAGGCGGCAAGGGTGGCGCTTGCCAATCTACCGGCTCAATCGTAACCAATGCCAAAGTGGGTTCCGCTGTGGGGTCAACCACATGGACATAGGGCAACACCAGAAAAAGGCCCATTGTCAAACACCCCGCAAGAAGTGATGGCTTTAGGTGTCGAGCGCTTAATTCTGTTGGATGTTGAATGTTGGATGTGTTTGCATCGGATGTTCGATGTTCGGTGTTCAGATCCTTCTTCACTTCCGCCCTCCGATCTTAGCCCTCTGACCTCTGTCCTGCGTCTTCCGTCCCGCGGCAACACTGACATGCGTGGCTCCACCCAGTTTGCATTCGTCCATCAGTGCAACAAGTTGACCGGTAAATGATTTTTGATCCGCCATGATAATGACGGGCGCTTCGTGCTCACGAAGTTGTTGCGCAACAATTCCGCGGACGCTGTTCAGGTCTACCTCTCGCCCACCATAGACAATGCGACCATCCGGTGTCAGTGCAATCAGCAGGCTGTGTTTCTCTAGATCACTAACGGACACCGCCTGCGGTTTTTGAATGTCTACGCCGGTTTCCTCCACAAAGACCGTGGTCACAATAAAGAAAATCAGTAACAGAAATACGCAATCAATCAATGGTGACATATTGATTTCTATGCCGTCGGTGATCGTAGAATTAAGGGCTATGCGTTTCATATGGCAGAATGTTGATGTGCAAAGGCATGCGTTTCAGGATCTAGAGAGGAGAAATCGAGGGCGTCGCCGTCATGAAGCAAGATAGTATGGAGTTTCAGGGTTCCCAGCTGCACCTGCAGGTGATGCGACAAACGACGCAGGCGTGCCAAGCCAAAGAAACCGGGAATGGCAATAGCGAGTCCCATTTGCGTGGTAATCAAAGCACGACTCACACCCGAGGCAACGCGTATTGCAGTGTCACCAGATGAGACCGCAACCGCATCAAATGTTTGAATCATTCCCATAACGGTACCTAACAACCCCAACAGGGGAGCTACTGTCGTCAGCGCCGCAAGGATCACAATGTCGCGTTTCAATTGATCCGTAAACCAACCACTCTCATTGTCAAATGATGTCGCGACATCGTCGCTAAGCTCCTGTTTAGAAAGGACATCCTTTACAAGCTCCACGAGTGTTCCACGCATGCGCTGCAAGCCACTCCAATCTCTGCGTTGGAGCAAATCGGCAATGACTCCTGCATTCGAAGTGGCATTCAAAAGACGTTCACGTCCTCTCAGAAAATAAAGCCATATACCGAAGCAAACGAACGCCAGCGGGATCAACAAAGGCCCGCCAGCTTTCCAATATTGCAAGGGATGTTGCAGCCACGCACTCATGGGGTTGGACCTTCAATTTTCAGGGAGTTAACAAAGTGGACAGCTGAATTTTCCAGAGCGCCCACAATCGCACGAACCCGACGCGCCAAAAAGGCATGTACAAGCAACACCGGGATCGCAATGGCCAAGCCAAACTTTGTGGTGATCAGGGCTTCTGAAATTCCCCCGGATAGTAATCGGGCTTCACCGGTACCAAAGAGGGTAACAAGATCAAACGTGTGAATCATTCCCGTAACGGTTCCGAGTAACCCCAGCAGGGGCGCGACCCCCCCAAACACAGCAAGCGTTCCCAAATGGCGCTCCAACCCGGGAACCAACGCCAGAATGCGCTCATGCAGAATCTCTTCCAAATGTTCCCGTGGGGCATGTCGATATGCCAATGCATCTTGGATCACCGCAGAGAGGGGCTTGTGCAATGCGCGGGCAGCCTGTATGGCCTGATCGGGTTCCGCATCATTCAGGTGCTGAATCACGTCAGCAAGTGAGTCTGTCGTAGCAAGCCGCATTCCGCGTAATTCAAGAAACTTCCAGAGCATCAGTGCCATTGAAAGGATCCCGATGATGATTAGCGGCACCATCACAAAACCACCCTTACCAATCTGCTCAGCGAAGGAATCGCCGGCAGCAGCAATCTTCAAAGCATCCCCGTTGGAGATATCCAGAGGAACGCAGGCCGAGGGTGCTGTCAATAACGAGGCAATCGCACGCTGTTCCACAGGCGCGTGTTCATTGAAATAGGTTGGCAGAAGGCTGCCAAAGCGGGTTAAAACCAACCCCCCTCCCCCAGCAACATTTACAAAGTAGCAAATGGGCCCCATCAGAATAAAAGTGCCGCGCTCCTCAATCCCGCTGTGATTCAATGCAGAGCCATCCATTCGGTGAACACCGATGCGCTCTTTGTTCCACGCTATGGCGTGCGGCAACAGGGTTGAGGCAATGAGAGAGAGCTGGCTAAAGTTGCCTTCCTGCACAAGGAGTTCATCACAGAATTTCAATATGGGGCGGTAGGATTGAAGTGCAGTAGGTAGCACTCGAGTCTCGAGTCCCCGCCGATATTCTGAAATCGCTGTCAGCACAAACCGGCACTCTTCGGTAAGATGCAACACATTTGCATTAAGCAAACGGCACTGCTCTTCGCCGTAGCGTTTGGACTCCTGCAAGCGCTCAAGAACCTGACGCTTTTCACGGACCGCCGCACTGCGGTCGTCATGGGTCTTCGAAAGCGGTTCACGGTCCTTTTCAATAGAAGCGCGTAAGGTGTTGAGCTCAACGAGTGCTGTCTTGATTTCCTGCCGAGTTTGTAAAATAGCCGAATCCAGATCGTTGGTCGCCGCGTGGACGCCACACGGAACCAGACTCAAAAGAAAAACAAGGGTGGCAACAATCCGTGATAGGCGAATTTTCTGTTTCTGGCAAGCAACGCCACCAGCGGCGTTTCGACGCCGGACCATGCAGGAAGGAAACAGGATCCCCGAAAAGTAGGCACACATCTTCGAGGTATAGCCCCCCGCCCTTTGGCCGGGACGCGCTTTGCGCGAAGTGCATCTCAGAAAGTTGCACATACTGTAGATCAGGGCATGCAATACGCAACCGTTAGGAGAGCGCTCACGTTTCAAGCTAGCCCATCCCCCGAGCACGCTCGGATCATTCAGGGGCGAAACTTGTAAATGAACATCAAACATCGAACATTCAACGTCCAACGTCGAACGAAGAGGGCATTCCCAACTTCGATGTTGGATGTTGAGTGTTCGATATTGAACATTCGAAAAGAACCCGCGTTGCGAGTGAAATCTTAAACCCGCCATCATGGCTGCCCCTCTCCTGCCGAGATCTCTATGGGTACCGTAACGAGTTCAGGAGGCTGCTCTTTGTTTTGGATACGAACAAGCTTGCGAACATCAGTGGCAATCTCAGGATTTACGTTCCATTGCCACCCCCCATGGGATGGCGTTCCAGTTGCCGCAATCGCATTGTCGGGGGAAACGGCATATCCCTGAGACAGTCCAATATAAACCACATCCATTTCCCGACGCATATCGGAACCAAAGTCAAGCAATTCACGCGTTGTGTGGGTTTGGTTTTGAATCAATTCAATTTCCGTTATCGCGCTAACGAGCTGCTGGAATTGTCGTGCTGGTGAGCGCTCACCGTGCGAGCTGTTGAGCGCATTCAGCAGGCGCACAAAATCTAGAGATTGCAGCGACTCTGGAATGGAGGGAAGCAGCTCGGTGAGTTCTGCGCTCGCGCGGTCAATCACATCGCTAAGTGCTGATAATGCTGCTTCAAGGTTAGCTTTTTGAGAAAGTTGATCTGAGGTACGACTTTCTTTGGCCGCTTCAGACTGCGTTGCTTGAGCAATCTTATCGTCAAGCCGGCGCTCTTCTTCTTGCAGTAACGCTATTTCCCGTTGCCACTGCTGATCTTGACGATGCCAGTCTTGTTGTTCAGCCGCAATCAGACTGCGCAATCCAACCCACTGTCCGACAAGATCCTCTAGTGTGGTAAGTTCAGGGATCTCCTGCGCGAAGGAAAGGGTTCCGCTTAGAAGCAATCCCATAAATACGAATAGACGACAGTTTTTGGAATTGAATTGCATCCCTCTCCTATACAAAGAATCGCCTTCAATTGCTACCCTGTTCATAGTGCAATTTGAGATGTGTTAGATTCTACACCTGTTTTACCACTGATGAAATGCCAAGATTGATTAACACAGCCTCTATACGCACCATATATCAAAATAGTACATGCGACATACAAGAAATGCATGAACACGGTAAAACTGACATTGAGTGTTAAGCCTAAGATTGTCCAAAAGGCAAAAGAGTCTGCAGCTGCGTTACATACGAGTGTCTTGGCATTGTTCTCTCGACTTTAACAACATCTACGACATCGTGCGAAAATCTGCAGGGACAGGAAAACAATACCGTTTTCATTACGTCATACATTAGGACTCTCAGAATTCTGAAAATCCTCAGGCCTTGCCGATTCCCGGCAAGAGAACGTATCACTAACCCTCTAAATGAAGTAGGAGGCACTGGCGAGCATATTATAGGTTCTACACACATCGGGATGACTTGCTTTTTCTTCAAGCTCAGGGATCACGAAAATTTCCCCGGCAAGCAGTTCGCCAATCCGGAGAACCACCTCCCGGATTCTTTCCTTCTGCCCCCCAAGTCTGATCTGCAGGATTTCAAACCCTTGGGGATTGAATCGCTCATATTGGTAAGATCTGAACATAGTGATAAAGAGGTCATACTCTGCAATCAGCTCCGGCAATTTTCCGGCGACCGTTTCAAGCAGGGCGGCATCTTTCGCCTGATAAGCCGCGTCAAGTTGATCCATTAACTCCAGTTTGGTAATCAGCATGGTGAGAAGAGTCTTACCATAACCAAAACAGCCTCTATCCGTGTCGGGAACATCGGCTACCTGCGTTGCGATTTCACGGAAATGGTTTATGGTGTCTTTCGACCAATCGGAGTTCCCTCCCAGCTGATTTTTGCGGTAGATCTGCAGCAAAGGGTCATCCCAGAGTATGCCTCTCGCATCTATCCCTTTGCGAGAACACTTATTATTCCTTACCGTCATGGCAGACATCTGCTTATGGGCTGTGTAGTCACTCCTGCAGATGGCATTGAAGCGTTTCTCTACCGCAGTTTCATTCATTTCATGGGATAGGGAGAACACCTTCTCCGCCATGGAGCAGGCTCCGGCAAGAATAGACTCCAAGTTGCAGAACGCACCATCATCTGCCCAGACGGTAAAGAAGAAGTCTTTGATCCCCTCCTTGATGCAGGCATCGATACAAGGAACGGCCGTATCTACGGTTTGCTGATGGTTATGCCAAAACGCATCCCAAGACCAGATTCCGGACGCCATGAGCGGTTCAAAGCCAAGATCCTCGCGGTGGCGCCTGATCCATTCACGGTAGAACGCTTCATTTTCGTGGTAGTAATCCCAGTAATTCAGCTCAACGGATTCAGGAATGTCATACTTGATGTCAGGGGGGATAACCGACGTTTCATCATAGTAGTCGCCGGTCTTGCTGCCCATCCGGAAATACATGTCACTCCAAATGATAGGCTTCAGTCCCAGATCGGTACAGTCTGCGGTCACCTTTTTGAGGTGGTCATTAAATATGTCGTAACCACGTCTATAGCCGTTTTTGTCCATATACACCCCACGGCCAAGGTCATGGGTCTCATCCATCCCCAGGTGAATACGACGACTCTTAAATGCGGTGGACCAGAACTCGAGCATCTTTCGAAGCAGGGTGTACGATTTTTCTTCACTGGTGAGGATGACGCTCGGTGTGTCTTTTACCTGACGGTAGGCTGGCCACTGTAGAGTTGGCTCCAAATGCCCCAGCGCCTGAATAGAACCAATCATCTCAATGCCCAAAGTGGCGGCATACGCGTCAATTTCCTGCAAATCAGGGATTGAGTACCTGCCACGGAGATACCCAAAGAAGTCCTCCCCGGGAAGTTCATAGGCGTCTTTGGTGTAGAGCATCGCCATATTGTACCCCATTAAGGCCAATTGGCAGAGGTACTTTTTAAAGAACTCAACCTTGATAGTCGCATTTCTAGAGCAATCAATGAGGATGCCGAATGTTGAAAAGGGAGCCTCTTCGATGAAGTCCAGATCCACCGGAAGACTGTCTTGGGAAAGCTCTCCCAAAACCTTGCCAATGCCCCGGGCTGCGGTACTAATTGAGTTATAGCGTATTTCCGCACAACCATCACTAAAGGTAACCTCGAGTCCCTTATCCTGCTTAATAAAATTAAGTAGCATACCGCAGCTTGTCCCCTCCTTGACCAAGTATTCAACGCTCAACGTCTCAAGGAGGGCATTAACCTCTGTGCTTACTTCTTCCCGGTTCCAATTAAAATTCGTCATTCTAAAGCTCCTTCATTCTCGTAAGAGTGTACTGGACGGGGGATGGCTCCTCAACGCCGGTAAAGTCCATTGCCTCAAGCTCGACAATGCACTGGTGAAGCGAGAGGCAAGCCTCTTCATAACTCACCTCCGCCAGTTCCGAGATCAAACGGATACAGCGATCGATCAGCTTTTTATTGGACATACTAACAAAGCTCATCCAGTTACTCTTCACCTTACCGAGACACACCATTGTGCCTGTGGAAAAGGTGTTTAGGGTAAGCTTAATCATCATATGATCCATCAGTTTAAGGTTAGTGCGTGGTACCACGCCTGGAATCAGGAGCGCGCCCTCTGGGGCATTCAGGGTGTCTCCGATTATTAAGGTAATTCGCTGACTGAATTTTTCAGTACAGGCTACAGTCTGTGCGTTTACCGCAGCAGAGTATTCATTGCCAGAGAAGATACTTACGGCTGCACTTAATGGTACATCGAAACGACATGCTTCCTCTTCATTTCCGATTAGGAATTTCAGCATCTCTTCCCGACTGACGGCGGGTTGGTCATTAATAACCGTTTTTGGGGCATTCATCGCTTCATAGTCCTCGGTTTTCCACTCAAGGCAGCGAAGCTCCCGCCCGAGAGCATGCAGCCAAGCGTCAGGAGTTGAGTAAAGCGGTGTCTTTACAAACGCCCAAGAAGGGAGAAGTTCCACCGCATCAAACTTCCGAAACGGGGCTAGCATGAAGGTTGGTGCGCGTTCGGTGGTATCGGTAAAGATATCAATCAGGAATTCATCAACAAAGTAGGTTACCAAGCTCTTATTCCGGTAAAGCGTTTCCTCAAACCTGATGTATTTTGAAATCGTTTCAAGGGACGCCGGACGCTTAAGGTCAGCAATGGTCGTCTTCATTGCCACTGCATAATCGATATCACTCTCGGGGAAGCAGGCACGCTCGTCACCGGTCAAGTTTTCGTTGAGTATTTTGGAGAGGAGTTTTTCAAGCATTGCCCCAGCGATCAGCTGCTCGCTGCTGGTGGCCTGCATCCGGGTGGACCCGGCGACAGCCATCGGACCACAGAAAAGATCGATTACGGTAACCTCTGGATCTTCGATGGCAATTCTGGACCGCTCAATATGCGTTGCAAGAATATCAGCGGGATTATTAAACAGAAAAAAGGGTTTGGCCCCAACGCTGAGTGCTTCGGCAACGGATCCCAGTACCGATGAAGTCTCCCCGCCTTCAGAAATTGCCACTAGAACGTCTTTGGCGTTCAAGTTGAGTGCCTGCGCCTGCCACTGCCCAAACTGGGGATAATCTTCAAAAGATTCAACCGATTTGATCAGTGCATAGTCCCCCCCTGTCATAATACTGAAAACCGTATCCTCATATTGGCTGACCTTCCGGAAGATCTCGACATGCTCCGCTTCTAGTGTTCGGAAAAAGGTACGCCACATGCTTTCGAGGAGAATGCTTAGTCGTCCCGTTGCCCCGCACCCTGAAAATACAATCTTACCACCGTTGATAATCGCCTGATGGGCGCTGGTGACCATCAGCGCAAAGGCATCCCCGCTAAGCACCTTTTCCGCCATGGGGACAATATCCTCATCAACGCAGAACAGCATGTTGACTCCCGCTTCGGTACTTCCTTCGAAAACGGTGTCGAGTCCTTTAGTCTTTGGGTTTGACTGTTCAGTAGGGAGCATCCCCAAATGGAACTGCTTTTCATGTTCCAGAAAGTGGTTGGCTCTAGCTCTGCCTTCTATGCTAATGTTCATTTTAATTATCCTCAAAATAGGGTTAGAAAAAGATTTCTTTTTGTTCCAAATTCTGTTCGATGGCCTTGACCGTTTCCGCAGTCAATTGTAACGCCTCCGTGGGGTCATTCCCGGCAATTCCAAATCCAATAGCGGCCGGCGGAAATCCATCAACGATAATTAAACCGCCGACAATCATTTGACCGGTGGTCGGTTCGGGGAAGCTAATGCACACCTTTGACCGCACCTTTTCAAGCGCTTTCATTAACGTTTTTCTTTCATTGATATCATCCCAGTACTTGCCCGGCATTCCTACGTGTTTGATAACCTCATCCCGTTCCTCCTTAGAGCATGCAGACAGCAGCAGTCGGCTGGTGGCGACATCATAGGTGAATTCAAGCCGCTTCGCTCCGGAGGCCTTTTTCGTATGGCATGAGTAAAAATACAAAAGATATCTCATCCGATTATAGAGGATTGAAATATTGATATGGTTGTTGAGCAGGTTTGCTAAACGTCGAATGGGGTCTTCGCTGGCATCGATGATCTGAGAGTACCGGCTCTGCCGGTCCGCAAAGGTTAGCGATGCAGGACCGACGACATATCCCTTCTGACGCGAGATTTGTTCCAGATACCCCTGCTTGCTAAGGTACTTCATAAACCGGACACAGGTTGCTCCATTAAGACCAAGTTCTGTGGCAACCACATTTGGCGTGACCGAGTTTCCACCCATGTTTGAAACAAGTTCGAGAATACTAAAGACCTTATCCAGTGATTTCATAGTTACCTCCTCCCTTTCTCAAGCTTCATATTATGAAGGACTCGTTTTGGATTGTGAAGTTATATTACCATGCAATGTCCACTTCGCAACCATTATTCCACTGCTGACGCATGACCCTATTTTGGCCACATCGTCTGTCTCGGGAATATGCCAAAATAAGAATTCCCTTTGCGGTAAAAGGAGGATACATGAAAAACAGGGACACACAAATCGTGCTCAGAGCTCCTGTTGTCCATTGTCCTGGGAGGGTAAACCTGAAAATGTGGAAATGTACAAACGCTCAACCTTATCTCTAGCCCATGGCGTTCTGCGCAAAAAGTTGAGAGATGACTTGATTGACTGATTGCTCTGAAAACAATGAATATTGATCCTGTATGCCAATCCAGTCCAACCGTACTGATCCACTAAACGGTTTAAGATTTTTTCTAACGTAACACCATGCAAAGGGTTGTTTGGCTGAATATTGCTCATAATCTGCGATCTCTCAAAACTGCTGAATGCACGGGTTCTTTATTGTCCCCTGTAGGGGGAGTTTGTCACGCAGCTCAACACGGGGGAAAGTGAGATGCCCTTAAGTCTCTTGCAAAACTACCGATCAGATGCGCGGTGGGAGGGAACCCCATCTTTAATAACGCTAGAAAAAAAGAGAAATGGAGGCGAGATGCACGTCTTTGAAGCCAAGTTTTTCTACCCCCTCGCCACCGAACTTGTTCAAAGCTTATTTTGATGCGGCGGTCTCGATTGCCCAAAACGTGATGTTTGCGGCTTCACCCTGAGCTGTGCGATCTGCCTTCTGGCTGCCACAGCCAAGGCATCCCGCACAACTTCCGCTACCACATGAGATCACAGTGCGTTTCACCTGCCCGCGGGATTCAAGAAATTCTAGCATGCCGGACATCGCCGAGGGTTCTGCTTCAAAATGAATAGCCAGATCCCGAAGCTCCATGGGTCCATTCTCGGCAAGCAGTACTTTTATCTCTCGCAACATGGTCGATTTCCCCTCCCCCGCCGCCTGTGCCTACGCCGCCCTTCTCCCACGCATACGACAATCTTCGCCGCCGCTGTTCGGGGAATCGCAAACCGGGATTCCCCTACATCAACAATCAGACTGTCGTCACCCTCATCATTACGAATCACTTCAAATGCTATTCCCTGAGTGAAGCCCATTTCGGTAGTGCGGTGGTCTGTGTTTGAAAGCACAACTCCTTGTTCCCCCGCGCTGCAATCACTCATCCGCCGCTGTGCATCCGGATGGCAAAAACGAGGTGCGCTTGATCTACGATTAAACCATCTCATGGATTTCAATGAGCCCGCCTTCCGAATGCCCGTAGGCACAAGATTCCCACTCCAATGATCCCAGAACAGACTGATATCCAAAGAGTTGCAGAAGCCGGGTGCACCATAAAGGTTGCAATTTGATAGAAGAGTGTAGCCACAATCCAGGCCAACAGCGTGAGGTAGGCCACGGTAAATATGGTCCAACGCAGATTGGTTTCTCCATAAACGGCCCCAACAACCGCCAGACAGGGGCAATACAGCAATACAAAAAGCAGGTATGCTATCACTGAAGCTGGACTGCCAAATGCATCTCGCATCCCGCTACGCGGATTCACAGCTATTGCGGTATCTTCAGATCCAAATATGAGAGCAGAGAACCCGGACGGAATGGCTGCCAGTGCGTTTGCAATACCGCCAAAAAAGGAAACCGGCTCCTCCTGGATCTCCATATCCTGCCGATAAAGAGAATCCAGAGTTCCCGCAACGGCCTCCTTTGCAAAAACACCGGCGATAAGCCCCACGGTGGCAGGCCAGTTATCCTCTTCAATCCCCATGGGACTCAATATCGGCGTCACAAATTTTCCGCATCGACTCAAGATGGTTTCCGAAGCAGCCGCATCCCCTTTCTGGGAAAGCGATTCAGCATGCATCCCATCAATGGCGCTAAGAAGGCTCATGAGGATAACAACGGTAAGGATCACGCGACCGGCGCGAACAATGAATCCGTTCAGCCGATGCCAGGTATGATGCATGAGGCCCGTCAGGGTGGGCACATGGTAGGGGGGCAGTTCCATAACAAACGTGCTGGGTTCACCGGGCAGGAGCGTGCGCTTCAACAAATGCCCTGTCAAAACCGCAAGGGCAATACCCGTGATATAGAGACCAAAAATCAATAAACTCCCGTGTTTTGGGAAGAAAACTACAGCAAACATCGTGTAGACGGGAAGCCGTGCGCCACAAGACATGAACGGGTTCATGAGAATGGCCATGTACCGGTCCCGTTCATTTTCGAGCGTTCTTGTGGCCATGATTCCCGGAACATTGCAACCAAATCCCACGAGCATAGGAATAAAAGCTTTGCCGGGGAGACCAATGGTGCGAAGCAAACGATCCATAACAAAAGCCGCACGCGACATATATCCAGAGTCCTCAAGAATGGCCAAACAGAAGAAAATAAAGAAAATGGGAGGGATAAACGTCGATACAGTTTGAATTCCACCCCCAATGCCATCCGCAAGGAACGTTGTCAATATTACCGGTGCATGGAATGATTCCAAAAGCGTCCGAACACCATCGACAAAAATAGTGCCGCAAAACTGATCAAAGAAGTCTATAAATGGCCCTCCCACCCCAACCGTAAGGAAGAAGACGGCATACATAATAAAAAAGAAGAGCGGAATTCCCAACACACGGTTGAGGATCACGCGATCAATCAAATCGGTAACCGTGCGCCGCAGCTCAAGCCGACGGTGCAAGACATCGCGCGCGAGACCATGGATAAAACCATACCGCCCCTCAGCTAGGACAATATCAACAGAATCCCCAACGTGACGACTGATGCGCCCAATCTCGGATTCTACTACATCCGCCTGCTCATTTTTCGTAAGCTCAACAGCCAGAGGATCTTCCTCGATAAGTTTGATGGCAAGCCAACGGTTGGCAACATCGTTTTTCGCGGCAGCGTCAGCAACCCTGGGCATTAGCAACTTGATGGCAACTTCTACTTCTGAGTCGTAAACCACGCTGGTTGCAGGAATATGGTGTGATGCAGACACATTCGAGATTGCATCCTTCAGTGCATCAATGCCCTTACCCTTGCTTGCCACAATAGGAATAACCGGACAGTCAAGGTGTTTTGCGAGATGTTCAATCTCAATGCTGAGATGGCGTTGTTCCGCCAAATCCATCATGTTCAGCCCCACCACAAGCGGAACCTTCATGTCCAGAAGCTGTGTCGTCAAATAGAGATTTCGCTCTAAATTGGTCGCATCCAAGATATTGACCACAACATCCGGCTTGGATTTCAAGATATAGCTGCGAGCTACCTCTTCATCGGGAGAATGTGCTGAAAACGAATAGATTCCAGGAAGATCGACTGCCAACACGTCAGTATTCTCGTGACGATAGTTTCCCTCCAAGCGTTCCACAGTAACACCAGGCCAATTGCCGACACGTTGCCGAGACCCCGTCAGGGCATTAAACACAGTTGTCTTTCCGCAATTGGGGTTTCCAGCAATTGCGATGGTTGTCTTATTCATAAAAGCTCAACCTCCACAATATCGGACTCCCCCTTGCGGAGTGTCAGTAAGATGCCACCACAGTTAATCTCAACCGGATCTCCCAGCGGAGCTTTGCGAACGAGGGTGAATGAAGCCCCTTTGGTCAGACCAATCTGAATCAATTTTTGCCGGTACGCACGATCTCCCGGAGCAAACCCAGCAACGCGCCCCCGCTGTCCAATTTCCAAATTGCGTATCTTCACGGGGCATCCTCTGCGGCTGGGTTCGAGACACCTACATGACCGGCAAAACGTGTCAAACAGGCTGAGTTTGCATCTGAACAGGACTTCATGAACTCTGCAAATTCAATCAACCGTTCAAGCACAATCTTGTCCATAACATGCTCCATCCGGCATGCATTGGATTCAGCAGTTTCGCTATCTACAAGAAGCACATCTTTCAAAAAGGCTTTGACGACAGCATGGCTTCGCGCAACGCGCAACGCAATACGATGCCCCTCCTCGGTCAAAGTGGTCGCACCATACGGCTCATGGTTAACTAACATCTTGTCCGATAAAGTCTTAAGCGCGGCAGTCACGGTTGACTTGTGAACAGACAAGCGCTCAGAGATATCGCGTACGCGTGCGTCTCCCCCCTCTTCGCTCAACGCCAGAATGGCCTCAAGATAATCCTCCAGCGCAGCAGATATTAGCGATGGTGTTGGCATACTCTCGTTTTGCCTCCATAAGTTTTGCGTCTAAAACATATGACATCTATTGGAGCCGGAGCAAGCTCTAATGTTTGATATGCAAAACTCTTGGCATCCTGTAGAATCCGCTTGCGGCAACCTACCGACGGCACTATCCTCCCGCAACGTGAATATGAACAACACAATTGCGGCCATTGCTACGGCTCCTGGAGAAGCAGGAATTGCCATTGTGCGCGTTTCCGGCAGTGAATCCCTTGCAATTGCCGACGCAATTTTCCGCTGCTCCGGCATACGCCCCTCCCTTCGGCCCCAAAATACATTTGTTCACGGCTATATCCAATCCCCTGGAAAGTGCGCCAAAACCGATGGCGGCGTTGATGAAGGAATACTCCTTATATATAAGGCGCCGCACAGCTACACACGGGAAGACGTTATTGAAATCCAAGGCCATGGCGGTGCTACCAGCGCACGGCGCATTCTGCGTGCTGTTCTTGATGCCGGAGCCCAGATGGCTACCCCTGGAGAATTTACTCGCCGCGCATTCTTGTCCGGACGCATCGACCTGCTTCAGGCAGAAGCGGTCATGGATTTGATCCGGGCACGATCGGACCGTGCCGCCACAGCCGCTATTGAACAACTTGAAGGTTCGTTAAGTAATTGTTTCACAAACATTTACGATACACTTATCACCGTAGCTGGTGACTTGGAAGCCACGCTCGATTTTGGCGAAGATGAACTTCCGGCCGCAACAATGCAAACACTTAAAACCCAACTTGGAACCGTAACATGCAATTTGACGGCGCTGCTTAAGACGTGGGATGAGGGGCATCTTCTGCGCGAAGGCGCTATTGTCGTCATTTCGGGTCACCCCAATGTAGGAAAATCAACCCTGCTTAACGCACTTCTCGGATCGGATCGCGCCATTGTGACCCATCAGCCGGGAACAACGCGCGATACACTTGAGGAGCAGTTAGTATTAAATGGAATCCCACTACGCATTGTCGATACAGCTGGATTACGGGACGCCGATTGCAGAATCGAGCAGGAAGGTATTCGGCGAGCCCATTCTCAAATTAGTTTGGCTGACATAAACATTTGGGTTGTTGATGGTTCTGATGTTCTATCTCAATCAGAACGAGATCATATTGCCGCTTGTAATCCTGAACACTGTATTGTCGTGATGAACAAGGCAGATCTCGGTTCTCAGCTTTCAGATGCCGATTTTATAGGACTCTCAACTGTTTCATGTTCCCTACGCGACGGGATTGGCGTTGATCTCCTGCGTAAAACCATCGTCGACATACTTGGCATCACTACAACGGCCCCTGGACATGCAACCCTTTCAGAGCGCCACCGAATTATAGTTCAAGAAGCATTGAACGAATTGAACGAAACGCTTTCTCTGTTAGGTACAAACGCGGATGCCTTTGCTGTTGTTGCCGCAGGTATGGTACGAAATTCGTTGGACCTCCTTGGCGAGATCACGGGACGTATTTATCACAAGGAACTGTTGGACACTATATTTAATCGCTTTTGCGTTGGAAAATAATGCCAGTAGATAACCTATACGATGTGATTGTTGTTGGCGGTGGTCATGCAGGAGCAGAGGCTGCTTTGGCATCTGCTCGCTATGGTGCACAGACGCTTCTCGTCACCATGTCTGCAAGCGAAGTTGCCTGTATGCCCTGTAATCCTGCCGTTGGTGGAATTGCCAAATCACACCTTGTTTTTGAACTGGATGCTTTGGGTGGTGAAATTGGACGCAATGCGGACTATACGGGAATACAATTTCGTGTTCTGAACACACGCAAGGGTCCCGCTGTACAGGCTAATCGTGTTCAATGTGATAAGTTTGCCTATGAGCGTCGTATGGCTACCGTGGTTCAAACTGCTCCGTGCTTATCAGTTTTAGAGGCAACCGCAAAGGCTTTAAACATTCGAAATGGTCAACTTCGTGGCATTATTCTATCCGATGGAACCCCCATTCTATCAAAAACAGTCGTTATTACGCCAGGAACCTATCTCCGCGGCCGGATTCATATTGGTAACGAAGTTTGGCCTGGTGGGCGTGGTGACATGCCGTCAGCAGATGATCTCTGCGATTCTCTGCGGGGGCTCGGCTTTGAGATGGCGCGCCTGAAGACAGGAACCCCTCCCCGGATTCATAAGGATAGCATTGATTACAACAAACTCGATGTTCAACCAGGAATAGATCCAGCACCATTCTTCTCATGGGAGGCAAGGCAGATGGAATCCATGTTCCACGTGGAACATGGGGACGGAGATCGGAAGTCAGAGGGAATGTTCCACGTGGAACATTCCTCCGGGGTAGGCGAGACCTCATCCCAAAATGCTAAGACCTCTGTCCTCTGTCCTCCGATATCCGATCTCCATCCCTGGGCACCGGGAAGTGACCAGATTCCCTGCTATTTGACACATACAACCTCAAAGACCCATGAAATTATCGCTGATAACTTGCACCGTAGCGCACTCTATGCGGGGAAAATATCGGGCACTGGTGTCCGCTATTGCCCTTCGATAGAAGATAAAGTCGTGAAGTTTTCCTCAAAATCTTCACATCATGTCTTTATTGAACCCGAAGGGCGGTCGACAAATCTCATCTATCCCAACGGAACCTCAAATAGTCTTCCCCGTGATGTTCAAACCACAATGATACACAGCATACCCGGATTGGAAGCTGCTGAGTTCCTGGAGTGGGCTTATGCGATTGAATATGCCTTTGTAGATCCAACACAGCTTTTGCATAGCCTTGAAACAAAACGTGTGGAAGGGTTGTTTCTGGCTGGACAGATCAATGGTACAACCGGTTATGAAGAGGCAGCAGCACAAGGATTTGTGGCTGGAATCAATGCCGCGCGGCGAGCTCGCGGAGAGAAAGCATGGACATTGGGGCGCAGCGATGCCTACATCGGCGTCTTGATCGACGATCTTGTGACAAAAGGCACGGACGAACCCTACCGCATGTTTACCTCGCGGGCAGAACACCGGCTTATCCTCAGACAGGACAATGCCCGATTCCGACTGCTGGATCATGCAATCCATCTAGGGGTGGCTCCTGAAGCCTATACGACCGAGACCACGCGGTATCGTTCCAAAATTGAGCAGGAGCAGACTCGCCTGGAAAAGACGTTTGAAGGGCAGCACTCGCTTGCCCAGCTTTTGCGCCGACCCGACATACGCTATCAGGATCTTTCGACGGCTAACATGGAACTGCCGCCGGCAGTGATTGAACAGGTCGAAGTGGAAACAAAGTACGCTGGATACATTGCCCGTGAGACTCGAAAAATTGCAAAGATTGGCGAGCTGGAGCATCTCCGCCTACCAAAGGAAATTGACTACTGGGAGATTCACGCGATCAGCTATGAATGCCGCGAGAAGCTGAGCCGCATCCGTCCGGATAACATTGGACAAGCCTCGCGCATCCCCGGAATCAGCCCGGCCGATATTGCTATTCTTGCAGTATCTTTACATGCTCATTAACCCCCAATCCAAGAGGGGTGGATGCTTTCATTATCACATTTGGCATTGATGTAAGTCGTTTATATATAGATAATTACATGATTTTTTATTAAGGAATAACCCACATCCGAACCAAACCCATTTCTCTATATACGCAGGAGCTGGTGTCCCATAATGCGGAAAATTCTCATGGGCGGAAGCTTGGTCTATTTTCAAACCTTTTGATCTCCGTAACCTCGCACGACAGCGCGTAAATTCTCTCTCGATCGTACGTTGATGACGTCCGAGTGCATCGGCGATGTCCCGTGGGGGATTCCCCCCACGTGACATCGTCTCAATGACAATGCGCTCATTTCTCGTCAAGTGCTGGCCCTTCCTGCTACGTTCTTTCTGTTCCATGCCGTGCTCCTTCCTTATGTGTTCTGTGATAAGATCACAATAAGGATAGCCAACCACGGCTTGGAACGCTTTCTTCGATACCTATGGCATTTTACGTTACACTTCTCACGTGCCTACTAAACCAAGAAAACATCTTTACGGGATGTGAGAAATACATCACCATCATAACGTTCTACTTGCAAAACCATTGGCTATTGATAAAATTTCTTTGCAATGTAGATTGTATATGAAGGGCGTTTTGAGACACTAGATCGAAGAACCCACAACATAAAGGAGTAGAACATGGACGAGATAGGGGATTTAATTGCGGTTTATGGGCTTAATATCGTGGCTGCTGTCGCGGTTCTTATTGTTGGTCGCTTAGCGGCAAAGCTCGTTCGAAGCATTATTGAGAAGGTGATGACGAGAGCGAAGCAAGAACAGACACTCATCTCCTTTGTGAGTCATCTCTCTTATGCGGGTTTAATGGCGTTTGTTATTGTGGCTACCTTGGAGCAACTCGGTATTGAAACCGCGTCGTTTGTCATGATTCTAGGTGCTGCGGGATTGGCCATTGGTTTGGCACTACAAGGATCATTGTCAAACTTTGCGGCAGGTGTACTGATGATCATCTTCAAGCCCTTTAAGGTTGGTGATTTTATTGAGGCCGGAGGGGTTTCAGGTGTTGTTGAAGTAATAGAAATCTTCACAACGCAGCTCAAATCTCCAGATAATAAGCAGATCATTGTTCCAAATGCGCAAATGACAGGCGGAAACATTATCAACTACTCCGCCAAAGGAACACGGCGTGTGGATCTGGTAGCTGGCATTGGTTATGGTGACGATATCGACAAAGCCCGTGGTGTTCTTCAAAGCATTATTGATGCAGATGATCGTATTCTGAAGGATCCCGAACCTACGATTGCTGTATCAGAGCTTGGCGATAGCAGCGTAAATTTTGTAGTTCGACCCTGGACGACTGTAGCGGATTACTGGGGGGTCTATTTCTCCCTGACGGAAGCAATCAAGAAGCAATTCGACGCCAATGGTATCTCTATCCCCTTCCCGCAGAGCGACGTACACATGTACGAACATAAGGAATAGCAGGAAAATAAGGAAACATCATATGAAGACAACAAGCATCACAATCGCAGTGGCAATGGCAATTTCACAACTGGCACTTGCCGCAGATGTCGAGTGGAAGAGTTCCGTGGCCGCAGGTGTAAATGTGACGTCTGGTAACAGCGACACACTTGCAGCAAATGCCGCCGTCACAGCTGAAAGAGCTGGCGAGGTCAATGAGATCCGCTTGGGAATTGAGGGCAACTTTGGGGAATCTGAAATTGATGGCGTCGATGAGACCACCACCGAAAATGCAAAAGTGCAGGCTATCTACAAGTATAAAATCAATAGAAGCTATCTTTATTCCGACAACAGCGTATTTCATGACGATATTGCTGATATTGATTATCGCCTAATATTGGGGGTAGGTGTTGGCTATCGTGTCGTGAAAACCGATGCTATCACACTGGGACTTGAGGTTGGTGGAGCCTATGTAGAAGAAAAGTTGACCGACGGAACAAAGACTGACAACATTTCCGCCCGTCTTGCAGCACGATATGCTCAGGCTCTTAGTGAGCACTCAAAGTTGTGGTTATCCGCAGAATATCTTCCAAATGTGGATGATACAGACGACTATTTGCTCAATGGAGAGGCGGGGCTTGAGGCCGCACTCAATTCATCCTTGAGCATGCGAATTGTCATTCAGGATCGCTATGACAGTGTGGTTCCGGAAGGCCGTGAGTACAATGATCTCTCAGTGATTAGCTCCCTCGTCTATACGTTGTAACGGTGTTGGATAATTTTCTACACACTTGATTCTTTGGCTGCTCTGCTGCAAGGTGGCGCTGTCTTTTCAAAACATCGTTTTAGCATTTAATGACTGACTATTAGGGAGTTACTATATGAAATTGATTTTCTTGGGGCCTCCGGGAGCGGGAAAAGGAACGATTGCGCAGCGTGTAACCGATGATCTAGGCGTCATTCAGATCTCTACAGGTGACCTGTTACGGGCGGCAGTAGGCGAAGGTTCCGAGCTTGGCAAGAAGGCTAAAGGCTATATGGATTCCGGCGAATTGGTGCCAGATGATCTTGTCATCGACCTTCTTAAGGAACGTATTGCTAAAGATGACTGTAAAGAAGGGTTTATTCTTGATGGCTTTCCTCGCACGATTCCACAAGCTGAAGCCTTAGATCAGGCTGGAGTACCCATTGAAAAGGTAATCAACTTTGTCGTGGACAATGAATTGATCATCCACCGTCTCTCAGGACGGCGTATTCACAAAGAAACGGGCCGCATCTATAACGTTAACCCTGATGGGGTTCCGCAGCCTCCAGCAGACATGAATCCCTCTGAGCTCTTACAACGGGATGATGATCAGGCCGAGGCGATTGCCAATCGGTTGGTGGTTTATTCGCAGCAAACCGAACCGCTGATTGACTACTACAAAACGACGGGATTACTGGTTGATATTGTGGCCTCTCGAGAAATAGATCAGATCGTCAGCGATGTAAAGCAAGCCATCGGAGCATAAAAACGCTAACAGAGTGGCTGAAGAATTAGGGGAAAGACAAGAGATTTGTGTGCGGCTACCGTTTAGCTTAAACTGAGCTAAAAGGCGGGGGAGCCACTCTCTGCAATCTGTGGCCCAGGACGGGGCACCTCCATTACTGCATCAAGCGAAGTCCTGCAAAATGTACAGCGACAATTACATTTCCCGTCTAGCGACAATTAGACTTCCCGTCTGA
>CAZNWT010000051.1:0-31229 GCA_964576795.1 uncultured Victivallales bacterium
CATGTCCGAAGCCCCTCCCGCAACTCGAAGATTTCCTAATTTGGAACCGCTGGGGTGCATGTCGTCCAGATAACATCGCATGCCAATGAAAACATTTCTGCCAATGCTGAACCCGATCAGTCGATAAAGCTGAATTCGAAGCCCATTGATGGGAACAAACGGGATCACAGAAACATTAAGCCACTTCCGGATGAGACGCCAGATAAGCATCATTGGCCCGTTACGTAGAAGCCACGGCGGAGCCTGCTTTTGGAAGCGCTTCTCATAGGCACGACTAAGGATATTCATGGTTGAACCTCTTCCTCAGACAAACCGCCTTGAGCGGCCATAAATTCCAACATTCGTCTGGCTCTGTCATTGACATCAAAACGCTTGGATTTCAGCAGGGCTGCTTTAGACATGGAACGTCTGAGATCCACATCATCCCGAAGATGCACGATCGCATTCCTAATGGCGGCCACATCCATCGGATCGACTCGAATAGACATGCTATCGTCAAGCAAATCATCATTGAAAGTGCCCGTCGAACTTATGATCGGAAGCCCGCATGCCATTGCCTCGACAATGGCATTGCAGCACCCCTCAACCAACGTTGGCAGGACGAAAACATCGCAAGCCGCCAATACATCTGGCATTTCGTCATGAGCCACGCGTCGACACAAGGCCATATTGGTGGCTATCGGAGGTACAGGTCCAGATCCGGCAAACACACCCGCTACACCATCAAGCCCATCTATGGCTTTCCCTACGCGAACGATGCCCTTCTTTTCAAGAAAGTTTCCGACCGAGGCCACAAGAAACAAATCTTCCGGAAGACCAAACCGCTTGCGAGCGGCAGACTTGTCTCCCGGCCTGAATTGCGTCAAATCGGTTCCATTGGGAAAAACACTAATACGGTTCGCATCAAATCCAAGCTCAGAAATCAAAGCCTGTTTCAGTGCCGAAGAATTGGCAAGGAATCCAGCAGCAGCAATTAGCGCTTTTTGAGCGTGGGAAGTCCCAAATCTGCGCACAGTCCAAAACTCACCTTCCCCCACACAAGGGAATGCCGGAGCCCCCTCTTCACGACCGATCTGCACCACAGTAGCCCCCGAAAAGTATAGAAAATGGCCGTATAACGCATCGGGATGAAGTTGATTTTTTCGCAGAGTCCGACGTACAGCAGCTGTAAACCGATTCAGGGTTATACGGGAAGGGCTAAACCGCCTCAGCCAATTGAACGAATCTCGGGCAGATAGCGACACGTATCGAGGTCGGAAGACCTCAACTGAACATCCCTCTTCTATATGCTCAACCTCATGATACGGAAAAGCCTTCCGTTTAACGCTACGATGCAAAGCCACAGGTTGTATCACCGTACACCGAATCCCTTGCCGGGCTACGGCATGTGCAAACTGCTGCACAAATGTTCCATGAGTCGGGCGCGCCGACGAAGGATAGTTGCTAGTCACCAGTAACAAGTCAGAGATACAGTTACATGTTTGGTCACTTGGGATCACAATTTATCCTTGTAAATTTCATCCATCACTTGTTCCATGTGATGCCACCCCAAGTCATTTTCTATGGCATGCCTACCTCGCACCGCCATCTCTCGCCTTCTCTCTGGATTGCTGATCAGCAGGCAAATGGCCTCTGCTATTTCATTTGCCTTTGTGGTATCGACGCATATGCCCGCTTCATATTTATCCAACAGTGTTTTAGTTGCCGACATATTGGGCCCAATAACGGCAAGCCCACAAGACATGTAATCGAACAGTTTGTTGCTCAGCCCCTTCATATTATTTGGCAAGGGTTGCATACAGATCAGACCGATTTGCCCAGTTGCTTCCAGTTGCCCGAAATCGGTCCACGGCAATCGACCACGCAGATCAACAATGTCGTGAAGACCAAGTTCATCAATTTTCCGAAGGAAGGTGTCCCGAACGTCATCCGAAACGGTTCCCAACACAAGAAACTTGACTGCGTACGATCTCCGAACAATAGCCAATGCTTCCAACATTTCCAGAGCACCTCGATCGAGTGATAACGTCCCTTCGTGGACTATTACAGGGATGGGGCCTTCGCTATCGCTGAACGGAAAAAACTCTATTAGTGGTGTATTATACAAAATTCCAATCGGGACGCCCGGCGCAATATCGTTAAAGAAATGCTCTGCCACTGGTGATACGACCGTCACAGCGTTAGCCTTACGCGCGATATGACTCAAGATTCTCCGAACAATAAGTTTGACTGCCCAGCGGAATGCTTTCGGCACACGCATTGAAATGGTTTCATCATAAAACTCGTGTACATCAAATACATAGGGAATGCCATGTCGTATGTTCAGAAACCAGGCTAATAAGCCCGTTTCAAACTCATGGGCCACCAGGAGCTCAGGGCGTTCCTCGCATGCAAGCCCCCATAGGATTCTAAGGCTAAGCAGGCGGTCTTTTCGTTTAACGGTGGAGCGAGCTTCTGCCGACCCAGCATTACCGTGCATCAAAGATGCTAGATCAAGAAGGCGTACGCCCGGTTCTTGATAATCAAATCGCCGCCAAGCGCACACGGTTACATCATGCCCCAAGCGGGATAGAGACCTGGCCTGTTTTCTTGTTACTCGATCATCATCGAGTGCATGCCCTGAACAAATTACTAATATACGCATAACGTCAATACCTAACGATTCCCCATTACTGGTACCCTACATAAGGGATGTTTACTTTTGCCAAGAACACGGGACGACTGCATATATTCGGCGAGACGATATCTGCATATGGAACTTTCACGGGAAAGGGAGTTCCCGAAGAAAAAGTATCAATCACATCGTCCCGAATAACAACAAAAGGCGAATTCAGATTCTCAAAACAGTTCGCACACGGTTGAGCTTCACTGCTTCTCAGATAGGATGAAAGATCCGCAATAGTTTCACTTCTTCGCCTAGAGTACCGCCGCAAACCAATAAGACTCACAATGGATCGCGCTACCGATTGTTTGTAAATCAGTTCGGGACGAAGATCATAATGAGCACTCTGGCAGACCGAGTACTCGAAGCCAGCTTGTGGTCGATACGGTCTATGCACGCGAGCCATCAGAGTGATGATATGCCACAAATCGCGTGCACACTTTTTTGCAGTCATATAAGCAATACCCATCGTGCAGCGGAGTCTCAAATGAAATATTGCGGTTTCTATGACGGGGACTTTTACACCATGCGGCATCACAAGCCCCCCCCCCATTGATCCCGGGCAGGTTTTATCATTGAAGCTAAACACAACACCTCCGTTCGGAGCCCATTTGTTAAATTCTACTGGATTGTGAACTAAATTTTGGCACTCATCCAAAACGACCAGCAAATCGGGATTTTCTTTGCTAATTAATTGGAGATGATCATCTGCCCCCGGTGTAGAACCAAAAAGGGAACAAACAATTAACACCGGGAATTCGACATTCTCTATGCGCTGTACCACCTCTTTCCAGTCGGGGAAAAAACAATCATCAGTACGATATGCCTGAACCTTATATCCAGCAGCTTGGCAGGCCTTCGCAACAACGTTACAGGTGTAGTCAGGAATGAGAGCAATGCCACGCTCAGAATTGTCCCTTTTAAAAGAGGCAAGCAAGGCTCGCAATGCAGATCGTCCACTTTTAAACAAGAATATCTGCCTCGGACTACAACGGTAGACTTGCGACGCGAGCAACCGCCTTGACACACAAACCAGTAATCGCTTTGGCACCAAGCAGAGAAGCAATGAACATATATGCTCAACCCCCCATAAAAAAGCTTCACACCATCTCAGTCTCTCAACAGAGGCGCAATGCTGGGCATTTCTCTTAGATTGATCGTTTATCAACATTCCAATAATTAGCCAGCTTTCGTACCACATGATTCTGTGCATAAAGAAAACCTTCGCGCAAAGAGAAAGGAACCCAGCTGTTTCTCGACATCCAGTGCCTTAAATTGCGAAAGTCGAACTGGAGAGCCCGATAACATGTGTAGAGGGGATTCACCCAATAGCGAAGGGCTGCCGCATCATCCGTAATCGGCAAAGGAGGTCTTCCCAAATAGGTATTTACCAAAGCAGCTCCCGACACAGCATCAATAAGGCCATGTTGGAGCCAGAACCGGGGATTTAATTCGATAACCTTGAACTCCTTCGCTTGTTTATCAAAGACAAATTCAAGCTCGAAAGGCCCATCATATGCCATAGCATCCAGAATAGCTATTGCCTGCGCCATGATGCTATCAGGAGGTGTCAACAACTCAACAACATCCCCGCCTCCAGCATTTGGAGGGTATTGCAGAACCTTTCGGGTACAATATAAATACTGAATAGACGGTCCATACCAGCCGCAAATAGATACGTTGTCCTGATTACGGATACTCAGCAATTCCTGATAGCTAAGATCCTCACGTTTGATACCTCGAGACGCGTATGAAGCTAGCGCCGCATCATATGAACCTCTCCCATGCACCAGTCTTACGCGTTCCCGCTGGCAGACACCAAACCAGGACAAGCGGGGCCGAACGACAAACGACTCCCCAAATGCGGCAAAAGGATCAGCCTCCCCTTTTATCGTTTTCGGAACGGATGCGAGATTGCGAGTCTCAATAAATCGACAGAACTCATAACGATCCAGAATAGCCGTCATATGTTCGAGGCTCCCCAAGTGCATACGAAGTGACGAATCTGGATGCGTCTGAATCCATTCGAAAAATGCAGGATGATACCGTTCATCCGTGAAAAACACATAGACAGCCCCATCGCCACCACAACGGGCTTCGATCCAGCCCGGGAGCTCATCAGGCGACTTAATGTCCACCGCCCAGGACTCCACCTCGGGGTTAAGGCAGGCCGCAAAACCAGGGGCTTCCTGCTCATGGCGCAGCAAAACCAACCGCCCAGCCCAACCCAATCCCATCAAGGAACGAACAAGCGTATGAGCGTTGATGTGATTACCACAGATGATAGCAGTATCTCTGTTTGTTCCGATCTGATTATTCATGTATAGAACCTATTCTCACGCAAAACGCTTCGCGGGTAATGAAAGTCGAGGTTGCACTCCGTATGCATATCCCCACACAGAACCAACAAGAACCCAATAGGTCTGCGATAAAAAAAGAACTTGACCGAATCCAGCTGCAGCGATTGTAGTAAGTAGCGCAAGACAGATTCCAGCACGAGCATACTCCATATCAAAGGTTGTTTTTCTTAGTAGCTGTAATCGACGTGTGGCCATCCCATATGGAAGCAGATAGAGAATTAATCCAAAAATCCCAGTACTTGCGGCCACTTCACCGTAGTCGTTGTGTGCGTACCCCCCCAATCCCGGACTATATATGCTCCACTGGTAGAGACCTATGCCGGCAAAAGGGTGTTCGGCAGTTAACTTTATTGCCTGTTTATACATTGCAACGCGATATTCAGTACTTCCGTCTTGGTGTTCCATATCAACGCTTCGCTTCATTCGGTAACCAACAAAGGTGTTTTCCATCACCCACGGCATACCCCAATACAAGGTAGCACCAAGTACAAGGATGGGAATCATACTTTGCCAGCGTTGAAAAATTAATTTTCTGTGGCAGAACCAGATCCATGCGATCAGGTAGATTGCGGGTAGCAGAAGTGCTTTTCTGGATCCCGATGCCAACATGGAATAAACCAGAATAGGGATACAACACCACAGTAGTATTTTGACCCAGTGTCGTCTTGAAATAGTTGTAAAGTAAGTTACTGCGACCAGCCCCCAAACTGCGTTAACTCCCAGTGAATTTGCATTCTGAACCATGCTTGTGGAACGCACACCTGTCAAGGATCCTGACTGCGTAGTCTGCATTTCCGTGAACGAACCAATATCGCCGGTCGCCAAACCGTAGATTCCAAGAAGAATTGCAACAACCAGAACTGATCCAAGGCCGAATGCTGGGCTACGGAGACGGGCACTGGCTCCCGTGACACAAAAAGCAATCACCGCAATTTGGATAACCCTCTCAGTCCCCTTTAAGAACAAGCCTAAATTCAGAGCCACGACTGCCCCTGTAATAAGCGCCCACACGCAGAACCCCCAAAACACACATAGTTCAGGCGTAACTTTATGCCATCGTTCCCCCACACCCAAGATGCTGATGGCCACCATAACAGCCACCCCTAAATACCCCAATTTCAAGAATATGGGATTAAACTGAGGCCCTACCACAGAACCAACGAAGAAGATTATTATTCCACACCAGAAGAGATATAAACTTATCCGACCAAATACCCCCCCCCGTATCCTATTGTCTTTAATACGAGCGAGAGGGTGACTGTTTTGCGCTGATTGTTCACTTACGCTAAATGCCATCGCTCTTATAGACCCTTTATCTGTGACAATAGATGTTGAACTCGCAGATTGCACACATGGTTCTGACAAAATGCCCCCGCCTCAAAAGTCCACCGGCCGCCGTCATTCACATAAC
This sequence comes from uncultured Victivallales bacterium, assembly GCA_964576795.1. GTDB lineage: Bacteria > Verrucomicrobiota > Kiritimatiellia > UBA8416 > UBA8416 > JABGOW01. Next base: position 6,434 of record CAZNWT010000051.1, read on the forward strand.
GACCTTCAACACCATCAATTTTGAGTTGGGTCGTTGCCACTGAACACCCAAATGTCGTTTGAAGTTCGTTTACCAGAATGCGACCATCCGGTGTGACGAACAAGTCCACGTCCATACTTCGAAAGCCTCCGAGGTCTGTAATCCTTTTCAGCATATTCAGTTTTTCTTCACCTGGATCTTCCCAACAGCAATGCGATGCACCGCTATGCATACCTTTTTCAGAAGTTCCTTTTTTATGGCCAAAATAAGACTCTCCAATCCGAACCATACGCCATTCCTCGATACCGGGTATATACTCTTGGAGAAACACATATCCACGGTGCGGATCCCGCGGATCGAAACCGCGAAGAGATATCCCGCGCCCAAACAGACATCTGATATATTTATGCAATTCGGTTTTGTTCTTTAGGATTCTCACGCCTTTTCCAGAAGCACCCGTTGCAGACTTTCCCACCACCGGAAAGTTCATTTTGTCGATCATCTTCATGGCATCGGATTTCCTATATGCAACCCAGGATCGCGGATGAGGAATATCGTGTACAAGCATCCAGTCCCGAAGCCGGGGTTTCTGCTCAGTGAGCCAACATTCCTTCCATGTCGGGAAAATCGTTTGACCCATATCTTCCTCAAGAATTTTGAGTCGGCTGTCGAAAAGAGCCTTATAAATTGTTGAGCAACTGCTGGGCCAGACAAGGAAAGCGTCACATTTACTGTTCATAACGGCCACAATCCAGTCATCTGCAAGCAGATTGATTATCTTGTAGGAAACATTCATCTCACGACAAGCCGCGATATAGTATTTGTGAGCGTGTGACACTTCCTCGATGATACCCAGCCTGACGGAACTTCCGGTGAATTCTTCACCCTTAATGTGCGCAAAGGGATTCCGCTTTTGACGCCGGTCCTGATCATACCCGGTGAGTGGAATGTGCAAACGAACCCAATCCCGAATCGTGCGGGGTACAACAGGAGTAATCATCTGTGCGAGTCGATAGAGTGATTTCATGTTAACTTATTCAACGGGCTGGAATGCCTGTCTCGCCTCATGTTCTCTTGGATCATATCAGTCTCAAAAAACGGTCGAATAAAAAATTGCGGAATCATTATGTCGCCCCCACTATTTCCCTCAATCACGACCGGCCCATCCTCTGTTATGGCAATATCCCATCCTACGCTACGTAAATCGCAAAACACTTTGTGAAGCATATTCAAAAGATCTCTGGTTTCCTTCCAATAAGGAATACAAGCACCTTCAAACGGGCGCATCCCCATCGGGTGCTTATCATACAGTCTCTTTTTGCCTATCTCTCTAAATCCAAATTTTAGACAACAGCCATCTTCAAGGTTGATTGGAACACCAATACCGCCAGTTCCTATATTGTCCGTCAATCCAACGACCCCCAGTTTGAGATGAGCGGACTGGATCTCAACAGTTCCATTTTTTCGCAAATAGCTATGGATCCGAATCGTGCTAAGCGATTCAACATCAGCTAGTTCTCTAATCGATGAGTGCACTTGCATGATCTTCTGATATACAAAATTCTCTCTCAAGAACTTAAGACTGGCATCGTACATCACGATTTCGGCGCCTTTACCGAGGGAACCCCCTATCGTCTTTGCAAACAACAGAGTACCATTCAAATCCGTTCGAGGTACGTGTTTCTTGCCTCCCAAGTCAAGTGCTACCCCGTGTTCAACATAAAACCAAGTCTCAGGGTGTGGCAATTTGTTTTGGATCAGGAGTTTATAGAACTCAACCTTATTGGTCATTCTCCATTTGAGATCCAAAGGGTTTGTTACAGGCAACAGACAATCTCGCTGAAACTGGCGAGGAACAATGTCCAGTACATATGAAGACGGCAGGTGCGACACAAATCTCAAATGACTTGCATATTCATACAAAAGATTCAGTTTATAAGATGCATCTGCTGACACCCCGAAATCACGAGCAAGCAAACAGTATTTCTTATAATATGCATTGGATTCCTTTACTAGTTTACGGAATCCAATTTTAACAGCGCGCATTGTTAAGCCCCTCAACACCCTGTACAAACGCCTAATCGTTTTTTTCATATTCAATTCCTTTTCATGCTGAGGCCCGATCATATGCACCGGAAATCAACTTCGCCGAAACCCATATTGCTTCAAGAAATAGGCCAACGACAATGTAACAGACATCTGCGAGTGATCGTTTAGACATTCTTTAAATTGCGAATTAGGCAACACATCTTCAAGACTTAACTTCATTTCATCGACAAACTCCATTGACAGGGGGAGTTTGCTGCTCATCAAGGGAATAGCCTTTTGCTTGATGCGCCTTACGCGTCTGGTTTGTAGCGCGTCCGGAAGAACACTGCGCAAAAGAGCTCTTGTTTTTTCGGTGACAGAGATATTGTTTGGTGCGAACCCATACTCAGTTGGTATAGATGCCAGCTTGGAATCTAACCGCACAATCAGTTCTGACTCATAAACTGAACCATTCCCAATATAGGGTGTTGCTCCGAGCCCTTCAGCAATCACCATCGCATCGAGGAAGGGCGCATGGCAATGCACCATCTGATTGAATGCACCCACAAAATGGGCATCGCTTGCCATCATGCGGACCTCGCTATAATACCGTCGGAGCCAGTGTAGGTGCGTAGTCCTCCCCCCCTCATCTCCGAGTTGAGTCGTTACTTTTTCCAGCATACGCGCAAACATGGCCTCGTAGAGATCACTATCTCCGATGACTTCCTTCGCGAAAGGGAAAATAACATGTCGCTCAAACCAGGCGTGAACAGGGGTTCCCCAACGCATTGAATGCGTATGGTTACGATAAAGTTCCCCACCCACCCCATGAAATAGACATCCGCATCCAGCCAGAACCTTTTCGTTGTACTGGCGGGTATAGGTCTCGTGAAAAGCGCCACGTTGCCGAGATGAGCTTGCGTCGAAAAATAACATACATTCATTTAAAATATCTGCAGCCTGATCCAACGTGTGATCTTCATTGCTTCTTGTCGATGTCGTCGCCAGAGGCATTCCATAGATATCGGCTAGCGCTTGTATTACGTCATGTTGTTTCGCATGCACACCCTGTGTGTCATGGGTATATAGATTGACTTTGTCCGTAAAAACCTTTGTGCAAGCCAGCAGCAGTCGACTATCATAACCGGAAGAAAGCCCCAAAAGGCCTTTCATTTCCGAATTCAATGTATTGAGAGCCATGCCATGCAGTCCCAATACGGAAATTTGTCTTTCAAGGCTATCCTCCCTCCCTTTGGCGTGAATAATAGGTTTCGGGCGATCAAGCACCTGCTCAAAGCCTATGCCGTCAATCAGCGCATAGTCATCTGTATGATTGATGGTTATTTCTCGAATTCCATCGACTAATGTATCTGGACCAAGAATAAAACCAGTTGCGATCTTTTCACAAACCGCTAGACGGTTCAAAGCAAGCGGTAAGGGGGATACCTCCACCATAGCAAGAAAAGAAGATGACAGGCATGACCGGGCATCATCACCGAACACTTTGTAAATACGACTTCGATCCCGTAGGATAGAGATCTTCCGACCATCCCAGAATAGCAGGCAAAATCCGCCGATAAGTTCTTCTTGATCTAGGCGATTAGCCCTAAAGTCGGCGAGTAGACGCTTCAGAGAATCGCGATAGCCAAGGCTGCGGTAGACGACCGTACCGCAGGCAAATACCGACCACCCTTCATCATCGCTAAAATAGTTATCTAATGGCACCAGCATCTTGCGATACAACCACAACCGCCAAGAACCGAGCGCTAATTCACGCGCTGGAGCAAACCCCTTTCGCTCAAATAGAGTTCTTGCATCATCAAGGTCAAGTTCACTCTCATCGCGATAGAGAAAGAATGCTCCCATTAACTTTCCCCTCCAGTAGACCGCCTTGTCAGCCATGCTATGATTGCCTCATAATGTGCCTCACAGCGGATCATATTTTCAAGCACAGTCAAATATTGAGTGGGAACTCGTTTTCGAAACATTGAAATACGGCCACCCAAACGACGTCGGAAGCTACTTGCCTGCGCAAGTTGCGATTCCATAGCGGGCCCCATCTGCCGAACAGATTCCTCCCACTTCCTTTTCCATTTCGGGCGATCTGAAAGAAGAGCATCAATTTCGTTCATTTCTATCAGCGCCTCCGCCAAAGCCTCTTCCTTTAACATCTCAGTGCTTGGCGATATTGGTGTTCGAATAATCCTAATGGGATGGATTTTCAGCTTGAATCCCGCCGTCTTCTGATACGGCTGAAGTTCAACAACAAACGCAGGGCACTTTGCCTCTTGTATGGAACGGTGGCTAGTGAATGCCATGAAATCACCTTGTCCATATACGATGGGCTTACCCCCCACGACCTCGCAGGCTCCCGCAATGTGGGAATGCTGACAAATCACAGCATCTGCTCCAGCCTCCAACAAGAAGAGACACCGCTTTCGTAGGTTCGGCGACGGAAAACGCATATACTCGATACCACCGTGGTAGAGAACAATAACCTTCTCACAGGATTCTTTCGCAGCCCGAACGCTACGGAGTGCCATCAACTCGTCGAATCCAGCCACGCCTGGCTGCTCACCACACGCTACACCAAATTCATTATGCGAAATTCCAATGATGCCGACGCGACACTCTCCGAGCATAATGGATTCAAAACGCCATGCATCTTCCTCACATTCCCCTGCACCGACATAGAGCACCCTTTGTTCCTCTAAGGCTTCCATCGTCGTCTTCACCCCAGCCCAACCATAGTCAAACGCATGGTTGTTTGCCAAGGATACGGCTTGTATTCCCGTCGAGTTCAGCAACCGTGCAAGCCGAATATTGCCCTGTATCGGTTTCCCTGTCTTTAGCGCCGGACAAGTATGCTCCCCCAGCACTCCCTCAAGGTTCGCGATGCATGCGGAGGAACTAAACAGCAAAGAGCGTAACCCTTCACCTAAACGCCAACCATTCTCAGCATCAACTCCCATGGCAGCCGCTCTCGTGTGAATATCGCCAAGGATAAGAATGGAGTTTCTATGGGGTGTCAGGGGGGTGAAATTATTGTCTGCGTATGTGCTCATTATTTGAGAACTTTATGAATACAACCTGTCTGATGATTGCTGTGAACGAGGCGCTCACTCACGATGCTAAAACGCTATCTTTCGCTGTCAGAAGCGAACGCAAAAAGGCATCCAGTTGACGCGCCTTTTCAGGCCATGAACACATGTTCCTGCGGCCTTCAGTATAGATAATTCGCTTGTTCAATACATTAAGCAACCAATCGGCGATTTCCTTCGTTTGATGCCCAGAGAAAGCTTTTCCACTTTCGCTATGGGCTACTATTTCTCCAGCCTGAGCCCCCGGAGAACCCACCACAAGCACAGGAGCACCAGAGCCTATCGCTTCGAATAACTTACCTGGCAAAAACGCGTTAAACCCACGATCGGCATCTTTGGTAACATCTACAACTACAGCAGCGGCGCCAGCCCCCTTGAGAGCAGCATATACCTCAAGCTTACTGCATTCTCCGTGATCAACACACCATTCCGTTGCATTACAGGCTTCGGCGGCGCTATGCACGTGCTTAAAATCTTTCCCGTAATAATGTAATCGAATCGGTCTTAATACAGATTCTGTATTCGCCTGTGCAATGGCCTGTATAACCGGCACAATGGTTCGGCTAGGGGGGTAGAATCTCCCCGCATATACAACGGCAAAATCATCAAAGGAGTGAGCGGGTATCATGCTCCAGTCGTCGGGATCAAATCCATTGGTAATAGAAACAGGGACCTTCGCGAGGTTATAACGTGTTTGCAACTGTTCTGCCCACGGCGGTGAGACGACAATAATCCCTGCTGCCTTTTGGGTTATTTTACGCTCTACGGTCACGATTCGTTTCTTGTGTTCCCGATTATGAAACGGATTGAATGTCCAAGGATCACGGTAATCGAGAACATAAGGGACCTGTAGCCTTTTAGCCAGTTTGTATGCAAGCGGGAAGGAGCAAAATGGAGAGCCTGACGCTAGAATGAGATCCACATCTCCGGGTTGTATTGTCTGGCATGCTCTTGCGGCGGCTTGCGTCCACCCTATGCTGGCCTCAATTTCCATAAGCTTTGCTAATTTATTTAGAATTAAGCTTAGATAACTACGCTTTCCCCAATATCGGGATTTGATGCGTCCATTAGTCAAAATACGCCAATCGTACTGCGTCCAGCGGCAAATAATGCCGTTATCTCGGCATTGATGGTTAATATCAACATCAGGTTCGGGATTAGATATTAACTCCGGTGCCGGTGCAACCACTTCAACCTGCCAATCACGGCGTGCTAGATGTTTGGCGATATTCCAACAGCGAACAGCCCCAATTGCGCGACAGGGCGGAAAGGGATGCGCAAGCAATAGCAGTCTTGGTTTTCTATTTATCATGAATTGTCTGGCATGCAACAACGGTGAACGCTTCCAGAAAACTGGGCACCGTAACCTGGCGAATAATTTGGGGGATCATAACTAAAAGACGGGGCCGTGTCCTCATAGAAATCCGTTACCCGTACTTCATCGTTTGATATGCTCACCCACCGTTTCACTCCTCCTGATTCACACAAACAATGGTGGACACCCGTAAACAACATTTCCCCCGGAGGTAATGGCACATTCATCGCAAATACCCCTTGACTCGGAAGGTCTTCCGTTTTTGCAGAATCCCATGGGAATGGAACAAAATGAGCGCGACTGCTTCGGTATTCTTTCCGTGCATCCGGCAATGGCGTGTAAACATAAGTCCCCGGATCCGTTATATGTTCAACGCCGTTAATGACAAGTTCTATGGAAAGCTGGTCATAATGCCTGTGCCCTGTGGTATACGGTGGGCTCTTGCTCCAACAACGCATCGCAAGATACAACCCCTCGGATCGGTAGATATAGAGTCCGAAATCAGAATATACGTGCATCTCCAGATTGTTTAAACAGTTATGGACTGAGGATTTAAACAAGTAGGTTCTCTCGGGCAAGTCGCTTGCTTTACTCATCAGCATTTGAATCTCTGGCGGTGTATCGCTGGTTGTAATCGAGCGTAGCCGTTCTGGATGTTGAAGAAGTTGCGAAGAAATAGCGTTTATGGAGGCTATATGTTTCAAAAGCACGTAATCCGGCATTGCGAGAAGCGCTAAACGTCCTCCCAATAGGTCTTCGAAATCCGGTCTTTGGAAAAACGCGCAAGCGCTTGCAAGCAGATGATCACCGTCAAGATGATTTTCCATCAGGTAAGACGATATGTCATCAAAATCGCGGAAAGATGACAGGTTGGAGTATGTCTGTTTGGCTGCTTGCATGCTCAAGCAGGTATATGACGGAGTCAGCTTGAACAACCGGCCGTTATCATTGTCGCCAATTTGAGGGAAAGTGCCGTCGGGTTTCCTGATCGAGGCCATGAATTCAGCCATTCGTTCCAACTTTTCAAAATACCAGGGAGGGAAAGGGGGTTCTGTGTAAGCACTGCCTTGCTTCCTTCGGCTGCCTAGCTCTCCTAATATATATGCGGTTGCAAAATAGACGCATTCGGTTGTGTACCGATGATATGCTGTCGAACCTTCGAAATTCGTTCCGTCCGGTAAGAATTGGTATTGTACCTCCTTAATCAACGCTTGAATGGTGAACGCAAACAATCTGTCTGTTTGTTGTGTTACCGGCAAATAGGCGGAAATAATGGCCAGCCCGCAAATTTCAACAAGATAATGATTATGCCGCTTACTTCCTGTTATTGACAGATGACGTTTCACATGCGCTGCATGTTGATAGACGCTTTGAGTAATTAAGGAGCTAAATTCGCTGTCATATTGATGCCCGCCAGCTCGTAAAATGTCCAATGTCAGCAGCCAATTGGCCGCACGAATGGCGACTTCCATAGAACTAACCCACTGGACCCCAAAGCATGGCGGGTTCATCGCGATGAAATCCAGAATCTGATTCCGTACTTCGCGTTGAATGACACGTCGCTCATCAGCATCATGAGGTAAGCTATTGTGAAAAAGGGCCATCTGCGGCAAATGCTGCATCCGCCCCAGTTCCCACGGCACCTTTATATCAATGCCGGGAAGGTGTTGATATGTGATCTGTCTGGAAACTGTTCTCTCTGACCAACGATAGCCGGACTTAAAGTCAATCTGCCAATCAATCGGGGTGTATGCGGGGGTAAGCAGGCTCCAAATGCGACCGGCAGCAGTTCGATTAGACTTATTGATCAATGCGAGATCCCATGCCGTCGAATTATGATATTTGCAACCTTCTATACCGTTACAATACATGCCGTGAAATACCGTTATCCATCCAGACCCCAGCAAATCAAAACGGTGTTTCTGGTAATATGCAACCAGCTCACAAAGGACAGGGACTGCCTTGGGAATATCCATGCCGCATAGTTTATAGTTTATCCTTTTCGAAGAGAGCTTTTGCCTTGGCATTGTCCCCCATGCCCGATACCAGTATGCGCTCAGCACAATTACTAATCGGCGATGGATACGAGAAAGCAGTCTCATGATATATAGCATAATGATGCGAATTGCTTAATCCCTGTTGCTAGGCACTGTCACACGCGGCATGGTCGTTTCCATCCGTCTGGAGAAGATTCTGCAGGAATTGCCCTCGTGAATCCCAGTGGTTTTCCCCGGCAATTTCAAGTCGTTGGTGAATGTATGCGGTCGAATCTTCTCTGAAGGCCTGGTAAACACTCTCGACAAATTCACTGGCAGAGCTTGCGCGATAGACACAACCAGCCGGGAGTTGCACGAAATGCGGCATATCGGAGATAACAACCGGTCTTCCACAGGCCAGATATTGAAAGAATTTATTTGATGACGAAACGGCTTGCACTGCTTTAATACGTGTATCGTAGGGAATGATTAGCACGTCCATCTGGCTCAGCCTATGCTGCAAATCAGCCCCGTATAAGGGGGGAGCAACTTGACAGTGCTTGGTATTCTCAAGTTGTTCTACACTCACTCTGTTCTTTTCGCTTACAGGGCCTAAAAGAGTCAATAGGATGTCATCGCGTTTTGCCAATGCCAACAGCCAATCGTACCGTAACCGATAATTGATATACCCCATGAAACAGACGTTTACAGGGCGTCGATTTCGGTTTCCCAGCAATATCTCAGCAGGTTGTGGTACTGCGAATTCATGGCCAGGAAGAAACAAGTGAACATGTGCGTTCCAATGCTTGAGTTTTTCAACCAGATAGGAGCTAACGCCAAGGCATTGGTCAGCGAAAGTGGCGACCTGCTGTTCTCGTTTCACGGTAATCTGGCGGCACCAACGATGTTTCCACGATGTGCCAGTCCCTCGGATAAACTCATCGTTACAGAGGTAAAATGCAGTATTGAAAATGGGGGTCTGCATTAACTCAGGAATCTCATGGCTAAAATTGATCAAAACAGCTTTTCGGTATCCTGTCTGATGTACGGCTTCGCAAACCACTCGCAGGATCAAAGCATGAATCAATCTTCCAAATGTAAATGAATATGTTCTGGCTTTCTGGCGCGCGAAAGAGAGTTCCTGCATAAACACAACATTCATGCGGGGATTGATCTTCTCGCAGTAGGTAGACTTATGCATTGAACCAAATGGAAGTTGAATAAAAAGAACATTGAAAAAACGGCACAACTGGCGCGTTACCTGATGCCGCATTCGAGGTGGCTCGTGCCAATTGGTAGTGCTCGTCACGACGACTAACGGTAATGTAGGGTCATCAAAGCTTAAATCAGATTTGTTTATAGTGTCAGACATTTTAATATTTGGTTTCGAAATTTGATTGGGTTAGATTAATCTGAAATTGTTTTCTTTCTATATGCTTTGTCATTAGAAACTGAAGAATATCAACGTAAAGCTGCTTTTGGTAATCATGGCGATTATGGCCTGACAGACGAGTGTTATGCCAAAGAAGAACCGCCTCGCCATGATGCTTCTTGACCTGTTCGAGTAAGTCAAAGCAGATTCTACGCGCATCAACATAACCCAAATTCATATACTCGTGGTGATCCAGTGTACATTCCATGATTGTCATCGGATGCAAAGTCAGTTTTGTCAGACGCAGAGAAACAGGATCGAACCAGCGCACGGGGTGACAGGTTCCCAGTCGAAAACCAGCAACATCAGCATATCCCATCGTGAAATCGTCGGTGATTCCCGCTGACTCGAGCACCGCCAGATGCTCCGGTTCACGCGAGGTCAAATAGTGATGACGATTCCACCTGACAGCAACGTGTGCCGCCTTTTCTAGCTGCCCCTTCTCTACTGCAATCCGTTCGGGACTCTTTCCTGCCGAATAACTACTATGCAGACCAATCTTTCCTCTTTTATGCTCAATCCTTCTAAAAAGATGCTCAATGCGGCGGTCTTTAAGATAACAGCGGCGATCTTTAGGGTCTGTGCCAGCTGCGAGGAAAAAAAACACAGATTCAACTATTTCCAATCCATACGTATCCCGTAGTGAAGTATCCTGCTCAAGGATCCAATCAAAACAGTCATACGGGTCTCGATTGTAAAGTAACCCAAAATAGCAAAGCATAGGATTAAACGCCTGAACGGGATTGCGGTACACTTTCGCAAATGTAGCTTTAACGGAAGATCTGAATGTGCGCCATGCCCACGGGCGATCTACATCGTGCGTAAGGAAGATTCTTTTGATCTTCGGAGGGGGCTCCGAAACTTCAACTCCAACTTCGCGCAACCACTTTCTCAATAGAGCCCCATATTCATCAACAATCGGGCGATGCAGGAATCCTGCTCGGAACGGCAATGACTCGCGTCCTGGAAAACGCCCGTGCTCGTCGCGGATCTCCCGCCGAACAATCTCCTCATAGCGTGTCAGAAGAAAGAACGCAGATGCAATAATGTCTGCCTTAATAAATATTCGTTCAATCCCATCCTGACTCACGTTTCGCTTTACACAGGGTCTTCCGAAGATGATCGGCACACCTTGGATCTCAGCCAAAGGAAGGGCAGGCACAGACACCCGTGTATTAAGATATAGCTTTTCAAAGAAACCGCTCGGCTCTATTACAAGCCGCTGATCGTTATGTAATACCTCCGTATTACCATATTCAATGTGGCGTCTCATGCATTCATAATTGTCTCCACAGAGGACCGCTAGCGTATATGATATTGCTTGATCCTGATTCACTGTCCTAACGCTTTTTTTCGCGTTGTGATTCGCCTTATTCGTGATTTCACTCGCCCATATATCGAAACAGGGAAACTTTTCCTCCAACTCGCGAAAAGCCACGGCTTCATGTCATCAAGGGAATACTCAGCATCAACAAGAATGTCGCACTCAAGGCTTTGCTTCCACTGTTCATGCGTCATGTGCCACTCAGTATATCCAGATCGTCTGTTGTTCCGAAGGCAGTTGCGACGATCACGGCTGACCTTTGCGTATTTCACGCTGCCAGTTTGACATGTTGTTTCGGTGTAAGAAATGGACTTGTGACCGGTCATGTCACAGTACGCCATCCAGGGGAGGCTAACTCCGCAAGACGGGGTAATGCCGATCCATGACCAGCTTCTAGGGTTCACTTCAATTAAAATCATTTTTCCAGTAACAGAGTCTTTCTTGAACTCAAACTCGGCAATCCCTGAATACCGCAGATCGCGACACATGTGTTTGACCATGCAGACGATAGCCTCGTCTATTTTTTCCACTTGCCCCACGATGCAATCGCCAATATCAGGAGGGAAACCGCGCACTTTTCTGCCCGTAAAAACGCCCATAACTTCATGTTCTTGATTGACGTATACCCCCACTGTATACATGCAATCCGATAGGCCACGTACATATTCCTGAAAAACGCATTCCTCCGACTTACTGGTATTGCCTCGGCGATAGACTTCAAGTTGCTCACGTGTTTCTAGAACCGTGAGTCGCTTTCTATAGTTTTCTACTGCACGCGTCGCCTGCAGTTTGGAATCACTGGATGCAACTCGGAATGCCGGTTTTGCAATGATGGGAAAACAATCATTTGAGATTTTTGCGACTTCGGCATCCGACCAGCTTCGTGGCACGGGATATCCCTGTTTCATTGCCCATTCATAAAAACGCGGTTTTTGAATGAGCAAATCTACGACAGGACCATCGGCAACCCACATCCGATAGTGGTGATTCAAAACGTCCTTATGATGTGCAATTGCCTGAGCCCAGTGATCGTTTGTCGGAAACAAAACAGGTTTGTCCGTACGTCCCTTCGCAAAGCGAAGGAGGAACTCGATAAACGCAGTTTCATTCGTAAGCGGATCAGGACACCGTGAAAACCGTGCATACCGACTATGAGTCCCAATAGAACGCACACTGTCGAGAGCGTAAATCTCGTTTACGCCCTGTCGTCCTAGTTCGCGAATGATGCTCAGCCCGTTGTGTCCACAGTTAAAAACAAGAGCGGCATCCATTTCAGAACGTCTCCGGCCGTTGACCTTTGGTAAATACGAGAAACACCGTGTTGATTGTACCATGCAACAGATGTCTGCGTGACAGAGTGGACATTATCTCAGGGATTCCCGGAGCTCTAAGTCCCTTTTGCAACCGAAGGGTATTGACCCAATTATGGAGCCAGCGATAGTGTGGCTTAGATGGATAGATTGACTGAAGTTTCCAGCCAGCCATAGCGCTCATTTCAGTCCACTCGTGGATATTGCGATAGTAACATTTGCTATCAGGCACATAGGTGGAATCGAGTGCGATGCTGCTCTCTGGCGATACAAAATCACGAATAACCAGAAGGCTATTAGGTAAAGAGTGTCTTCCACATTCTCTCATAAAAGTGACTGTCGAAGGAGAATCCAGAAAATAAAGAACACCGCTCGCAAATAGGAGATCAAAACCGTGCGACCAGACGAAACTCTCAAAAGTGGAGCAAAAACATTGCGTGGACTCATCGTTATTGAAAAGGCATAACTGATCATAGAGGGAATTCGCCGGTTCAATCATGACAATCTCCGAAAAAAGCTTCTCCCACACGGGGAAAAAACGCCCGAGTCCCGCCCCAATATCAAGGACACTCCCTTTCATACCCCGGTGCTTTAACTCATTTAGTAACCTGCGTTTTTCAATCACATTGGCCCAGTGTGCCCAATCGGGATTGGCTCGTGATGTTGAACTTTCTGCGGAGCAGAGCCCATGGGTATTCCAATAGTCTATTACTTGTTTCATGGTATTCATAAGTCACAACTTGAAGCAGAAACATGCTCCCTGTATTTCACAACTTTTGCTGGAACCCCCCAGCAAACCGCAAACGCGGGAACATCGTGGGTGACCACTGAGCCTGCGCCGACGACGGCACCTTCCCCAATCGTGACGCCACGGAAAATTGTCACTTGGGGGCCAATCCATGCGCCAGACTCGATGCGTATTGGTCGGATGTCGTAGCCGTTGTCAGAAATGCCGTGCCGCCCATGTTGATCCCATATCGGCAGGTCTTTGTTCATAAAACGATGCGCGCGGGCCCAAACCGAAACAAACTGAGAAATCAGCACACCATCACCAATTGTGACCTCGCCCGAAATCATGGTGAAACAGTTTATATAGACGTTCTTGCCGATTGAGACGGATCCGACAATTCGAACGTGACTTTCAAGCGTTGTTCCCTCGTCGATTTGTGCGGATGACGTAACAACGCACCCCCGTCCGATGCTAACGTTATGTTTGCCGCTCCATAATCGGCCTCGCAAAAAACGCCAGTTGCGAGATTCCTTGCGACAGATATAGGATCTTGGTAAAATTATTTTACGAAGTTTCTTAAAGATGGCCGTGATAATCCTTGAAAGGTTGTTCGTTTCCATTAAATCCTCCAATAATGGCGAATATGTCGGTGGCAAATCACTCACACTTGTGGACGATTGATCCGAGCTATTCTCAATAGCGAGGAAAGGCGTACCCAAATTTTCATGCCCTCGCAAATTAGTGGAGCAATCCTAAGCAACCAAGCTAGTCCTGCCAATGTTAGCGCAAAACAAACTCCATTTACTAAAAGGTGCAGCCACGGGGACATAGGAGGGCACACTTGCATCAACGCGATAACAGGAATGCACGCCAATGCTGCCACCCATGCCAACTGAAACACAATACCAAAAGGCAAGACTTCCCACCATCGACAGTCGACCGCTCGGCTAATGACAGCGAAATTCCACACGCAACTAGCAACGTACATTACTATGATTGTGGATACAATAGCACCAATGAAGCCCAAGAATTGGACCAGAATTACGCTCAGAAGCACGTTGGTTGCGAGTGCAATGATAGTTCTATATAGTATTAGTTTCGTTTTTCCAAGCGCCATCATGAACGGACCAAACAACACGATGCGTGCCGGAAGCAATAAGAGGTACAGTCGAAACGGAAGAACGCTTCCGGCATACTTGGACGAAAAGAGAGTCAAAATGAACGGTTCAGCACTAACGAGCAAAAAAAACATGATGGGAATCAGGAATACAGCGGATTTTTCTGCCGCCTGACGAAAGAGAGCTAGTGCCTCCGTATAGTCGCCAGCTTCAACCATCCGACGTAAATCGGGAAGGATGACAGACGCTATCGACCCCGTAATCATTCCAACAAGTGGTATTTGCAATGCCCCTGTGGAATATACGGCAAAGTCTTCCGGGGAACACATGGATGAAACAATGATTTTATCAAGTTGGAGTGAAATTTTTCCGACTGCCCCCGCAATAACCAATGGGGTACTGAAGGCAACCATCGTCTTCATGTTTCCTAGGCGAGGTCGCCAATCGTCTTTTGGAACCGCCTTGAGCATGAAGGTGATAGCAATTAAGCCAATTATAATGCTGACGCCTACTCTTGCTAAGATCATTGACTCTGGAGTTTTCCATAGAAGACAAGCGGCAATCAAGCTAGTGACAAGGAGTAAATTAGTAAGCACATTGAACACGGCAAGTTTGTTGACCTTTTCCTGAACCACCATAACCGATGACAACAATCCAGCCGGCAACATCACCAAGGGTAGTGGCACCAAGTAGGCCAGTGTATTAACAATCGCAGGATTCGAAAAACGTTTTGCCAGAAGGTGATTGCCGCCAAGTGCGATGAAGATGGCGTACAGCAGACCCATGACCATCATCATAACAAGACCATCAACCACGATTCCCCGTGCCCGAGTCCTCTCCGTTGGCAGAAAATAGTAAATGGCGTGCGGGATACCCAGCCCCAACAATGGCAAAGCCACATTGTACGCCAACATGGTCTGACGATAGGTGGCCAGTTCTGCCTGCGACAGAATACGAGCCATAACCATGCCAGATATCAAGGCCACGAATGTATTGAGACCTTTTCCAAAAGAAAGGGCCATTACTTTACTTGTACGGGAGGAGGACATAGAGAAGGGCTGAGGGATAAAAGGTGAAAGCTGAAAAGTTTACCAAGCCGCAGGCATGGCTGAAATTGGGAAGATGACCACGCCGGAATCCCGCTGACGCGGGAAAGCTGGCGGGTGAAAAGCTGAAATTAAGGATGAGGGATGAAAGGTGAAAGACTGAACCACTAATCTTCACTAATTTTCACTAAGAAGGAGGTGCATCTTGATTAACGCTCAATGCGCAGTCCGTCGAGGTCCTTGTATAGGCTGAATTTGGAGTCTGCCGAGATCAAACTAGCCTTATTCGCGATCGCCGTGGCCATGATGAGACGGTCTTGGGGATCGCTGTGGTGTTCAGGCAGGTCTACGGCAATCTGTGCAATCTCTGGCGTGATGGGCGCGAGCGTGATTCCTGATCCGGCTATTGACTTTTCAAACCAAACCGGTAATGCAATTGGCAGTTGTATACGACCATGCCGATCTAACCACGCGACTTCGAAACAACTGATTGCCGATATAGCAAGGCAACGGGGTCACGTCTTCACATTTCACAATTAATGTGTTTACAAGCTCAACATCCTTTTTACAAATGACAGCATATTGCTAGCGGCTTCCACAAACCGTTCCGCTTCTCCCTCAGGGGGTTCAGATATTCCACCTGGATATCGAACATCCACGGCAAAGTCCGAAAGTTCTTCACAAAGCGCTCTGTAATTTCCAAAGTTTGGCTCTATTTTCACCGTTTCAGCAAGCAAAACCATAAGATCATGTGTTCGCCCAAAGTCAATATGATGGTAGGTGAGAAACCCCTTCAGGGCCTTCTCTGCCGTCTGCTGAGCATGAAAACAGGGCACATCAGTTATGCCATATTCCGATTGAAGCACGGCTTTGGCAGAAAGGAGATCATTCTGGGCCTTACGCAACCACTCCAACGCAAATTCACGTTCAGGCAGCATATAGCACTTTCCCATTCTTGAATGCATCAGTTAGAACGTGGTTCTTAGTGCCTCTCCAACGCAGAACCTCTTCCGGTGTATAGACAAGAATGTCCATTGCTGATTTTGGAGGCCAGAAAAGATGGCGTATGGCTGCGCTGCGCTGATACCGAGGTGCAAGCGTTTGCATTACAACAAGCAGGTCAAGATCGCTATCAGCCGTTGCTGTACCCTTGGCATAGCTGCCGAATAACAGCACTTGGTCAGGGTGCAGCGATTTTACGATTGTCGATGTGATCTGTTGAATATCAGTTTCGCTTAGTTTCATTGTCGATACGCTAGTCGTTTGCCTGTGGCGATACAAGGGAATTGTCGCTTTGAGGAAGAAGGCTTTGAGGGTCACACGTCTCGACAATCGACATTTGGTACTTTCTGCTTGCGGGTTCTAGCGTTAATTCCACGTTTGTTGTCACCTAAATGCGGGCAACGGCGGGCAACGGGGTCATCACGTCTTCACATTTCACAATTAATGTGTTTACAAGCTCAACATCCTTTTTACAAATGACAGCATATTGCTAGCGGCTTCCACAAACCGTTCCGCTTCTCCCTCAGGGGGTTCAGATATTCCACCTGGATATCGAACATCCACGGCAAAGTCAGAAAGTTCTTCACAAAGCGCTCTGTAATTTCCAAAGTTAGGCTCAATTTTTACCGTTTCAGAAAGCAGAACCATGACCATACTGGAGACGAGAGCGACAACGGTCGTCAAGCCTTTCCCAAATGAAAGGGCCATTACTTTGCTGGTTCGGGAGGAGGACATAGAGAGAAAAGCTGAAATTGGAAAGCTGAAAGTCGAAACTTGAAATTAAGACTAACAATGCGGGGAATTTTTAACCACGGAATTCACGGAAGGCACGGAAAGGGAGACGATATATAAAAGCTGAAAGGCTGAAAGCACTGGGTGAAAAGCTAAGGGTCACGTCTAAAGATTCAAGATTTGGCATTTTCTGCTTGTGGGTTCTATTGTCAGTTTCGGGTTCGTTGTCATCATCTAACATTAGTTTCCGAGGGGCACGTCTTGTCATTCGGCTGGAAGCAAAGGGAGTCCGATGCGGTCGATGTTGTCACGCAGCGCCCGAGAGGTGATGGTTTCGTAGGTGATGACGTCGAATTTGTAGGGAAGTCGGGTTTCTTCATTCAAGGCAACCGAGAGTGCCAGTGCGTCTTGATACGTTCCGCCTACTATGGCGATGTCAACATCGGAGCCCGGTTGGAAGTTCCCCTTTGCGCGCGACCCAAAGAGGATGGCTTGCTTGATTGCGGGGTACTGCTTCAGGCAATCCACGATTTCAACGAGCTCCTCTGCTGATAGTCCACTATTCATGGGGAAGTCTGGCCTTAAAGTCATCTCGGAGCTGCTTGAGAAGGGGGAAGTACTCTTGCCTGATCACGGTTTCAACTCGCTGGGCCGTCTCTTCATCGTATGTATGCACGGTCAGGTTTCGGTCTTCGAGAGCTGTGAGCCATGCGGCTCCCTCTGTGATGAGTTCGCTCTGGAAGGCTTGCTTGATTGTGGCGCGGGGACTCTGCGGCCTGAATCCTTCTGCGGTCAGGTAGTCCTTTAGCATCTTCCAGGCTAACTCAAAGGTCATTTCAAAGAATTGAATGAGCCCCGCCCGTTCCAGCTCAGATAGTGCTTCTGCCTCTAGAGTTGAGGCCAGAAGCTGATAGGATCGATCAAGGTTCCTGAAGCGCTGTATCCAGCGAATGTCTTCTGTCACGGCATTATCTCCGGTTATCTCACAGCGGCGGTCGGGTCTCCGCCTTGGGAAACCACTAATCTGCACTAATTATTGGGTAAAGCTGAAATGGAAAAATTCACAAAGCCGCAGGCATGGCTGAAATTGTGGGTTAGGTGGTCGTCTTTTCGAGTTCGTCGAGATCGGCTAGGTCTTTGGGGCGTGCAGCTTGGCGTTTAGCTTCCATGAGGTCGGCGCGACTGACAAAGCGCACCCTGATCCCTGATAATTTGCCCCACACGGCATGCTGCATGATTTCATCGGTGGGCTCGCTACTCATTGACGTGAGCAAGTCAACTTGATTGGGCTGTTCACCCAGCGTGATGGCGGATCCCTCGCGCGTGAATGCTTCGGCGGGGATGCCTACATTCCCAAACCCAAATTGCTCGAGTGATGCCATTATACGTTGAGCGTTTTCTTTTGAGGGCAAGAGGAGAATGTCTACATCCATTGTCAATCGAGGATAGCCGTGGTAGGCGACGGCGTGGCCACCGCAAATCGCGAATTCGACGCACTGCTTTGTCAGAATATTGAGCAGAGATTCAATGTCCTCAGAAAGATTTGGCATCGTTCCTCTTTATGCTTGCGACGCGTTTCAAGGGTCGTGGGGCACTGTCGAAGTATTGGTTCTGCATCTTCAACAGCATGTCAATGAAAAGCTAAGGGTCACGTCTAAAGATTCAAGATTTGGCATTTTCTGCTTGTGGGTTCTATTGTCAGTTTCGGGTTCGTTGTCATCATCTAACATTAGTTTCCGAGGGGCACGTCTTGTCATTCGGCTGGAAGCAAAGGGAGTCCGATGCGGTCGATGTTGTCACGCAGCGCCCGAGAGGTGATGGTTTCGTAGGTGATGACGTCGAATTTGTAGGGAAGTCGGGTTTCTTCATTCAAGGCAACCGAGAGTGCCAGTGCGTCTTGATACGTTCCGCCTACTATGGCGATGTCAACATCGGAGCCCGGTTGGAAGTTCCCCTTTGCGCGCGACCCAAAGAGGATGGCTTGCTTGATTGCGGGGTACTGCTTCAGGCAATCCACGATTTCAACGAGCTCCTCTGCTGATAGTCCACTATTCATGGGGAAGTCTGGCCTTAAAGTCATCTCGGAGCTGCTTGAGAAGGGGGAAGTACTCTTGCCTGATCACGGTTTCAACTCGCTGGGCCGTCTCTTCATCGTATGTATGCACGGTCAGGTTTCGGTCTTCGAGAGCTGTGAGCCATGCGGCTCCCTCTGTGATGAGTTCGCTCTGGAAGGCTTGCTTGATTGTGGCGCGGGGACTCTGCGGCCTGAATCCTTCTGCGGTCAGGTAGTCCTTTAGCATCTTCCAGGCTAACTCAAAGGTCATTTCAAAGAATTGAATGAGCCCCGCCCGTTCCAGCTCAGATAGTGCTTCTGCCTCTAGAGTTGAGGCCAGAAGCTGATAGGATCGATCAAGGTTCCTGAAGCGCTGTATCCAGCGAATGTCTTCTGTCACGGCATTATCTCCGGTTATCTCACAGCGGCGGTCGGGTCTCCGCCTTGGGAAACCACTAATCTGCACTAATTATTGGGTAAAGCTGAAATGGAAAAATTCACAAAGCCGCAGGCATGGCTGAAATTGTGGGTTAGGTGGTCGTCTTTTCGAGTTCGTCGAGATCGGCTAGGTCTTTGGGGCGTGCAGCTTGGCGTTTAGCTTCCATGAGGTCGGCGCGACTGACAAAGCGCACCCTGATCCCTGATAATTTGCCCCACACGGCATGCTGCATGATTTCATCGGTGGGCTCGCTACTCATTGACGTGAGCAAGTCAACTTGATTGGGCTGTTCACCCAGCGTGATGGCGGATCCCTCGCGCGTGAATGCTTCGGCGGGGATGCCTACATTCCCAAACCCAAATTGCTCGAGTGATGCCATTATACGTTGAGCGTTTTCTTTTGAGGGCAAGAGGAGAATGTCTACATCCATTGTCAATCGAGGATAGCCGTGGTAGGCGACGGCGTGGCCACCGCAAATCGCGAATTCGACGCACTGCTTTGTCAGAATATTGAGCAGAGATTCAATGTCCTCAGAAAGATTTGGCATCGTTCCTCTTTATGCTTGCGACGCGTTTCAAGGGTCGTGGGGCACTGTCGAAGTATTGGTTCTGCATCTTCAACAGCATGTCAACGCGTTGGTTTGGCGATAAAGCTTGGATGTCGTCTCGCCGCCAGCGGTCTTGGTTTTGCACAGTGCCAATGCGAACTTTTTTTTTCATAGGAAGCCTTTGTTAGAAAAGCTAAAAGTTTATCAAGCCGCAGGCATGGCGGAAATTAGGAACTCGCAATGCCAGGGATTTTAACCGCAGATTACGCGGATTTACACGGATATTCTCGGGCTCTGCTGGGGATTGGGCAGGATTATTTTTAAAAACAACGCGGTAGCAAAGATAAGACCAATGTCATATAAGACCTGTGCTATCAGTTTATTACGTGGACTTGACGAGTGCTCAGGGTCAAACAAAACAGTGTTTAGACGCACTCCGTGCCCGTCGATTATGCAGAGCATATCAAATTACTCGGTAAATATGTTCCACTGTATCGAGGTGATCCATGCCTAAGTTGCATATAGGCGTATTCAACAAATCTAAATACTGGGGAAGGTAATGTCAATGTATTGAGCAGGCGCATTTTGTGCATACAGCGCAAAGTCCGGCGGATGCAGGGGGGTGTGTTTATGAAAGCTGAAATTGGGAAAGCTGAAATGTCTACCAAGGCGCAGGCATGGCTGAAATTTGGAACTCGCAATGCCGGGAATTTTAACCACGGATTACGCAGATTGACGCGGATATTTCTCGGGTTCTGCTGGGGAGGGCAAGCTAAGGGTCACGTCTGAAGATTCAAGATTTGGCATTTTCCGCTTGCGGGTTCTATTGCCAGTTTCGGGTTTGTTGTCATCTAAAGTTCTAAGAAGTCCTTAGTGAAGAGAAAAGTCCTTGGGGCTTGGTCCTTGGGCTTAGTGAAGGAGGACGCGTAGCGGGCGGTGACAATTGCACCGCGAAACGGGCTAGCCTTCTCATCTACATCGATGTTAATCATTTTACCCTCCCCATAGCGTTAAAATAACATGGCGAGAATAATGGAAGCGTTCAACGATAATAATGGATTACTGGGCCGATAAAACTGCATTAACAAGGCATTCACAATCAAGAGGCTTTGAGGGTCACATCTAATCATTCGAGATTTGGAACTTTCTGCTTTCGGGTGCTGTTGCAGTTCCGGGGATTTTTAACCGCGGATTACGCGGATGGCGCGGACCGTCAATCGGTTGACTTCAGTTCGTCGTAGGATTTGGTGCTCTTGGAATGCTCAGCGGGCAGCGGATTTTCTTCGCCAAGATCGAGGCATTTTAAAGTGACAGGGGAACCCTCCTCTTTCTGATAGCGAAATCCCGATTCAGGGCAAGTGGCAAACCCACTGCTGTCGAAGGAGAGGCGGTGCCCGTGGCGACTCATCCATCCGGTCTGCCGTGCAGGAGCGCCCATGACAAAGCCGTAATCGGGGATGTCTTTCGTCACCACAGCTCCGGCGGCGACAAATGCGTATCGGCCGATGGTGACACCGCAAACAATGGTGGCATTGGCACCGATGGTCGCACCGCGACGGATGAGTGTCTTTTCGTAGAGGGAGTGGCGGTTGATCTGGCAGCGGGGATTGGTGACGTTCGTGAGCACGCAGGAGGGACCTAGAAAGACGTCGTCCTCGATCTCGGTGCCGGTATAGACAGAGACATTGTTCTGGATCTTGACGTTGCTGCCAATGGTGACGCCACCGGAAATGTTGACGTTCTGTCCGAGAATGCAGCGCTCACCGAGCGTGGCACCGCCCATGACATGACTGAAATGCCAGATCTTGGTGCCAGAGCCGATGATGGCGCCCTCGTCGACGTAGGCTGATTCATGTTTGAAATATTTTTGTTTAGTCATGGAAAACTTCTTTAACCGCGGATTACGCGGATGGCGCTGATATTTCTCTGCCTCTGCTTAAGATATGCTGGACTGTAATTCTCTTTATCCGCGCCCATCCGCGTTATCCGCGGTTCAATTCTTCTTTTCACCGCAGATTACGCGGATAGCGCTGATAAGAAAAGAATAGGATATGCTGAGACGGGATTTCCGTCTACGCAATTGTCACACCGAGTACCTCGAACGCGAAATGCTGCAGCCGCGTCGTTAAATTGGGTTCGTGTATTCACGGGTCTTTTCTTCATCCGCGTACATCTGTGTTATCCGCGGTTCAATTCTCTGTTACTTGCCACTGACCGCGGATGACGCTGATCTCACCACACGTTTCCATTGCAGCTTGGCATACTTGAAATTGACAAGAAGTGCTAGAGGTAATTGGGTTTGTGCTAGATAGCCGATCATCTGCGCAATGTGGTGTTCGTTGAAGCCTGTTACAACTTTTGTGTCGACGACAACGAATCCATCCACAATCAGATCAGGAATCAGCGTTCCGATTAAGTGGTCCCTGTAATGAACATCGAACCGCCTTTGCTGCTCTACTTTGTGGCCTCGGTCTTCAAGTTCGATAACAAGTGCATTTTCATAGAGTTTTTCATCAAGTCCGGGCTTCAGCTCATTCAGGATGGCCATCGAAGCACCGATGATACTCTTGCTAAGCTGTGGATATACAAGGTCAGTCATTGAAAACTCCTTAACCACGGATTACGCAGATGGCGCTGATATTTCTCTGGCTTTGATTGAAGTATACTGAGCTGTAATTCTCTTTATCCGCGCCCATCCGCGTTATCCGCGGTTCAATTCTTCTCTTAGTAGGAAAGCATTTCCATCAGCCGGATCCCGGAAAGAATATCTTCCCTAGAGGGGAACATCTCCCAACGCTCTTCAACAATGTACTGGTAGAGCTTGTCGTGGCCCTTGCCGTAGACGTGATCGAGCGTGAAGTCCATATCAGGGCGCTCCATCCCTTCGACATCCCAGAAGTCGATCTTGTTGAGATTGGTCCCGGAGAGACGCAGGGAACCCTTGTCACCGAGGATAGTCATTTCGGTTAAATAGTTGGTGCGGTAGACGTCGACCGTCGCATTGAGTGTGCCCACAGCCCCATTCTGGAACTTCATCGTGGCCGCCATGGAATCGAATACCTCGAACCCGCGCAAACTTCCGCCAATTCCCTTATGCTCAGTCACCTCACCAAAGAAGTAGTGCAGCATGTCGACATAGTGGCTGGCCTGAGTATAGAGCACCCCCCCATCCAAATCACGCGTGCCGTGCCAGTCAATGTTGAAGTACTCATCGTTGCGATTCCAGAGGACGTTACAGATAAAGTGGTGGACCCTTCCCAACCCTCCGTCGTCGATCAACTGCTTGGTGAAGGCCACCAGCGGATTATAGCGGTTCTGGTAAACAGGAAGCAGGCGTTTACCCGTGCGGTCGATACGGGAGAAGAGCGCGTAGGTCTCGCGCACGGTGAGCGAAAGCGGCTTTTCGCAAACAATGTAGGGGGCATCCACGGACTCGGCAATCTCGGCCACATGCTGGGGGTGGAGACCAGAGGGGGTGAGGACTGAAACCACATCCACGTCCGTGATATTACGGTAGTCGGTGACATGAGGAACACCCAGGGCCTCACCCGCAGCCTGCGCACGCTCTGCATCCTTATCACAGACCATGGCAATTTCAGCACCATCAGCCGCAGCGATGGCTTCGATATGGCGTTTGGATATGCGGCCGCAGCCGACTAGTGCTATTCGTTTCATTTTCCTCCTACGGAGTTAAGATAGTTCTAAAGTTCTGAGAAGTGCTAAAGTTCTGAAGTGCGGGAGTTACAAATAGTTCTGAAATGGAGAATATTTTAACCACGGATTACGCGGATTTTCGCGGATATTGCTCGGGCTCTGCTGAAATTTTGCAAAATAATTAGGGGACGGTCTAAAGTTCGAGAGTGCTGAGAAGTGCTAAAGTTCTAGAGTTAATAAGTGCTGAAGTGTATGCCCAGACGTTCGATCTGGCAATCAAGCCAACTGCACTTTCAGTTTCTTCCCGAGCGCATGTGCTACTGATTCCAGAGTAAGGAGAGTGACAGATGCATTCTCCGGATCGAGCAACCGATCCAGAGCCGAGCGGCTCGTTTGCATCATGCGCGCCAGCGCGCTCTTCGAGATCTGGCGTTCTTCCATTTCCTGCTCGATCTGGTACGCGATGATCCGCTTTACAGCAGTTGCCTCTGTTGCAGCGAGAAGACCTTCCTCTTGCAGAAAGTCATCGAAACTAGTGCCAATATGTTTGTTCTTCATGATTCTGCCTCCTGATACTGCCTCAACCGAGTCCTAGCTGTGCCGATCTCCTTCTGAGGAATCTTGCGCGTCTTCTTGATGAATCCGTGGAGTAGGATCATCACATGACCGTCAACCGTGAAGAGGACTCTAGAAATTCCATCTGGAATCTTTGTCCGCACTTCCCACAGGTATGGCTCCAATTTCTCCACCAATGGCATCCCGAGGGGCCAGCCGAACTGCACGGTCTTGATATCCTCCCCAATTGCTTTCTTGTGCGCCGCAGGCAAGGACTTTAGCCATCTCCGGACAGGCTCACTTCCGGAGTCCGTCCGGAAAAAAATCACATTAAGTCTTATGTCTCCGATGCTCATTCGCCCCTAATGTACCATAATTGGTACTTACGTCAAGTTTGATTATTTGTAACCGTTCACGGGGTAGTAAAGCAGAAATGGCATAATGGCGCAAGCGTC
>CAZNWT010000052.1:0-30918 GCA_964576795.1 uncultured Victivallales bacterium
CCGGATGCCCCACAACGCAGCATCCTGCAGCATTCAGATGCTTCAGTCGGGATAGTCCCTCTTGCATCAGAGTTGTGCCAACGCCCTGCCGGTGATATGTCGGCAACACCGCGATTGGGCCTAGGCCATACCAGTTCGATGTGCCGTCCGAAAGCGTTATGGGGGAGAAAGCCACATGGCCAATCACACGCCCATCCTGTTCTGCAACCAAAGATACGGTAAGCGCATTGGCTGCACGTAGCGCCATGATGACGAACTGTTCTGTATTGTTGCTAATCTCCAACGTTTTGAACGCAGCAACCGTCACCTCGGTTATCGCGTCAACATCGGCACTCGTCTCGTTCCTAATAGCAATATTCGAATCCATCATCTCTCGTTCCTCGTTTCTGCTGGCCTACCGACTCGCGTCAGAGACGCTCTGACACCCATTGGTACTCTTTGATAATGCTCGCTTCAATTGGCATTTCCGATAAGGGCGGAGGCAGAACATTAAAGGTGTAGGTCTCAATCTCAAGGTTGGGAATCTGTGACTCGCGAAGCACGTCGAAGAAAGGTTCAGAAAGATCACTTGCCGTGGAGCGCAACGGGCCCGCCCCCTCGAAGTAGAGAGGAACATGCACATGAACGCGAACTTCACCATGATCTTCTGCGGCCACGGCATTTATGGCATCCCGCGTGAGATCAGGATAGTGCTTCGGAGTTCCATCTGAGGTCCGAAGTCGAACCTGATGCAGATACGTGCCATCTTCAAATGCCGACAAACACGCTGCCGTATCTCCCCCCGTTTCAGCTTTGAGGGCCGCGCTGATCTGAACTTTTGGAACGGCAATCCCCGCATGCAGGAGTGCCCGCAAACTTTCTGCCGGGGTTTCGAAGACAACAGAAAGATGGCAGGTATCGAAACACACGCCAAGATAGCGACGCCAATCAACTTTCACCGACTTCATGATGCGGTGCTCGGCAAGAACGCCCGTAAAAAAAGCAATGGTCTGAGCAGTGGTGTCAAACAGGCAATCCGGCTCAGGTTCCAATGCCAGGGCGATATAACGATTGGTTTTGGCTTCAAGCTGGGCCAAATGCTCAGCACAACACGCAAGATTCCCAACAATGGCATCCATATCAGCGTCGTTCTGAATCCATTCCCGATACGATCCTGGAACCGTGCTGATACTGCCAGGAACCCCTGCGGGCAATAACGCTGCCAGAATATTGGCAAGGCGGTTTGTGTAGTTCAGCCTATCTTCCGATCGCCAATCGGGCGAGTAGACTCGCTCCTTTACCTCAATCTCGTGGAATGCCCCATACGGAAACCCGTTAATCGTAAAAACATAAAGTTTGTTCTGTTCTAGAATTCTCTGAAATTCAGAGAGACGTTGTGGATCTGCCAACATCTCTGAAGCCGCATTGCTCAGTCGTAGTCCCAGCCCGAAGGGGACATCAGAGGCAACATGATCTCGCACCGCCAATGCGTAGGTATGGATAGCGGCAAGATTGGTGTCCCAATCCTCCCCGGGGTGAACATTTAGACAGTACGTCAGGTGCTGGTGAGAGGAGTCAGATACTCTCATACTCTCGCACCCCCGGCGCCAACACCGTGTTGTACTGTGGCAGAGTGGGCTGCACAAGATGCTTTCAAGTTTCGAATAGCCTCCATCAACAAGTCGACATCCATCTCGTGCACTTCCACTTTCTCACCAATACCGTGTGGAAGTGTCACGTTCAACACTCCACCCAAATGCTCACGGAATTCTTCGAGCCCCTTCAGAATTTCATACTCACCCGAATCCGTGCGCGCTTCCAACAACGCATCCCACACCGGCAAACCCATGGTTGTGAACGCCTGCTGAATGCGAATGGCTTCATCCTCGGTCAAAAGTCCTGATAAAGCGGCATAGTGACTATCAAGCGCAATACCAATCGCAACGGCCTGTCCATGCCCAAGCCGATAGTTGGAAATCAGTTCAAGCTTATGCGCGGACCAATGCCCAAAGTCCAGCGGGCGGGCGGCACCAAGTTCAAACGGATCCCCGTTGGTGCGGATGTGCTCCAGATGCAAAAGCGCCGTTCGCTTAATGACCACCTCAATGACCTCGGCATCTCGCTGTGCCAGAGCAGATACATTCGATTCGAGATACTCAAAAAAGGGTGCATCCTTGATAATGGCAACTTTAAAAGCCTCAGCCACACCACCCAACCAGTACTTATCTTTTAGCGTCGGCAGAAAGGAGAAATCTGACAGAACCGCATAGGGCGGGGCGAAGGTGCCAACAAAGTTCTTAGCGCCATGCTCATCCATACCTGTCTTCACCCCAACGCCCCCATCATTCTGAGCCAACACGGTGGTGGGTACACGGATCAATCGGACACCACGGTGCACGATGGATGCCGCAAATCCAACACTGTCCAATACGCTACCCCCTCCAATAACAATAACAAAACTGTGGCGGTCCAGATGCACATTCCCAATGTCTGTTATAATATTGCGAACAATGTTCCACCCGTTCTTTGCCTGCTCGCCACCGGGAATGAATGCGGGAGGCGAACATAGCTCAAACACATCGGCGTAATGTTGCATATAGTTATGGATACGCTGAATGAGCTGTGGGTGTGCTTCTGCCACACCATCGTCCACATAAACCAGGACACGATAGGGACCCATCTCACCGCTATTCCGTAACGTATCGACCAACAGCTGATTGTTCAAATCAAAGAGCTGATGCGTAAAACTTACCGAATACGCAAAGTTGACCTGGAATTTCTGCTGCATTGTTTCAGTACCATACTCTTGACTCATATCCATTATTACACGCTTTCTTTAAGCCACTCCCGCACGTTTTCAGCAAGTTCTACCAACGATTTCGACCCACCCGACATACAGGAGGAAGCCCACGCAATTTCTCGCCCGGATCCAGATCGACCATGCGACCCCCGAATCCGTCCCAGATTTTGACTCACCGATCCGGGAGGCCACCCCCAGAACAACTCGGCGGGATCGTACCCGGGTTTGTTGTGGATGTCGACGTGCCCAGCATAGTCTGGAGCCTCCGATGCATCCTGCCACCAGGGATATGCCACCCACCGCCCCGGCTCCGCAACCAGCATAAGCTCGCCGGCATTGGGGTGCCCCACCCCACGCTCGACTTGCTGGTCGCGATCAAGCACCTCAGAGATTCCCGGCAAACCCTCAAGCACGTCACGCACATTTCCGATACACGAAGCATCAGGCACAAACACATGTCCGATCTCATGATCGACCATCACGAATGCCGGACTGGCATTTAGATCGGGATAAGTCATACGGCCGACATGCCGCACCTTTAGTAGATCCTGTTTGCGAAGCTCCAGATTCGGATACACCGGACCGCCCGTCACATCTCCGAGGGCATAATCACCAAAGATAAGAATGTCGTACCCATTCGACTCCGCGGCCTGCTTCAAAGCGGAGAGCTGAGTCAAGGCGCGTCCCAATGCACGCTGACTACGCGGGTGCTGAGGCCCAAAACGTTGAAGATCATAATCCAACACAGGCAAGTAGGTAAGACACAGATCAGGAGCACGATCATCGGCCAACAAGGCAACCGTGGCATCGGCAATCCATTGCGATGCACGGTGCGAAGCCAACGGTCCCCAGTAGTGCATCAAATTAAACGGCCTTCCGACTTTCTTACATAGGTCAGCATACAGGCCCTCCGGTTGACAGTAGCAATCCTGAATCATGCCTCCATGGTGTTTATGAATCGGCGCCGGCGACAACACCACATCCACAGATTCCCCAAGGCTCTGCTGCCAGAACAGCATCCCCACGGTGTGACCCGCCTTACGAAATTGCTCCCAAATGCGGGGTCCCTCCACAAGCCGTGATGACTGCTCCCAAAACCGGGCCTTTGCATAGCGGCGATCCCACAACCCATTGGAAACCATGCCATGTTGACCGGGAATAGATGCAGTTCGAAATGAAGCCTGCGCGGTGCAGGTAACCGCAGGAAAGACGCTAGCGGCAGATAGAAAGGTCAGGCCTTCCCACTCGACTCCATGATTCTGCTGCAAGAAGTCATACCCCAGACCTGCAACCTGAACCACTAGAAGCTTTCGCATATCCCGATTTTGCTTGTCTCTGATTTCCATTCAGTCCCCTCTAAAAACCCAGCTCAATCCCATGTATGTCAGGCATTCCTGCCTGACCTGGTCGAAATGTATGTCAGGCATTCCTGCCTGACTTAGTCAGGCAAGAATGCCCGACCTACATAGAAGCCAGATGTCCAACTTATCTCCGAGCAAATATTCAACACCCAATATCCAACATACAAATGAGAGAAAAATACGAATGTGGCGACCATGGACATGTCATTCTATCTCCTCTCACTCTTTTGGTCATTGGACATTCCTTGTTGATTGTTGGACATTCATTTTCCAAAACACCCTGAGCTGGCTCACTAGACCAACCTGCCACCTCACTTCAACTCGCATAAAATCGCTTACCAAACCATGATGACACAGGCCACCCCAGAAGAACAAGAGCAGCCGCAACAGCCCCATTAACACCCGCAACGAGACAAAGGGTTGCTTGAATAGGAATAAGAAGACGGATGAGAAGACCAATATTCATTCCTGTCCCACTCTCCCGTTTTGTTTCATCTACCGCCAACCACGAAACCCAGACAATATAGAGCCCCACACCCAGCGACGCGATGCCAGCACCGAGCAGAGGGTACGCCACCGCAGGACGCGCTGCTGCCACTCCCAGCAAGAAACTAACGCTCCGACATGCGCCCATATTGACAATTCCCAACATACGGCTTCGGCGCGATCCGAAATTATAGGCAACCACGAGCCCCAGCAGCAGCGTTCCCAGCAGTCCAGCGTGAAGCCCGGAAATCCAGGCTAGACCCACACCCACTGCGGCTAACTGCCCCCCTATCCTAGCCGCTCTGACGCGCGAAATCCGACCACTGGGCAAGGGGCGATCAGGGCGATCTCGCAAATCTTCATCATAGTCCGCACAGTCATTCCAGATCAGCCCCGCCATGTAAAGCAGCAGCGATGTGATCACAACAGGAATCACGCGCACCCACGACACCTCTCCCTGCCCTAGCGTCGCCACAGCAAACCCAGCCAGGGGATCCCCGGGGACCGTCGGCAAATTGGGTACACGCAACAGCTCCAACCACGCACGGACTTTGGAGGTGGGAGGTGGACGGTGGAGAGTGGACGGTGGAGGGTGGAATTTCATGCTTTCAAATATCCAATCTCAGATTTCATAACCCAGAACTTTCAACGTTTAACGCTTAACCTCTAATTTCCAACCTTTAACAGCGTGTTACCCAAACTGGAGATTCCTCGACTTCGCTCGAAATGACAATGCGTAGTAGTCGAATTTCATAGGAACCTGTCATCCCGAGCTTGCCGAGGGATCTCGCCCCAAGCGGCCCACTACCTCTGAAATACATGTGGCTCAATACTCGTTATCAGATCCCTCTTGCGTTCCAATAGGTTGAACTTCAGCGTAGGTGCTGTATATATATACGTTGCGTCAGGCGAAAACATTAGCGTCAAGAAACTTGGCTCGGAAGGAAAAGCGATGATGACCCCCACTCGTATCGTTGACATGGCATCGGCATTTTATGATTCATGTGTACTATTCTCCGCATCAGACCTCGGCATCTTTGATTGCCTCAACCAGCGCAAAGGGGGCTCAGTCGAAGCCGTGGCATCTGATTGCAATCTCGACTCCCGTGGGGCGAGAATCCTACTAGACGCCTGCGTCGCCCTCAAACTTTTGAACAAAAACGATGCAACCTACACCAACACCCCAGAATCCGAGGCTTTTCTTGTCGCCGGTTCACCAGGGTATCTGGGCGGCGCAATTCGCTATAACCGTGACGTCTACCCCGCTTGGGGACGCTTGACTGAATTTGCCCAGAGCGGAAAGCCGGTCGAACGCCCCGAAGTCCATCTCGGGGACGATCTCGAACGGACACGTACCTTTGTCCTCTCCATGCACGGACGGGCCATGGGAATTGGCCGTTCCGTAGTGCCGATGCTGCCGCTTTCGAATTGCCAAACCCTTCTTGATGTTGGCGGCGGCCCGGGGACTTACTCCGTCCTAATGGCGCAGGCCAACCCCACTCTAAACTGCACCGTGATGGACCTGCCCGAAGTCATTCGCGTTGCCAACGAGCTTATTCAATCGCAAAACATGCAGGATCGGGTCAAAACCACTCCCGGCGACTACCGTACAACCCCCTTCCCTCTGAATCAGGACGCTATCGCCTTCTTCGGCATGCTGCATCAGGAGTCCCCCGAAAGCATCCAGGCGCTCTTTGCCAAAGCGCACACTGCTCTGCGCCCAGGCGGAAAGGTCTTCATCTTGGACATGATGACAGATGCAACCCATACGCAGCCCGCATTTTCAGCTCTCTTCGCCATGAATATGGCTCTGACAACCGAAAACGGCTGGGTCTTCTCCGACGCCGAACTGGAACAGTGGTTGAGCGAAGCGGGCTTTACCGACTTCCAATGCAATCCCCTGCCCCCCCCCATGCCACACTGGCTTGCAACGGCAACAAAGCAGCCATAAACACACGGAAACACGACTTGGCGCATCGCCAATCTGGTGCACGGGTCAAAACATGATAGTGGTATGCGACGTGTCAGTTGTTGCTTGTAAAACGGGCTTCTCGTATTTGGGAGCCCGTGCTGCGGTGCCAAAGAAACACGAGCTCCCAGAATACAGGGAAGCACGTCCTATGTGTTTTGTGAAATGTTGAAGTTGTCTGTGTAGGACGGGCTTCCCCGGTATTCCGGGGAGCCCGTGCTGGAATTTAGTCATTTCATGGGCGCATGTCTCGCGCTATGCGCGGGACACTGGAGTTTGGCCATTTCAAATGGTGAGCATTTCACAAACATTAATTTTTCTGAAAAGCTTGGCCTCATTTCTGCGACAGGCACGCATGTGCAGTTGAGTGATTTCACCTCCTTCAACCGGACTCGTGCAAGAAAGACTCAAACTAATGGCTAAGGCCCCGCCTCCGGCGTGCGAGAATCGCCTGATGCGCCACGCCCATCACCATGGGGAACATCATGCTCACATTCCCACGTTGGGCAGCTCGTAAGATTGCCCGGACCTGAGTGCGGAACATGGTCTTCTCGTCCAGAGAATAGGCTAAACCCCGTAACCCCGCCCGCATGGCGAGATCTCTCCCGGCACCACCAAAGCGTAGCATCTTGTCGCCTCCGAGATCCAGCGTGCGAATGACGACGGGGTGCGGGTCAAGCAGTGCATCTGACAACAGAAGTTCCTGTGCGACAACTACGGTTCCTGAGGGAAACGATGCCAACGGGTGAGGCAGAGTCCCTCCCGGAGTGGCGAGCTTGCGCAGTATCTGTGACATTCTGGGCATGGCCACTCCCCCATGATTCACACTCGACACGTTTCAGCCCCCTTCCTATGATGTCTCCATGCGTAATATGTTCATGGTTTTGCTATCGCTCGCCGTAGTGCTTACAGCCGCCGGCGTCCTCTTTTGGTTCTTCAAACGCTTGAAACGTATCGAAGATGATCTGTGGGGAACCAAGCGACAGGAAGCCGCAGAGACAGCCAAAGCGGCGACTGCGGATGAAGCCAGCGCAGAGCCTGCTGATGACACGACGGAGTCCTAACCATGCCCCCCAGCACAATTACCTGTCGCCTCGCCCAAATTGACGTTCTTCCCGGGCGGCCTCGCGAAAATACCAACACGATCCTGAAGCAAATCCAAATCGCCATTCAGGAGGGAATTGAACTGCTGATATTCCCCGAAATGGCCGTCCCAGGATACCTCTTGGGAGATGCGTGGGAGCATCAGGCGTTTTTGCGGCAGTGCGAAGCTTGCGGAAACAAAATTCGCCAGGCAAGTCTGGGGATCATTGTCGTTTTCGGTAATGTGGCCATTGACTGGAATCGTCGCAACGAAGATGGTCGCGTTCGAAAATATAACGCCGTCTTTGTCGCCGAGAATGGAAACTTCATCCCCCCGGACGGAAGTGCTTACCCCTACGGGATTAAAGCGTTGATGCCGAATTATCGCCAGTTCGATGACAGCCGTCACTTCTTCGATCTTCGAAAGCTGGCATTTGAAAAACACTGTGACGTCAGCGACCTTTTGAAGCCATTCCAAACCTCGCGAGCAACGCTGGGTTGCATTCTTTGTGAAGATGCGTGGGACATGGACTACGCCATCTCGCCCCTCGCCATACTGGCAGAGCATCGCGAAATAGATCTGTTCATCAATGCCAGTGCATCACCATTCACGCTCAACAAGAACCACAAACGCAATCGCGTGTTTGCCTCGCATGCCCGCAAATTGGGGCGCCCCCTGCTCTACGTCAACAACGTCGGCATTCAGAATAACGGCAAAACGGTTTTTACTTTTGACGGGGCTTCATGCGCCTATGACGCACACGGCAACCACATCCGATGCGGTGCTCCTTTTGAAGCCACCACACTAACCCTCAACCTCCCCCTGGGGTATGGTGCCACATTTGCCAATCATCATGTCCCTCGAGAAGACAGCATTGCCGATATGCACACCGCCCTCACCTACGGTACGCGGCGATTCATGGAGCTATGCAAAATTGAGCGAGCCGTGATCGGCGTTTCCGGTGGCATCGACTCTGCCGTGGTCGCGGCCATCCATGCCGAAATTCTACCACCAGAGAACCTCCTGCTGGTCAATATGCCCAGTCGTTTCAATTCGGACACCACAAAGAACCTTGCCCGGGCACTGGCTGAGAATGCGGGATGCTTCTATGCCGATGTCTCAATCGAGAAAAGTGTTGCCCTCACGCTCAAGCAACTCGACGGCATACAGATTAAGAGCATAGATGGCTCATTATCGCACGCGCTCCCCCTAACGAGCTTCATGCAGGAAAACGTTCAGGCACGTGATCGTTCCTCACGCATTCTTGCAGCGCTAGCCTCATCCTTCGGTGGGGCATTCACCTGCAATGCCAACAAGACAGAAATCACGGTGGGATACACGACGCTGTACGGCGATCTTGGAGGATACTTCGCCTGCATTGCCGACCTATGGAAGTCACAAGTCTATGCCCTTGCCGACTATCTTAACACCACTATATTTGATCGGGAACTGATTCCCCATGGTTCGATCAATATTGTTCCCTCAGCCGAGCTAAGCGATGCCCAAAACGTCGACGAGGGCAAAGGGGACCCCCTGATCTACCCCTATCACGATGCACTATTTCAAAGCTGGGTCGAGTGGTGGGACAGAGCCACTCCTGAAGACATTCTAAGATGGTACGCTGACGAGACGCTGGAGACCAAGCTGGACTACAACGGCAGCCTCTCAGAGCTCTTCCCAGACGCAGCAACCTTCATTGCTGATCTGGAGCGCTGGTGGAACCTCTATCAGGGGATGGGGCTCGCAAAACGGATTCAGGCGCCACCGATTCTAGCCGTCAAGCGACGCGCCTTCGGCTTTGATCATCGCGAAGCCCAAATGGGGCCTCATTACACCGAGGCGTATCAAACAATCAAAAACAAGTTGCTTGAACGCACCCCCTCGTGCTGATGCCATGACTGTACAGCCTGCCACACCCACACACTGGCCAACCCGAACCCTCCAGCGCACCTTTGGAGCCATCCCCGTTCAGCTTGAGGTAATCGAAAACTTCGACGTTATTCTTGGCAGCGACCTGCTTTACGAATCCCAGCAAGTGTCGTCACTGACCCGGTGTATTCGCAAACTTGTGGCACCAGGGGACACCGTGGTTATGGCAGCCCCCGGGCGCAACCATATTCAATCTGCAGTCGATCAACTCTCCTGCGCTGGATTTGACAGCACAATCAGCATTATCAATGAGACATTCGTGCTCACGCTCAGCATTTCAGCGTAGTGCGTGCCCCCATTACATGCTGCAACCGTCCATAGAACGTCACCTGCATGCTATACGCTCCGCTCGATTCCGTAGGTTCCTTATCCGTACGCGTACACTTGCACTTACTTCTACACGCCGCTCTCTCTTCCCCTCGTGCTCTCCAGGATTTGGGAGATTTGCGTGTACGAGTACGAACGACCTGCCAAGAGAGAGCCTGAAGAGAAACGGTGGATGCCGGCCTCCGGACGGCGTTGAGCAAATAAGGGAGCCTTGAAGAGAAACAGGAGAGACCAAGGGAGCACACTGTCACACCTTGGGCTCTCGCGTTGCACAACCGCGTCGGGACGCCACGGTCCACCTGGGGGCGAATGTGGACACGATGCAAAACGCCTTACGATATACGCACACCCGTGCATGCAACATCCGACCTCCGACTTCCGCTTGCCCTATTCTGACAATAGCGTATTCTGTCCGCCATGAATGCCATGTTCACATCTCCCAGCGAGGCCCGCAGAGTCGCAACAGCAAAAGACACCGACGCCTATCGGGCAACGCGTACGGTGCTGTCCGCCTTCTCGCTGGATCCCTGCCGAGGCAAACGCTTCTTACTGAAACCCAACGCAGGGCGGTGTGCGGCACCGGGGGCTGGCGTCACAACAAACCCCGATGTGGTCGCAGCTGCGATTGACGCCTTCAACGAAGCAGGCGCAACCGTTGCTGTAGGTGAAAGTCCCATCGCAGGAGTCAACACACTCGAGGCTCTGGAGGCATGCGGCATTGCGACCGTTGCCCGTGAGCGCAACTGTCCACTCATTGATATGGATGCTCGTCAATACGTCAAGGTGGCCGTCCCGGAAGGTGAGGCCATTGACCACCTACGCGTCTGCCCCGAGGCTCTTGAGTTCGATAGTGTCGTCTCCATTCCTGTGATGAAAACCCACATGCATACCGGCGTTACGCTCGCGGTCAAGAACATGAAGGGGTGCCTCTGGCGACGCAGCAAAGTGGATCTCCATATGCTTCCCACACAAGACAGAAAAGATGCACGATCACTGGAAATTGCCATCGCTGACATGGCATCCGTGCTTCGCCCCGACTTTTCCATCATCGACGGCACCATCGGAATGGAGGGCCTTGGCCCTAGTGCGGGAACCCCCAAACCCCTTCACGTAGTGCTTGCTGCGCCAGACGCGTTTGCCGCCGATGCCGTAGCCTGCAACCTAATGGGACGTAATGCTGAAGACATCCCACATCTGCGCCTCGGTGCCGAACGCGGCTATGGCGTTATTGACTTGGCTCGCCTACACGTCTCCCCCGACAACTGGCAGTCCTTTGGGGATCCCTTTGCCGCCGCACCCAAGAATCTGGCCATCGAATTTCCTGACGTCACCATCTATGACAACCAATCATGCAGTGCGTGCCAATCAACATTGTTCCTGTTTCTGCGCAAACACGGCTCTGAATTGAGGGAGTACTTTCCCGATGGCGACCCAATCAACATTGCCATTGGCAAAGGACACGCAGAGCTTCCAAAAGGCACACTTTGCATTGGGAATTGCACGGCATGCCATCGGGATCAGGGAGTTTTCGTGGCGGGATGCCCGCCCGTCAACAGCACCATTCTCAAAACACTACGTTCACAATAAGGCCACAAGCCGCCCTACTTCTGGTTCCCACACGCGCAAGCGTATCTCACTGCCGCGTACCAGCGAGCACACTTTGTGCACTACAGTACACACCACAACCTCACAGTCTATCAGAAATACCTTCTAAAAGTGCTTTG
Organism: uncultured Victivallales bacterium; assembly: GCA_964576795.1. Taxonomy (GTDB): domain Bacteria; phylum Verrucomicrobiota; class Kiritimatiellia; order UBA8416; family UBA8416; genus JABGOW01. The sequence continues at coordinate 11,660 of CAZNWT010000052.1, forward strand.
ACAGCAGCACGACACGTTTAAACTACATCAGGGAGACGCAATCGCGGCAATACTCTCGAGCACCAACGAGGGGCGATATGCAAACTGCCTAATGCTCTCGAGATTACTCACTCCGGTCATAACCAATACAGTCTCAATCCCCGCCTCGATACCCGCCACAATGTCGGTGTCCATGCGATCCCCAATGATCACGGTATCTTCGCGGCGGCACTCCACTTTCTGCAGCGCAATCCGCATCATAACCGGATTTGGCTTCCCCACGTAGTATGCCTTAGAGCCAGTGGCCATTTCAATGGGGGCCATAAGCGCTCCCGTTGCGGGAACAATACCCCCTTCTACAGGCCCCGTCACATCCGGATTTGCACCAATCAGGCGAGAGCCTTTGTTTACAAGGGACACAGCCTCGCAAATACGCTCATACGTATAGGCTGAGGTCTCCCCAACAACCACGTAGTCGGGGTCGGAGTCATTCATGGTAAAGCCAACATCATAAAGCGCGTTGGCGAGCGCGGGAGCCCCTATCACATACGCACTGCCGCCGGGACACTGCTTTTCTAGAAAACTCGCCGTCGCCATGGCACTTGTATAGAAATGCTCTTCGGCAACATTCACACCAAGCCGTTCAAGTTTTCGACTTAACTCACGCGGCGATCGCTGGCTGCTATTTGTGAGAAAAAGATACTTCTTATCGTTCTGGTCCAACCACTCAACAAATTCCGACGCTCCCGGAATGATTCGATTACCATGATAGATAACGCCGTCCATATCCGAAACAAAACCGCGTTTCGCTCTAAGCTCATCCATATTCATCATAGCGACACATGCTTAAAATATGGGGTGCACTTCCCCATCAAAACACCACTTCACAATTCGGGAGTGCAGTCCGAATACGCTCACGCTCTTCCTCTGGAATTACATTACCTTCAAGCAGGATCCACTCAATATTCTTGAGCTTATCCAAATCGCCTGGCAATGCCTTCAACTTATTATTGCGCGCATAGAGCCGTTCCAGATTCTCAAGATCCGCAATTTCGTCAGGCAACACGACGAGCTGGTTACCATTCAAGCGAAGCCACTTTAAATTTTGAAGCAACCCAATCTCGCGCGGCAACTCAGCCAACTTGTTATGATCAAGATTCAAATAGTTCAACGCTTTAAGCTGGCCAATCTCCGGCGGAAGACTTTGAAGCTGATTCCCACTCAAATAGAACGTAATCAAGGAGTCCAACTGACCAATCTCCGGCGGAAGATTCTTCACCCCAGCACTCCCGAGGTCAAGCCAGGGAAGGGTATGAAGCGCACCAAATTCAACGGGTAGCGTATTCAAAGTATTATCACGTAAAGTCAGTTTAGCCATCCCCTGGAGCGAAAAGACATCTGAGGGCACTTCCGTCAGTCCAGCTCCACGAAGATCAAGGTGAAAGAGGTCTGTCGCACCGGCAGCTTCAGCGGCAGAATGATAAACCGTAAAACGTTTAGGCGCTTGGGTAGGAAAACAACCCGACAGAACGAGAGAGCAAACCAGAAGTGACAGGGTTACGCGTACCATCTCTTAATCCTTTCATAATAACATATTCGAGCCCACCGGTAGGCACACTAAAATTCAGAAGGTGAATATATGCTTGAAACTCACTAATCGCAAACCTTACTATGTCGCCCATGAAGAAAAATATAAAAATACAAATCGCTTGCACCATCGCAATCTTTGCTAGCTCACTATCCCTGCGGGCAATGCCCATAGGCAGCAGCAACATTCCCTCTGACTATCTGATCAAAGGGAAGGATCTCTCCAGAGTGAGTGCAGGCCTATATGCCGCGCAGGGAAAACGTGAAATTGTCTGGGACGCATCAGGCGCCATTCAGGTCATGGAAACCGACTCCGTACTCGGTTATTTGGGATATAACATTTTTGATTGGTTCACGATCTATGCCACAGGCGGCTCTAGTGAAAACAAGATTCAGCCCTCCGCCACATCCAATTCCGAAGATATTTATGGGGCTGGGATACGAATAAATCTTCTTAACCACTTTATCCGTGAGCCTGTTCCGGCTGAAGATGTCGTCCGACTGAACTTTACCACCGAATACCTGTGCTCCAGTGTCGAATACTATTCCAACACCATCGACTGGGATGAACTTTCCGTTGCACTAACCGTGGCACTTGTAAACCACACCGACGGCAACAAGTTATTCACCCCCGAGAGCATCATGCTTTATGCCGGACCGTTGTATTCTTCTCTAACAGGCGATTCCTTTGAGGCGAATGATACGATAGGCGTCATTGGAGGAATCGAAATCTACCTCACCGATACAATCACTGTTGATTTTCAAGTGAAGCAATTCGAAGAGACCACGGTAGGCGGCGGCGTCAACTTCCGGTTCTAACCAGCTTATCCCCAACACCTCACGCCTCACTCACATCATGGCAGGGCGCGTTCAACAAGCAGCTGGGATCGCCCACGCATTCGGCGGTAATCCGTAATTCTGTAACGGCATTTGTCGGTGTCTGTAATCAACAGAATTCCGTCGTCGGAAACCACGATGTTGTTACGAGCATCGGACAGATAAAACACCTTACTGCCGCGATCAGTCACCACGTTCCATTCATCGACCCCTGCCGAATGCATTATCCGCATCACCTCAACAATCTCAGGCAGAAAATGCGAAAAAGCCAGATAGTCTCGCAACATCTGCTGCTGTTCTTGCGAAAACGATTCAAATTCCACAACAAGGCCTACCTCAGCTCTATCGCTACCCGTTCCCTGATATACCGAGAGGATGCTCTCGGGATTTCGTAAAGGAAACAGGCTCGCAATCTGAACATCCTCCAAAACGGCTCCATCCGAAAGGATCGCCGAAAGCCGGTTGGGCTCCTTCCGCGTGAATCTGATATCTTCTGGTCCCAGTGTCTTCATAATAAACAATCGCTATACATCCATAATCTTCGATAGATCCGTCTGGGCGGTGGCCAATTGATAGAACTTCCCCCGCTTTTCCATCAACGCCTCGTGCGTCCCTATCTCGGCAATCCTACCGTCCTCGATCACGACGAGGCGATGACAATGACGCAAGGTGGAGAGGCGGTGCGCAATGGCTATTGTCGTCCGATTCTCCATAAGTTGATTGAGTGCCTCAAAAATCTGTGTTTCTGTCTGAAGATCAACCGATGATGTTGCCTCATCCAGAATAAGGATCGCGGGGGAACGCAGAATCCCACGCGCTATGGAAATCCGTTGTTTCTCCCCCTGAGAGAGATGACCCCCACCCTCCCCCACTTCTGTGTCATATGCATCCGGTTTACTCATGATGAAATCATGCGCATTCGCAGCCATCGCAGCACGAACAATGCTCTCGCGCGATGCCTCCGGTTTAGCATAGGCAATATTGTCGTAAATCGTGCCGTTAAACAGGAAGGGGTTCTGAAGCACAATCCCAATCTGCTGCCGAAAATCCGACGGGCGGATCTTTCGAACGTCGATACCGTCGATCTCAATAGACCCTTCATTAACATCGTATAGCCGACTCACAAGATTGATGAATGTTGTCTTCCCCACACCACTCCGCCCCACCAATCCAATGCGCTCCTGCGGTGCAATCTTAAGGGAAATATCCCGCAACACGGGCTTATGGCGATCATACCCAAACGTCACGTGCTTCAACTCAATCTCACCATGCAGCGCCGTCAACGGAACGCTGTTAGAGGCTTCCTTGACATCGGGGTCGGTATCAATGATATCAAAAACACGGTCGGCAGCACTGAGCGCACTCGTAATACTCTCCGACATCCGGGCTAACATGAAGACAGGGCGGTAAAACATCATCATGTACTGGGAATACGCGACAACCGCACCGATGCTCATGAGATTACGAAAAACGAGCCGCCCCCCTACCAGCCAGACGGTAATCATGCCACACATGATCATGAAAAACATGACCGGATGAAAAAGGCTCCAGCGTCGAACAAGCTCAATTCCAGAATCTCGGTACGAGGAACTTCGGAGATCAAACCGCGCCATCTCACGAGACTCCTGGCCAAACGCCTTGACAACCCGGATCCCCGAGAGCGAGTCATTCACAAACGCACTCAGACGAGAACGATTATGGAAATAGCGACGATAGTAGGACTTCACCATGGGAAGCACCCATCGCAGAAAAAGCATCGTCCCCACAATGGGAATCGTGACAAACAGGGTCAACTGCCAACTCATCACGAAAAGAAGGATACCAACTCCGATTAACGTACAGATGGCTTCAAGCGTCATGGGAACAAAGTCTACAAGCAATCTTTGCACTTCTGCCGTGTCCTGATTGACTCGGGCCATGATTGCCCCAGTATGGTGCTTGTCAAAGAATGACATCGAGAGTTCCTGAAGCCGACTGTAAATCGCCGCTCTTAAATCATAGACCGTGCGAAAACCCACAACGCCACCCACACGTTCCTGAAGACCCGCAAAGATTTGCTGAATCGCGTAAACCAAAAACAAAAGGCCAATCAAGGGAAGATGCCAATGCCGTAACGGATAAACACTTGAACCCACCGGATCGGCCCTGAATACAGAATCAATGAGAACCTTCACAATTTGTGGGGAAATCAGCCCCGCCACCGTCGAGAGCATAATCAGCCCAAAAATACCAAACAGCAAAGACAGATGTTTCTTTGAGAACTTCAGCATCCGCCACAAGGTTCCGTGCCGTTTGTGACAATAGAGGCAGTGCGAATAATGCTCGGGAATGGGACGGCTGCATTTAGGGCAACGACGAATTGGCGACGCGATATCCTCCGCGGTTAACCCCTCGCCCCGACGCACCTTTTCAATAACGTAAAGGGCTTGGTGAAATTCTGCGCTTTTGGCATCCGAAAAGTAGATCGCATTGAGCACGCCCGCATTTGTCTTCAACTCTAAGGCGCTGCATCCAACAAGCGCAATAAGCTCTACCTCAGCTAGCGCATCAAACTGGATCGCGAGGCGCTCTTGTGCCCCCACCCCCCCCTCAAGATTGAAAACGCGCAAGCAAACATCGGTAACGATGAGCCATTCACAGCCAAACAAGCCCTCGGGCGTGAGATCTGACGTGAGCGCCAATGCGAGGGTTTCACTAGAAAGTCTGCCCGCAAGAATGGCTTTCAGCTTCTGAGGAATACGATCTCGTTCCATGACTCCAACTGGGGCGGAAGGTAATTATGCCTCGTCTTGCTCCGCAGGCTCATCTATGGTTTGGACTAATAAATCCGAGAGTTGACCAAATCCTTTTCGGAAGTTAACACGTTAGTGAATGGCTCATGATCGCGCAAGATATACTGCTGGAATTTCTTAAACTGGGACGCGTAGAATTTGCAGGATTTCTCTGCGGTGTGACCCTGTCGGGCGCACTTGCATTGCAAGGCGGCAGCCTGAGTGGACGCCATGTGCTCGTCCTGTTAATAGTGGCCGTGCTGACAAATCTTTGGGGCTTTATTCATAATGACATCTGTGATGCAGAAATTGATCAATCCTCAGCCTCTCTATCCGCTCGCCCGCTAGTCAGCGGAACCCTATCCAAGCAATCCGCTTGGGGGGTGGTCTTTGCCTGTATCGTGGCCACGCTTGCTTGCGTGATACTCAACACCAGCGGCACGTGGCCCATTTTGATTATTCTCGGGGCCGCTTTTCTCGGATTCCAATACAACGTCTGGAGCAAGCGACTGCCGGGATCTGACCTCATTTTTGCGGCATCGACAGCGCTAATGTGTTTGCTTGGGGCTGTTCTTGTTTCCGAAGGTTCCTTGGGGAGTGGCCCCGCATGGAACCTAGTCTGGACAGTCGTCGCGATTCAATTCCTAGACCATATTCTATTCAACGCTGGCGCCACGCTAAAAGACGTAAAGAACGACAGTATGAGGAGCGCGGTTACCATGGCGACCTTCTCCGGCGTAACCGTCGGCGAAGGCGACACGCTTTCTGTTTCCCGTCGATTCCAAGGCTATATCGTGATGCTAAAGGCAGGAAGTCTGGCAATCCTCTTCGCGTCACCACTGTGGACCGGAATGGGGTTCGGTCCCGTCCAATTGGCATTCCTGATTAGTGTCGCAATCGCGTCACTCTTCCTGACCACACACGCCGTGAATATGACAACGTTCGACCGCCATGAAATCGGACGGCGATGGGTTCGACAAGAAGCCATTGGGAAACTCCTGATACCGCTACTGCTCTTACCCATAGCGGGCGCATGGGCATGTTTCCTTCTCGTTGCCATCCCCTTCGCTTGGTTCCTACTATCGAATGTACTTCTCTATAGGCGAGGAACAACCCTCAACAGCGGCTTCTGACTGGACAGCATTCCGCCTACATGAGTAGTATGTCCGCCAAGCGCTTCTGCTGCTCCCGAGCACAATCAACGATAAAGGATCAACCGTGGGTGCAGTATTTGGTTATATTAACATAGAGGGATCGCCTCTAGGTGAAGACCGCCTGGAGACGATGAGCGCAACCCTGAAACATAGAGGCCCTCAGCATGCCAAAACCTGGAGCAAGGACGGCATCGGCTTGGGGTTCCGATCCCTGCCATTCGAGCCCTTCTTCCAAAAGGATATGGAAGCCCACGACGGCTCGGGCATTCTACATGCGTTTGACGGCTATCTCTCGAATACCGAAGCACTCCACTCGGCCAACGGCAGCACATCCGAAAAACATGATTTCGGCATGCTGCTGACTGACCTCTACATGAAACAAGGCCCCCAGTATTGTGCTGCGCTGCATGGGCCCTACAGCAGCGCGATCCTAGATCGACAAAACAATAGAGTAGTACTGGCAAGAAACATCACGGGCCAGAGAACGCTCTTCTATACAAAAACCGATGCTTTCTTTGCCTTTGCATCTGAAATCAAGGCCCTTGTTAAACTTCCGGGCGTCTCTACCGAAATGGACGAGGAAAGCCTATATTGGTATCTGGCGAGTGCATACGTCCCCCACCCCAGAACCATCTACAAAGAAATCCATCAACTGGCTCCGGGAGCCAGCTTGGTCTACGACCTGCAAACGCACACAATCCAACTTGTAGAAGCCAATATGCGCAAAGGTCGCGTTCCTGTGCCAACGGAGGGGTGGTCGGAGGAAGACTACATCGACGAATTGGACAAGCGCCTCACACGTGCGGTGGAGAAACAAGTGGCACACCTGAGCGAACCGATTGGATGCTTTGTAACAGGCGGTCTCGATACAGCACTGGTGCTTTCCCTACTCAAAAAGGTCACCACCAAAAAGCTCTCAACCTTTGTCGTGGGCTTTGGTGACAAGAATTGTGACGAAAGACCTCATGCAAAAGCAATTGCCGATCATCTCGGGGTCGAACATCACAGCCACCTTTTCACAGAACAGGACTTTCTTGATCTCACATTCAAGCTCTTCGATGTCCACGATGAGCCCTTCTCCGATCTCGGGGCGGGCACGGCCTTTTTTGGAACCGCCTTGGCGAAGCAGCATTCAGATGTAACCTTCACAGGCGCAGCATCCGATTTTCTCTTCGGAAACTTCGACCTCGCGTATGTGTACAAATACTACAAGCACATGCCCTGGCCCTTCCGCAAGGCTTTCATGAGCACCAGTAGAAAGCTCTTCGAATCGCCGCAATTACAAGATAAGTTCCCTAATATGCCGCTGATGACCTACCTTGGAGGCCGGTCCTTTTTCGAGACCTTCTTCACCAAGTGGAGTAGTACCGAAATTCAAGCATTACTGGGCATGTCTGTTGACGTGAAGGAGGGCAATTTCTATCGTACGTTTATGGACCTTAAAGGGGTACCCCTTTCAGGGCGTATCCAGAAATCGCTCTATTCAACATACAGCACCGACTGCGTGGACAGAGAGTTTGAGCGAAGCTGCATGGCCCACTCTCTCCACACCGTTAACCCCTATCTTGATGCCGATGTGTTTCAATTTGCGAACCAACTTCCCGATTCCATGAAATTCCGCAAGCGGTACGGAAAATATATCAATCGCAGACTGCTATATGATCGCTATATCCCTCAGACCCTATTTACTAAACCAAAGCGCGGAACAAGCCTACCCATAGACGCCAACAACAATCGTGCAATGACACAACTCATAGACGAATATCTCAATGTCGACCGGCTTCGACGGGAAGGAATATTCCACGACCTCAGCGTTGTTCAGAAAGCAATCGAGGCGTTCCGGTCTGGGCAACCCTTTCAAGGACACAAACTCTGGACACTCATCGTATTTCAAATATGGCGCGAACGCGCCTTGGCCCTTAAATAGAAAGTCGAACATTGAAACCACAACAGCTAAACCCAATCAGCAACAGAACAAAACAGTTTCGACTCTTCAAGACGTTTATGATGCGCAAGCCTGTCTGGTGCTCATGGCAACTGACAGACGCCTGCAACTTCCGCTGCGCATTCTGCTCGGTCTGGAAAAAAGACAAAAGCGAAGAAAAGGACCAGACGCTTGAAGAAATTGAGCGCTCTGCTGAACGTCTCTCCCGCATGGGAACCATGGTTGTGAGCATGACAGGAGGCGAACCGTTACTCCGCAAGGATTTGCCGGACATTATTCGAGCCGTTGGACGCTACCACTTCCCTTTCATCAGCACGAATGGTTCTTTGGTGACACCAGAAATGGCCCGAAATCTTGCCGAAGCGGGGCTCTGGGGAATCGGCGTCAGCCTCGATTACGCAGATGCTACGCGACACGATGCCGCTCGCGGGCATGAGGGCGCATTTGATAAGGCCGTAAACGCCCTCCGTCTGCTACAGAACGCCCGCATCAAAAAACGCCCCCAGGTCAACATGATGATTACGCTGATGCATGACAACCTGGACGACATCCCCAAACTCGCAGACCTTGCCACAGACATTGGCTGCAACTTCCGCGTGCAGGCCTACTCAACACTGAAGACAGGCGATACGGAACGCATCTATCCAAAACCCGTCTCAAAAACACTCCTGGACCTGCACCGCCAATACCCAAACTTCGTGACCAATCCCGTCGTGCTGGAGAAATTTGATCAGGCACTGACGGGGGGCGTTCCTGGATGTATCGCAGGACGCTACATGGTGAACATCGACCCTAGGGGCAATGTTTCAAAATGCCCGGAAGATCAAGCGCACCCCGTAGGCCATATCCTCAAGAACGATGCCAAAACGCTCTGTAGCCGCTTGAAAGAGATGCACCGCACCAACACATGTAAAGCCTGCTGGTACAATTGCCGAAACGAACTCGAAGTCTGCTACTCATTCCGAGGCATGTTCCACGGCGGCACACAAAACTTCAGACGACGGTAAGGTCTAAACACATTCTCAATTCCCCGCGTTGTACCCCCAGACTGCGTCTGGTCTTCCCCGTAGTTGTAGCCCCATACTGCGTCTGGTCCGTCGCCCCTCCACAACCACCCCGCCTGACGGCCGGGAATCCGTCATGCAATAACGCACTACAACGCGCAACACTGTCACGTACTACAGCAAGAGCCATGCGAATGACACGATTGAAAATCGTTACACTATCCGTCATGGAACGAGGTATCAAACAATACCGCAAACGGCTCGACACCGAGGGCAAGTAGGGGCGCATTCAGCCAGTTTCTGCTTTACTCCCCGCACCGCCCTGCGAAAGACTCCCCGGATGTCTATAGAGAAAAGAAACAACAGTCTGACGGCAGCACAGCGCGCACTCGGGCAGCGTAGCGCACTACTGGCAAACCTCTTCATGGGCGGCATCAATTTTATCATGCAGGGCGTAATAATGATGCTCTACGCCAACGATGTGCTGGGGTTCACGCCGAAACGTATTGCCTACGTGCTGGCAGCCATGCCGCTCGTTGGCTTGCTACGCCTCGCGTTTCTTGAGAACATCCGACGCATCGGCATGGTGCAGGTATTGACCGCCACCGCCGCCGCTCGACTGGTGTGTATCGTGCTTCTGTGTGCGATTCCCGCTTCGCACCTGAGCTTTCCGTTGTACCTCGCGATCATGGTCGGCTACGCAGCGACGCAACGCATTGGCGCAGGGGCCGTGTGGCAACCCCTGCTCAAAGATATCACCACCAACGGAGATCGAGGCCGCTTCTTCGCCCGGATGCGCTTCTCGTTCACAAGCGTCTCGGCACTGATCTGTGGCCTGATTCCGCTGTTCGTGGGCGCTCACATCACGGAGTGGCAATTCAAAGCCCTGCTCATGCTCGCGGCTGCCGGCATGATCAACAACCTGTTTTGGGTCCGTCGTATTCCGGAAATCAGCAATCGTGACGAAAAGCCTCTCAGTGGCATCCAGGTGAAGCGGGTGCTCGCTGTGATGAAGACATCCCGCCTGCTGCGGTCTCCGCTGTTGATATCGTGCCTGTTCGTCGTCATGGGACTCCCACTCTATCCGCTCTACCTGAAGCAGATGCTCAACGTCCCGAGTAATGTGGTCAGTTGGATGCTGTTCGCCGCGACACTCGGCGGCGCCCTTTCCTTGCTGCTCTGGGGGCATATTGCCGATCAGCTCGGATTCAAGCCCATGCTGAAGGGGTTGCTTTACCTGGCGATACTGTTTCTTCCGTTTCACGTGCTGCTCAGCCCCTTTGATGCCCATGCCGCATTCACCCCCAAGGAGTGGGTATCGCTGGTCGTACTGCTCACGCATGGCTTGGTCGGTGGCGCACTGGGGGCCGGAACCGGCATCGCCATGACCTCAATCCAACATGCCATGGTCCGTCGGAAAGATTCAATCGAAGCGATGAACCTGTTTCAGGCAGCAACCATGGGCGTGGCGTCACTGTTTGCGCTGATTGCTGGCTTTCTGCTTCAAGATGTCGCCATTCCCATGGGCATGGCAGAGGGGCTTGGGGGGTGGTTCACGATCGACATAATCAAGGCCTACCTCATGGTCACCGGCGTACTGGGATCAACCGCGATCCTGCTTCAGCTGCGGAGGATTCCCAACACACGGCCCTACTTCGATGTAACCGACTTCTTCCTGGCGCTATCGACCAGCCCGTTGCGTGTCACCTTCGCACAGCGCAACGTCTACCACGAAGACGAGGCAAAGCGGATGCACACGGCGAACTGGCTGGGGCAGCAGGCCAGCCCCATGGTGCTCGACGCGCTCGTCGAACTGCTGGATGACCCCTCCTATGACGTGCGTGTCGCAGCCATTCGAGGATTGGCGCAGATGCAATCGGCACTCGCCGGCGACAAGCTGCTCGAAATGTTGCGCGACGAAAACCGCAGATCTGTCGCCGACCATATTGCGTGGGCACTGGGTGAGCTGGCCTATGCCCCCGCCCGCGACGAGCTAGTCAAGCAGCTTGCCCCAACGCACGCCGTCCGTGTGCGCGCCATGGCAGCGCGTGCACTGGGCAAACTGGGGGACGCATCCGTGGCGCCGGCTCTGGCCAACCTCGTCACAGACACGAACCTGCAGCAGAGCCAGCACCTCGTATCCTCCTCCTGTCGTGCGCTGTTGCGCCTAGGCAACACGGATCACATGCCGCAACTTTTTCGCATGCTGAATTCACTTTCAACGCGTGAGGACCGCTACGAACTGATGGACGTGCTTTGCCACTATCTGGGCATCAGTAATGAATGGGTTCTCAAAGCGTACAGCAGCACCTCGCCCCACCAAGCGCTCGCCGAACACCTCGCACACAAAACGCCCGCGTGGCACCGTAAGCACGCAGCCCTAGAGGCACATATCCAACAGACCAATCTTGAAGCGGTACAAAACGCCTACCAGCAGGCAGTTACCGGGGGCACAGAGGACCCCATCCTGAAGGGACTGCAGACCGCCCTTTCCGAGACAACACAATGGGGGCCCCTCGCCGTCATGACATCAGCGTGGCTTCTGCTCGCAAAACGTTGATCGCGCCAAACACGTTGCTGATCACGGGGTCGAGTGCCTCGCTCCAGATCTGGTATCCCTTTTTCGTCAGATGTACGCCATCGTTCATGATATCCGTTGATATTGAATCGTCATCGGAAAGAAAACGGTTGCCAATGTCTAGGAATTCAATCAACTGATGGTCTTCATACATAGATTGCAGCATGTTGTTGATTTCACGGACTTCGTTGCGCAAAGGGCTCCCCGCTTCGCTACGGGGGAAGAGGCCCATAAGGAGAATGTGGCTATTCGGTGATGCCTCTCTAATGTGTCGACAAACGGCTTGTATGCCCTCGACAATCTCGATGGAGGTGTTGGTACGAGCATTGTCAGTGCCCGTCAAGTTGTTGGTGCCGATCAAGATCACAACCAAGCGGGGCGTTTGGCCCGCAAACTCTCCATGTCCAAGTCGCCACAGAACGTTTTGGGTGCGATCCCAACCAAACCCGAGGTTGAGGGCACTACGGGGCGCATAGAACTGCGTCCATACGTCTTCGCCTCGTCCAGGATAATCAGGGTGGCCCTCAAAGAAATGTGTTAACGAGTCGCCAATGAAAACAAGGTCGTGGTTGCTGCACTCGCATTCGAAACACTTGGCGTCATGACGTTGCTCCCAATCGTAAAAGTCCTCCTCCAACTTGTGGATAGGGATAATAGCACTGTTGCCTTCTGGGGATGCACTTTTGTTGGCCTTAGGTTGATCCATTTTGCTCCTGTTTCATCACCGAATGTGCCACGAGAAAAGAACTATTAACAAAACGAGAGAGGTATCTCAAGCTGGCAGACTACGCGAAATACAGCCGTCAATCCTATGTACGGGCGGTACGTTTCTATTTTCCTATCGCCTTCTTCATGCTGTTCTCCTCCCATACTCGGCATAGTACTTCATACCTTCAATCCATGTTCTGACGTTCTCGTGATTTGTATTGGGGGCCACCGAACTGCTCCCGCCAAGTACAAGGCCGACTTTCGGTCCCTTCTCCACAAGGAACCGCAGCTCGTTAATCACATCCTGCTTTGTTCCCATTGGCAGTGTCCTAGTCACCGAGCACCCCGCCCAAATCATGAGTGGGCCACCATTGCGGTCGGTCATGGCGCAAATTTTCTCGTAGTCCATCCCGTCTTCGTACTGAAAGCCCTGGAAACCACTGACACCCGCCTCGATAAGCCGTGGAACCATCTCCATCAGCGCCCCATCGCAATGCCAGAGCAGACGAATACCCGCCTCCACGTAGGGTTTGATGCTGCGCGCGAAGTGTGGAAACCAGAGGGTGTCCAGCGATTTGATGTCGACCAGTGTACCGCGTGAGCTGGCCATGTCGTGATCCAAGCGCAGTACGCGCGGTAGGTTTCCGCGAACAAAGGCCTGTACGCGCGCGTAATTTTGGACCTCGGCCACATCCGCTTGCAACCGAAAGTCCCTCTCCAGTACCTCCGGGTACAGGGCATAAGCCATGAAGTAATTCTCGTAGCCGTACTGACCGTATCGAAGATGCGGGAAACGACCATATTCGCCATAAGGCACCTTGAGCATGTTCTTTCCGAATAGATCCTGCACGCGACATTCGTCTTTGATCAATCTGTTAATATCGGCGTTTGGCAAGCCTTCCGGGTGTTCGGCGACACAGAACTCCATTCTCGGAAATACGTGTTTCTCCAGATGCTCAACTACGGCTTCGGGCGAATCAATGTGCATGTCGTCCAAGACGATTTGGCCGGCCCCCGTGGTCGCACCCCGTCGCCGATCGCTTTCGTAGCCGTGCTGCCCCATGCTCAGCGGATTCTCCGGAATGAACTGATCAATAAAGCTGGCACCGGCATTCCACTGCATCTTGAGATAGACCTCCGTCGGGTTCTTGTAATAGTCGCCGTGGGCGACGCCCGCCAGCTCCTCTATCAGCGGAATATCCATCACATGCACGAGCCAGTGGGGCACCCCTTTTGTGGGTTTCATCGCCAGCGTGTCGAGTGCTAACCGCGCATTGTCTTCGTACTGGTCATAGGAGGGGAGTTGCATAGTCATGGTTTAGGCTCCATATGTATGTATATCGTTATTGTTGCGCAAAGATACCACGGAAACATTTGCTGATGGCGACTACGATGCGTTATCATTGACCAAGTGTCCATAGGAGGAAGGTTCAGATACATGGATAAAACATGCGCCATGCTGGAGGAGATCACGGATTGGGTGAGCTGCGATCCCTGCCCGAAACTGATCCATGCCGCGTACGGCCACACGCGGAGTCGCAACCAGCCCATACCCCTCATCGGCATTATCTACCAGGTGGAGGGCGAATTCGATTATTGGGAAGACGATGGTATACGCAGGCACCTGCCGAACAACCACGTACAAGCCGGGTGGGCACATCGTGGGAGCTGCTCCTCCGAGACGAAGCCGGGCGTGGCATACTGGGCCTGCGCATTCAACGTGGCAGGTGAAACGCGCTTTGATGCGTTTGTCAACGAACCGCCTATTCCGCCAATACCCATACAGGCGCGGGGCCGACTGTGCCGTGCTTACCAGGACGTGGCCACCCAGTTTCTGATGCGTCGGCACACCAGCAGCCTCCGCTTGAAAGCGGCCATTCTCAACTGGCTTGCCCTGCTGCTTGACGAAGCTCGCGGGCACAAATCCAGTGGCGATGCCATGCTACCGAGGTCGGTGGAGCGCGCACTCGAATTCATGCACCGCCAGATCAGCAACCCGGATATATCACTCCACAACGTGGCCGATGCGGCCGGGCTCAGCGTACACCATTTCGGCCGGGTATTCGGTTGTGCAATGCGGCAGAGTCCAATGGCCTACCTGCGCCAGGTACGCATCGAGCACGCTAAGAATCTAATGCGCGACACGCGCCTTCGGATCTCAGAGGTGGCGCAAGAGGCAGGCTTCTCTGACCCACTTCATTTCTCCCGGGTCTTCCGCAAGGTCACTGGCACCTGTCCCCGCTATTTCCGGGATTCAGGGGGACGGTCGACAGAAAGTAACCGTGCTGCAGCCTGACCAAACACAGTAACCGGGCAAGGGGGGAGCGCGCCAAGCAGCAATAACCTTACCTTTTCTCCTTGATATAGACAGGCGGGCTCATTGATACTTGCCCGCAGTCACAACGGAAGGGATTATACTATGGGTTGGTTTACAACATCCTCCAAGAAGGATGCAAAAGATAATGCAAAAGGACTCTTCGTCGTCTGCAAGGGGTGCAAATCCCACATTTTCGAAGAAGAGCGTAAAAACAATCTAAAGGTTTGCCCAAAATGCAACTATCATGATCGGCTGACTTACAAAGAACGGCTCGACCTGATTGTTGATCCAGAAACATTCCGCGAGTTCAACAGTCACATTTCAACCACAGACCCCCTTGGCTTTGTCGACGGCAGAGGAAGCTACGCAGATAAAGCCGCAGAGGCCAAGGCCAAGACGGGCATGAATGAAGCCATCGTCACCGGCAGTGGCAACATCAACGGAATACGTGTTGTGCTTGGCGTTATGGACTTCCGGTTTCTCGGCGGCAGCCTCGCCAGCGGAACGGGAGAAAAGATTCTTCTAGCCGCAGAGCATGCCTTACGGATGAAGCGCCCCTTTATTCTCTTCTCAGCTTCAGGCGGGGCCAGAATGCACGAAGGCATCATTTCGCTGATGCAAATGGCAAAAACCTGTGCAGGAATAGCGAAGCTTAATAAGGCTAACGTTCCATACATCTCGGTCATGACCGATCCCACGTTTGGGGGTGTATCGGCAAGCTATGCCACCGTCGGCGACATCAACATTGCAGAACCGGGAGCGATGATCGGTTTCGCGGGACGACGCGTCATTGAACAAACCATCAAACAGAAACTTCCTGCTGATTTCCAAACCTCGGAATATCTGCTAGATCATGGATTCCTCGATGCCATCGTGAATCGCTCCGAAATGAAGGACTACCTCCACAATGTCCTGATGTACTGTAGCCGCAAGAAAGCCTAACCCCAGGAACTTACGATGAGCCTTGATTTTGAAAAAGAAATTGCCGAATTAGAAAAGCGAATTACCGAGCTCTCAGAGCTCGACATCAGCAAGAGTCCCAAACGTAAAACGGAACTTAGTAACCTAAAACGGAAAGCTAAAAGCGTTACGAAGAAAGTCTATTCCAAGCTCTCCCCCTGGGATACCGTTCAGATTGCCCGGCATCCCGAGCGCCCTCTCCTGCGTGACTTCATTGAAGGCATGTGCAGTGAATTCCTCGAACTGCATGGCGACCGCCACCAAGGCGATGACAAAGCAATGATCGGCGGCTTTGCCACCATTGACGGCGAACGCTGTATGCTCATAGGAATGGTCAAAGGTCGCACCGTGGAAGAAAAAGTCATTAGCAATTTCGGCATGCCTAACCCGGAAGGGTACCGAAAAGCGTTGCGCCTTATGAAACTGGCGGAACGCTATGGTCTCCCCGTAGTGTGTATGGTCGATACCCCCGCCGCCTATCCCGGTCGCGAGGCAGAAGAACGCGGTCAGGCAGAAGCCATCGCACGAAACCTAACGGAAATGGCCACGCTGGAAGTCCCCATCATTGTCGTCATCACTGGCGAGGGTGGCAGCGGGGGCGCGTTGGGGATCGCGGTCGGTGATGTCATTCTGATGCTGCGCTATGCCGTATACTCCGTCATTCCACCTGAAGGCTGCGCTGCCATTCTCTGGCGCGATGCAGCTAAAGCACCCGATGCCGCAGACGCGCTCAAGGTCACAACCGACTCTCTGCTCGAACTAGGGGTGATCGACGAAATCATTGACGAACCCGCGGGAGGCGCGCATCGCGACCCCAAGGCCACAATTGCTGCCACGCAGGAAGCCATCGTGCGCCACATCAAACAACTGAAACGACGCTCAGCAAAACGACTCACTGACCAACGGTTCAATAAATTTGCAAAGATCGGACGCTATAAACACCCTCGATCCTAACGCGCAAAGCGCACCCGCATTTATTCAACAACCACAACCTGCAAAAGAGGTTATGATGCCAGCAAAGAAAAAGCCCACGAAGACGACTAAGAAAACAAAACCAGCCGCAAAAAAGGCGCCTGTCCAAGCTAAAGCAGTCAAGAAGAGAACAAAGAAAACCATAGCCAAAAAAAACACGGTGAAACCTGTAGCAAAAAAAGTAATCGTAAAGGTCAGTGTTTCAACACCAACGCCGGCCAAGAAGACAGAACGAATTCCACTGCGCATTACCGACACAACCCTACGTGATGCACATCAATCCCTCTGGGCAACCCGGATGCGCACCAAGGACATCTTGGGCATCATCGACACCATCGACAACGCTGGCTACTACTCACTCGAAGTGTGGGGAGGCGCAACCTTCGATGTTTGTCTTCGCTTTCTACGCGAAAATCCATGGGAACGCCTTCGTCAAATCAAAGCCCAAGCAAAGAAAACACCGTTACAGATGTTGCTCCGCGGACAAAATGTGCTTGGCTACAAAAACTATCCCGACGATCTTCTTGATCGTTTCGTCGAACTGGCCTGCCAGAACGGTATCGACATTTTCCGCATCTTTGATGCGCTGAATGACACTCGCAACCTCGAACAGGCAATCAAATCGGTCAAGCGGCACGGCGGACATGCTCAGGGCACACTCGCATACACAATCAGCCCTGTACACACGGTCGCTGAATATGTGCGCGTTGCAAATGAGCAGAAAGCCATGGGAATTGACTCCCTCGTCATCAAGGATATGGCAGGCATTCTCACACCGATTGCAGCCGAGAGACTTGTTTCGGCACTCGTGCGGGAGGTTGGAGTTCCCATTCAGATTCATTCACATGCCACGAGCGGTATGGCCACGGCCACCTATGTAGAGGGCGTCCGGGCAGGCGCAGGGGCAATTGATTGCGCCATCTCTGTCATGTCGGGATCCTCGTCGCAGCCTCCCGTTGAAACCATGCTGGCAATCTTTGACGAAACGGACTATCACGCCAATCTCGACATCGAATGCCTACGCAAGATCAATAAGTACTTCGAAGCACTGGCGCCCAAGCGTAATCTTGTAAGCCAGCCGATCAACTCAATTGATCCAGAAATTCTGATACATCACATTCCCGGTGGAATGATATCCAACCTGCGCTCGCAGCTCGATCAGCAAGGTGCTCTGGATCGTCTTCCCGAAGTGCTTGAAGAACTTCCGAAAGCACGGGCCGATATGGGCTATCCGCCACTCGTCACTCCCACAAGTCAGATTGTGGGCGTGCAGGCAGTCCTTAACGTCCTATCCGGCAAACGCTACTCCATGATCACAGAAGAAACGCGCAACTACGCTCGTGGACTCTACGGCCACTCGCCAGCACCGATGAATGCCAAGCTCAAGAAAAAGATTCTGGGCAAAGAAAAAGCCGTTACCTGCCGCCCAGCAGATCTACTCAAGCCAATGCTTCCCAGCATAACGGATGATATTCCTCCCGAGTTCATCCAAGCAGAAGAGGACATCATTTCTTACGGCCTCTTCCCGGAAGTGGCGCTGGACTATTTCAAGTGGCGTGCCCTACCCACTGAAGAACGGCCCTCCGCTCCTGCGGATCTTGAACGGCGCAAAGGGGATGCCCCCCCACCCGCTCCCGAAAAAAGCTCGGCTCCGGCAAAAGCATTCCTGAGCGATACGGATTACAAGGAACTCTCCGCTCTGGCGAATAAGGTCGCCGCATTGAATCTGAATGAGTTCACGATTCGACGCAACGACCTAACCTTAAGCCTCAAAGGCGCAGGCATTGCAGCATCACAGGCCACCGTTGATGCCGCCGCACAAGCCGCCACTGAAGCAGTAACCGTTGCAGAGACGGTTGTTGAAGCAACAAAGCCCGCTGAAGAGGCCGCCATTGAAGGCTCCACCATTGACGCACCACTCAACGGAACGTTCTACCGCTCGGCAGGCCCAAGCGAACCCAAGTTCTCCGAAGTCGGTCAAACGGTAAAAAAGGGACAGCCTGTCTGTATTGTTGAAGCCATGAAACTCTTCAACCAGATCAAAGCGCCTTGCAACTGCAAAGTCATCAAGTTCCTCGCCGACCACGGCGACGCCGTCGAGAAAGGACAGCCCCTACTCATTATTGAAGAGAAATAGAACACACCCAAACAACACGTGAGCACAAAGGGCGCTGTTACGAAAGTAACAGCGCCTTTTTTTGCCAGCCACCCTTCAGGCTCTCTCTCTTGCTCAACGCCGTCCAGAGGCCGGCATCCACCTTACGCTCAGCCCGCGTTCGCAACGTATTCTTCGCCACCAGGTGGACCGTGGCGTCCCGACGCGGTTGTGCAATGCGGGTACCCAGTTTTGAGTATGTATGTGTGTAAGTCTAAAAAAAGCGGGTTTCAACTACAGTAACCGTTCACGGGGTAGAATAGCAGGAGTGGGGCAGAAAACCAGCGTGGTT